>JAGRGD010000093.1 GCA_020445665.1 Rhodocyclaceae bacterium
GGATGCGCTGCCGCCCGCGGCGCGGCGCTGGATGACCCGTCCGGCCGCCGCCGGGGTCGCGCCGGCGCGGGTCCGTGACGTGGACGCGGCCGGGGAGCGGCTTCTGGTTGTGGCAGACAACGAGGTTTCGGTGGTTGACGCGGCAGACGGGCGCCGCGTGGCGCACTGGCCGGAGGCCCGCCTCGTGGGCGCCGGCGTCGCCGACACGCTGCGCTTCATCGACCGGGGCAACGGCGCGCTGGCCCTCGCCAGCGACGGGGTCGGCAGCGAGGGGATGCGCTCGCGGCTGTGGCTGTGGCGCTGGGTCGACGGCCCGGCGCGGGAGATCGGTGACGGCAACCCGGTCGGGGCCCTCGCCAGCACACCGGACGGACGCTGGATCGCGAGCGGCGAGGGTAGCCGCTGGCGGGAGGGTGACGGAGGCGAATGGCGGCTCGCGGGGCGCGCGCAACTGCGCCTGTGGGACGGTCAAAGTGGCCAGGTCGCGCGGACCCTGCCCTTCGATGCGCCGGTCGAGGCGGTGGCCTTCAGCCCCTCTGGCGCACGCCTTGCCGCCCGCAGTGGCGATGCCGTCGTCGTCTTCGACACGCAGCGGGGTGACGAACTCGGGCGCTTCGCCGTCGGGCCGGACGAGGGCAGGGCCCCTGGCGGGCTGGTGTTCGCGGGCGAATCCCGCCTGCTGGCGCGCGAACCCGGCGGGGTTCGGGTCTGGTCGCTGGCGCGGGACAGCAGCGACCGGATTTCGCTCGGCACCGGGCCGACCGCGCTGGGGGTCTCGCCCGGGGGCGGGCACCTGCTCGCCTTCGATGACAACGGCCTGCGCGGCCTCTGGTCGGTGGCCGACGGGCAGCGCCTGGTCGAGCCCGTCGCCGGCCTTGCGCCGGTGTCGGCATGGATGCCCGGCGACGGGGCCCTGCTGTTGCTCGACGGACGCGAACTGCGGCAGCTACGCTGGTCGGCGGACGCCCTGCTGGCCGAGGGTTGCCGCCGTGCGGGCGGCACGCTGAGCGACGCGGAGTGGGCGCGCTACCTCCCCGACGCGGAGCCGCCCGGGGCCTGCGAGGGCCGCTGAAGGGCCGGCTGCGGGGGAGCGGCCGGGTCGAAGATGCGCTGCCAGACCCACGCCACCCGAGCCATCGGCCGCTGGGCGGGCAGGCGCTCGGGGGGCACCGGATAGGCGTGCGGGTTGCTCATCCGGCCCACCTTGAAGCGGAAAATGTAGTCGGGCTCGAGCCCCATGCGCAGGTCCGTCACCACGATGTCGCCGGTCACGAGCGCGGCGGCGTTGAAGCCCCGGGTGAACCAGTCGAGTCGGGATACCGGCGCGCTGTCGGCGATCGGTGCGAGCAGCTCCGGGTGGCGCGGATAGGACGTGAACCGCAGCGCCCCGGGCGGGTCGAGGAGCGACAGGTAGCCTTCGTGGTAGGTCGCCGGTTCGACCGCGACGATGCGCCACAGCAGCGCGTTGAAGGGCGCGGGTGTGCTCAGCACCCGGGCGGATCCGAGGCCCTGCCCGGCGAGCGCCTCCCGGGCGCGCGCGTCGATGACGGCCTTGGCGCCGACCGTCCCGAGCAGGTAGAGGCTCGACAGCGCCAGCCCGATCGCGTTGGCGCGCAGCCCAGGTGGCCGCCGCACCGCAAGCCCCACGCCGGCCAGCAGGGGCAGGGTGTAGAGCGGGTCGATGATGAAGATCGTGGACCAGCCCACTGGCGTCGGGTCGAGGGGCCACAGCAGCTGCGTGCCGTAGACGGTGAAGGCGTCGAGCAGCGCGTGGGTGGCGAGCACCAGGAAGACCAGCGCTGTCCACCGCGCCAGCTGCCCCCGGCTGTCGGCGTGGAGCCGCATCAGCAGCCAGGCGATCGGCAGGGCGGCCAGGGCGTGAACCAGCAGCGAGTGGGTCGCGCTGCGGTGGTAGGTGAAGTCGCTGACCGGGTCGCCGAGGGAATAGAAGACGTCGAGGTCGGGCAGCGTGCCCAGGAGTGCACCCCAGGCGAAGGCCTTGCGACCGAACTGCCGGCCGGCCACGGCGCCACCGACGGCCGCGCCGAGGGCGATCTGAGTCAGCGAGTCCATGCCCCGGCCCTGTTCTCCTCCGAAGGAATGCGCGCTGGACAGGCCCGCGACGGGCGCGTGTCCAGGCGAATGACCCGCGCCGGCGAAGAACGTTCAGCCCGGTCGCGCCCCGCTCGGCCCGGGGCGCGACCGCGGCCTGTCAGTCGATGCGGCGGCGGTGACTCAGCGCGGCGCCGAGGCCCATCAGCGAGACCAGCAGCATCATGCCCCACTCCGACAGGGTCGGGATGGCCGTGGCGCCGGCGAAGATGCCCGGGCCGCCCGGGTCGGTGATGGTGGTGGCGTTGGCGTCGAAGTCGAAGAGGCCGCTTTCGGTCAGCGGGAACATGATGCGGGTCTTGTTGCCGACCTGGCTGACGCTGGTGGCGATGTTCACCCAGTTGCCCAAGGTGTTCTTCTTCCAGTAGCCGTTGATCGCCGAATTGGCCGGCACGAACAGGGTCACCGTCTCGGTCGCGCCGGGCGCCACGCTGGTCAGCGTGAAGCTGAATAGGCCATAGGGGAAGGTGACGTTCGTCGGCGGGTCCACCGGCGCGGCCTGGGCTGCCACGCCGGTGAGCGGCGTGGTGCCGTCCTCGGCTGCGATGGTCGCCATCGCGCCGCCGACCGCGGTGGCGAGGGAGGCGACGTGGTTCTGCTGGCTGTCCGGGATCGAATCGCCGTTGCCGTCACCCGTGCCGCCGCCGCTGGGATTGGGCACGCTGTCCTCCACCGAGTTGGCGATACCGTCGCTGTCCACCGCGTTGCCCACCGTGATGGCGTTGCCGCTCAGGTCGGCGATGACCTGGGCCACGTCGGCCCCGGTCGCCCAGTCTTCCAGCGCGGCGAGGTTGTACGCGGTGCTGTCCGAGGCCGAGGTGCCGTTCTGGTCGAGCAGGGCATTGACGCCCGTCAGATCGGCGCCGGCGAGGGTCGCCGTGAAGCTGGTGCTGCTGGTGACCTCCACATCACTGGTCGTGGTCAGCGTATAGCTGGCGCCCCCCTTGCCGGTGAAGCGCAGTTGCGACAGGTCGATGTCGTTGGCCGCGCCTGCGCGCGCCGGCATGCCGGTGCCGGTCACGACGAGTACACCGGTGGTGCCGTCGTAGTTGGCACTGGTGATCGTCGGTAGCGGCACGTTCGAGACGGTGATGCCGTTGCCGGTCACGTCTGCGACGGTCAGGGCCGCTGGGGTGGCGAGGCTCCAGTCCTCGAGTGCCGCCAGGTTGTAGGTGGTCGCGCCGGTTGAGGTGGTGCCGTTCTTGTTGAGCAGCGTATCCACCGCCGCCCGGTCGGCGGCGCCGAGCGCCAGGGTGAAGGTGGTTTCGCTGACGACATCCAGGTTCGCCGTGGCGGCCAGGGTGTGCGCTGCGCCACCTTCGCCGGTGATCGTGAAGCGACTGGCGTCGATGTCGTTCGTGGCACCGGCGACGGAAGCCAGGCGCGTGCCCGTTACCGTGAGTTGTCCGGTGGCGTGGTCGTAGGTGGCGCTGCTGATGGCGGGCACCGCGAAGTTCGAGACCGTGATGCCGTTGCCGGTCAGGTCGGCGATATTGGCCGCCGCGTCGGCGCCGGTCGCCCAGTCCTCGGCGGCCGCTAGGTTGTAGGTCGCGCCGCCCTCGGCGGCCGTGCCGTCCTTGGTCAGCAGGCCGTTGATCGAGGTGATGTCCAGGCCGCTTAGCGTGACCGTGAAGCTGGTGGCGGAGGTGATGTCCACATTCGACGACGCGGCAAGCGTATGGCTGCCCCCGCCTTCGCCGGCGATCGTCAGCTTGGTGACGTCGATGTCGTTGCCAGCGCCGGCGAATGCCGGGAAGCCGGTGCCGGTCACGGTCAGGGCCTTGCTAGCGGCATCGTAGGTTGCGCTGGTGATCGTCGGCGCAGCCACGTTCGAGACGGTCACGCCGTTGCCGGTGAGATCGGCCACATTCACCGCCGCGTCGGCGCCGGCAGCCCAGTCGTCGGCAGCGGCGAGGTTGTAGGTTGTGCCGCTGGTCGAGGTGGCGCCCGCCTTGTTGAGGATTGGCCCCAGGGCCTGCCGGTCGGCCGCGTTGAGCGTGACGGAGAATTCCGTAGGGCTGGTGATATCGACAGCCGACGAGGTCAGCGTGTAGCTCGCGCCCCCTTCGCCGGTCAGGGTCAGTTTCGTGAGGTCGATGTCGTTGTTGGCGCCGGCGAGGGATGTGAAGGCCGTGCCGGTGACCGTCAGTACGCCGGTGCTGGCGTCATAGGCGGCGGCGGTGAGGGTCGGTGTCGGTACGCCGGATGCAGTGACGGCGTTGCTGGCGTCGGCCACATTGACGAGCAGGTCGTCGCCGGTCGCCCAGTCCTCGGCCGCGGCGAGGTTGTAGGTCGTGCCGCCGGTCGAGCTCGTCCCGGCCTTGTTGACGATCTGCGCGACCGCTGCATTGTCCGTGGCGTCCAGCGTGACGGTGAAGGACGTGGCGCTGGTGATCTCCACGTCGGCCGTCGAGGTCAGCTGATAGGTCGCGCCGCCTTCGCCGGTGAAGGTCAGCAGCGAGGCATCGATGTCGTTGGTGAGGCCGGTGAGCGACTTGAGGCCGGTGCCGGTGACGACCAGTGTGCCGGTGTTGACGTTGTAGGTGGCGCTGGTGATCGCCGACGGGGCGACGTTGGAGACCGTCACCCCGTTCAGGGCGTCCGCGACGTTGAGTGCCGCGTCGGCACCGCGCGCCCAGTCCTCCTGGGCGTTCAGGTTGTAGGTGGCGCCGCCGGTCGAGAGGGTGCCATTCTTGTTCAGGAAGGTCGTGACCGCGGCTTGGTCGCTGGCGTTCAGCGTGACCGAGAACGCCGTGGTGCTAGTGACCTCGACACTGGCGGACGTCAGGGTGTGTGTGCTGCCGTCCTCGCCGGACAGCACCAGCTTTGTCACGTCGATGTCGTTGGCCGCGCCGGCGCGGCTTGAGAACCCCGTGCCGGTGACGGCCAGCACACCGGTGGAGAGGTTCAGCGTGGCGCTGGTGATCGTCGGGATCGGTACGTTCGAGACCGTAACGGGGTTGCTGGGATCGCTGATGTCGCTGGTAAGGCTGGCGTCGGTGAGCCAGTTGTCTGCCGCCGACAGGGTGTAGGTCGTGATGTCGGTGGAGAGGGTGCCGTCCTTGTTGAGGATCAGGCCGATCGCAGCCCTGTCGGTTGCCGACAGGGTCAGCGTGAATTGGGTGGGGCTGTTGAGCTCGACGTCGGCCGTGTCGGTAAGCGTGTAGGTCGCGCCACCTTCGCCCAGTAGCGTCAGCGTGCTCGCGTCCACGTCGGCGCCTGAGCCGTTGGCGACGTAGCTGCTGCCGGTGACGACCAGAACGCCCGTGCCCGCGTTGTAGGTGGCGCTGGTGATCGACGGGATGCCGGAGCTCAGCTGGCTTGAGCTTGCCGCTGTGAGCCCGCCCGAGGTGGCCTGCAGGTTGAAGGTCTCGGCGCTCGAGCCGGAATTGGTGTAGGTCAGCGTCAGGCCGGTAAAGGTGACCGCCCCCGAGGTGGGCGACAGCGTGACGGTGCTGCCATTGCCGTCCGTGTCGCCGGTGACGGTCATCGTCGCCGAACCGGCCCCGTTGATCTCCGACAGCACGATGCTGGTCGCATAGTCGGTGTCGACGGCGTTGTCGGCGTTGACGGCCCGGACCACCGGATCGGTCGTGAAGTCGAGGGCTGCGCCGCTCGTCAGCGACAGGGGCGAGGGTTGGGTCGCGAAGAGAAGCTTGGTGGCGACGACATCGGACAGGAGCGCATTGGAGGTAAGCGTGGTGAACACGCTGTCATCCGCGCTCAAGGCGAAGGATTCGTTGTCATTGACGGCCGTATAGACCACGTTGCTGAACGTGGCCACGCCCGAGGTGGGAGTGACCGTCGTCGTGCCCGACACGGCGCCGGCACCGCTGCTCTTGGAAACGGTGATATCGAGGCTGTAGGCGGAATCCACGGTGCCGTTCGCATCGACGCCGGCGACGGCGAAGCTCGTCATCGTCTGGCCCGACGCGTTCCCCGATGTGGGCGCGGTCGAGAACGCGAGCCGGGTAGCGACCACGTCGGCTGTCAGAGAGGCGGACGTGAGTGTCGGCAGGGCGGCCGAGTCCGCATCCAGAACGTAGGATTCGCCGTCTGCTGCCGCCGAGTAGACCACGTTGCTGAACGTGGCGACGCCTGAAGTCGCCGCCACCGTCGTCGTGCCCGAAATCGCGCCGGATCCGGCGTTCTTCGAGATGACGACGTTGCTGGTGTGGTCGGTGTCGATGGTGCCATCCGCGTTGGCAGCCCTGACGGCGAACGACGTCATCGCCGCGCCCGAGGTGTCCCCCGAGGTGGGCGCGGGCGAGAAGACCAGCTGGGTGGCGACGACGTCGGACAACAGCGCGCTGGAGGTGATCGTCGTGAAAGCGCCCGAATCGGCGGCGAGCGCGAAGGATTCGCCATCGGTGGTGGCGGTGTAGACCACGTTGCTGAAGGTGGCCACGCCCGAGACCGGTGCCACCGTCGTGGTGCCCGATACGGCGCCCAGGCCCGCACTCTTGGAGACGTTCACGTTGGTGCTGTAGTCGGTATCCACGTTGCCGACCGCATCGGTCGCAGAGACGGCGAAGGGCGTCATTGCCAGACCAGAGGCATCGCCGGAGGAGGGCGCCGTCGAGAATGCCAGCTTGGTGGCGGTGACGGAGGTCGCCATGGCGCCGGTCGACACGTTGGTGTTGGTGCCGGTCATGGTCGTCTTGCTGGTGTTGATCGTCAGGTCCGTGTCGCCGTCGATGCCGAGGGTCAGGGTCTGGTTGTCGGTGATGCCGGTGTTGTCGTTCCAGTAGGCGCTGACCGTGCAGGTGGTCGAGCCGCCATCGGCGACGCTGACGGTCAGGCCGGAGAAGGTGACGGTAGTGCCGGACGGGGCGATGTCGGCTCTTGTTGCGCAGCCGGAGAGCCCGAAGCGGAGCTTCGAGAAGTTGCCCGAGGCCGTGCCGGTCAGGTTCAGGCGGATCTCACTGACGTCCAGCGTGAAGCCATCTCCGCCACCGCCGTCCTGAATCTTGAAGTCGAAGACGTTGATCTTGTTGCCGCTGCCCGAGGCGGTGGTGGGGAGGTTGATGGGCTCGGTGACGCCTGCGGCGGCGACCAGGGTGCCGTCGTTATCGCTGGATGGTACGGCGGGGCCGGTACAGTCCGAATGGAAGCTACACGTACTGGCACGAGTCGTGTCGATACACGTGCCTGGTGACCCTGAGGTCGAGCACGTGCCCGTTCCGCGAATTCCGGCAAACGAGGATGTCGCGCGCGAAGCGCTACCCGTGTCACCGACAAGTGCGGCCGACAGAGTGCGGCTCGAGCGAACGCGACGGTTTTCTCGCAAGTCTTTGAGAAACGATTGCACGGTGCCGATGTCGGCCTGATCGCCCTGGGAATGTGCATTGGACGAATAGACGCCGTCTGCAGGCGCGGAGACAGCGGTATGCGCACTGGCAACGTAAGTGCGACGGGTGCCCCCTCGAGAGAACGACACTCTGGAATTCGCCCCTGGCGCGACTGCGCACGCGGCCAGAAGGGGCACCGCCATTGCAGCGCCGGCCTTGCCCAGCGCACTCGTCCGGGACACCCGCATCGTCGGAGGGGTCTGGATGGGTGTGGGCTTCAGACGGATATCGGTCACGTTGCGACTTCTGTGGGTGTTTGGCTGCCCAGGGAAGGGAATTCGAAGATCGACGAAACCAATTCGTCGTCGATATGGAGCAAGTCCGGGAAGGTCGGCCCGTGAATCACGCCGACGTCATATATCTGATTCACGTCACCGGTGAACTCGAGCCGCTCGAGGATCTCTCCGCGTTCGATGTCGATCACATACAGGCCCGCGACCGTTTCCGGGTGACTTGCATTGAGGGGCAATTGCGCGGCCGCAGTAGAGCGGCGCGAGCGGGAGGTGCCCAGGAACATCAGTGGGCCATGAAACGCCATGCCCCGTGTAAATCCGGGAAGCGTGAGTAGGTCTTCGTGGGCGCCACTTTCCGGGTCGATCCGGCACAGCGTGCCGTGGCCGGAATTGCAGTAGTACACGTGGTTCTGCCACCAGCGGGGCGAGTGCGGCATCAACAGACCTTCGACGAGGATGCGATCGCCTTCGATGTCCATGAGGCGGCCGACCGGCGTGCGTTCCTTGCGCCAGTACGAAGCGTCGTCGTGGTCACTGAACATCGTTACGTAGCGCGGCTGACCGTCGCGCATCGCCAGGCCGTTCAGGTGGCAGCGGTCTTCGTTGACCAGCGCGCTGATGAAGGGCGGCTTCCACATGGGCACGAAGCTGCTGTCCGGCCGGATCAGCGACAGGCAGGAGAAGGCCGAGTTGGTGACCCACAGGCCGGCGTCGCCCCAGGCGATGTCGTGTACGTTGATCATGCCGGTGATGTGGGTGCTGCGCGGTACGAAGCAGGCGTCCACCTGGCCGACGGGCTCGAGGTCGGGCGCCACCGCGTCGAAGCGGCGGAAGTCGATCAGCTGGGCGTGGATGCCGAGGACGATGCGCTGCGAATCCACCGCCAGGCCCATCGGCCGAGGAAAGGCCTTGAGGCTGATGTTGAGCTGGTCCTCGCCGGCGCGCACCAGGATCACCCGGTTGGCCTGGTAGGAGGTCAGCACCAGCGAAATGCCGAGGGTCTTGAGGAGGGTATGGAAGCCCTCGGAGGCGAGGCAGCTGAAGTCTGGCTCGCGGGCTTCGTCGTCAGTCGGGGGGGCTGCTGCGTGATCGGGCTGGGTCACGGTCTCGCTCGGTGTCCGCTGGGCGGATCGGATTGTCGACTGCCGCAAGGGCAGCGCCGGCGTCGACGACGCGACAACGGCGGTCCGGATCTAACGGCAGCGAGGGGCGAGAACTTGAACCCAGAAATTCGACAAGTTTGCGCCGGTCGAGCAACGGGTTCGCGGCCCGCATCAGCGCCAGGATGCCGGCCACCACCGGAGTGGCTGCGGAGCTGGCGCCGAGCTTCTCCGTGGCCCGGTCGGGCAGCGTGGACACCGTGTCGAGCATGCCGGGCGCGCACAGCGGCTCGGTGAGGTCCGGGTCGAGAAAGAGGGGGCGCAGGGCGTGGTCGGTGGCCGCGACCGGGACCACTCCGGGGAGGTGGATCAGGCCGTCGGGGAAGCGGGATCGGGCGCTGTTGCCGGCCGAGACGACGACCAGGACGCCGCGCCCGCCGCCGGCCGGGTCCAGGTGGTGCGCGATCAGGTCGCGCAGGGGGCGGGTGGCGTGGGGGATGACCCAGCTGGCGCTGATGATGTCGGCGCCGCTGTCGAAGGCCAGCGCGAAGGCGGCGACGAGGGTCGAGGTCCAGCCGTCGCGGGCGGCAATCGGCAGCAGGGTCGCTTCCGGTGCGATGCCTTCGGGCGGCGCGCCGTCATGCCGCCCGAAGAGGATGCCGGCCACGCGGGTGCCGTGGTGGCGGCTGCCGGTCGCGTCGGAAAAGGCCTTCACGCCATCGGGCAGCGCGGTCCCGGCGAACTGGGGGTGCGACAGGTCGAAGCCGTCGTCGATCACCGCGATCGTGACGCCGCGCCCGACGCTGTGCTGCCACGCCGCGCCGAGGCCGATCGTGCGGGCCAGGTCGAAGCCATCCATGTCGTAGCTGGGCCGCTGCCCGCCGGTGGCGCGGGTGGCGAACAGCAGGTCGGGCTGGGCGTAGATCACCTCGGGCCAGGCGCTCACTCGCCGGGCGGCCTCGAAGGGGTCGTGGGCCGGCTCGAGGGGCAGCAGGAAAAGCGCCTCGTCCCCCAGTTCGGCGAGCAGGCTCACCACGCCGCCCTCGCCGCTGGCGACCAGGCGGGCGGCAAAGGCCTCGGTCTGCGCCCGCACGACGAGGCGCCGCGCGACCGCCACCGGCAGGCCGGCATGCTCGAACATCAGCGCCTCGGGCGGCTGATCCGGGGCGGGGGACAGGGCGATGGCGCGGGCGCCGTCATCGACGCGGATGCCGGAGGCGTCCGTGGCGGCGTGGGTGCCCAGGGCGAGCGTGGCCGCCACGATGCCCGCCCATGCGCGGTATCGCATGGGCTTCACGCGGGGGGCGGCGTGCCGAAGCAGTGGGTGTGCACCCGCTGGCAGTAGGGCGTCAGGTTGGGCTTCGCGGCGGCATGGGCCTTGATGGGGGAATCGATCGGCACCCACAGCAGGTTGGCGAGGAAGGCGTGCAGGGTGGCGTCGATGGTCGAGGGGCGATCGCCGTGGAACCAGGGCTTGTCGCCGAGCTGGTCGGCGACGGCGTCGATGTCGCGACAGCCCAGGGCCATCATCTCGTCGCGGCTGTGGCGTCCCATGCCGTGGCCCATCAACTGACGCCGCAGGCCGCGGCGGGCCAGCGCGGGCACCAGCAGGCGCATCGGCAGCGGCATCGCGCCGAAGAAGGTCTCGCGGGTCCGGCGCCAGCCTTCGGGTTCGAACCAGCGGGTATGGACCACGGCCCAGTAGAGGTGCTCCTCCAGCAGGCGGGTGAAGGCCAGCGAGGTGGCGCGCTGGGCGTCGCTGAGGCCGGCGTCCGGGTCGACGCCGTGGGTCCGGACCAGGTGCTCAATGATGAAGCCCGAGTCGGCGATGCGCGTGCCGTCGTCCTCGATAAAGGGCAGCTTGCCCTTGGGCGCCCGCATCACCAGGCCGCGGTTGTCGGTTTCATAGGGCAGGCCCGCCAGCCGCAGCCAGGTCTCGATCTTCATGCAGAAGGGGCTGGCGTTGGGCAATCCGAAGCCGGGCGGGAACTGGTAGAGGCGGATCATGGGGCTCTCCCGAGGCGGTGGCCGGGGCGGTGGGGCGCAGCCGGCCGCGTCGGCGCAGTCTAACGCTTTGTAGCAACACGACGCTTGCCGCCGAACCGTGCGCTCGCTAGCCTCGGCGCGATGAAGACATCGACATGGTGGATGCGCGGCGCGGCCGCGGCAGGGGCCCTACTTCTCGTTGCCGGCTGCGGCGGCGGGGGCGGTGGGGGCGGCGCAGACGAGGGATCCGCATCGGGCGGAGGCGGCTCGGGCGGGGCCGTGGTGGACAGCGGGACGGGCGCCGTGACCGGCAATCCGGCCGGTGCGTGCGTGGTGCCCGACTACCCGGATCCGGTCCTCGCGGCGCAACCCCCTGCAACGGTGGTGGGCGACGGCACCCCGGACAGTTGCACCGGCGCCGCGGTGGTGGCCGCGGTGGCGGCCGGCGGATGGGTCACATTCGCCTGTGGCGATGCGCCGGTGATCATCACCATGACCGAGACCGCGCGGGTCTTCAACGACCGTCCCGATCTGATCCTCGATGGCGGTGGCAAGGTGACCCTGAGCGGCGGCGGAACCCGCCGCATCCTGTACCAGAACACCTGCGACCCGGCCCTGGTTTGGACCTCGACCCGCTGCGACCTGCAGGACAACCCGCACACCACGATTCGTGACCTGGCGATGGTCGACGGTGATTCGAGCGGGCAGGATTACGGCCGGGACGACGTGCTGGGCGGCGGCGCCATCTTCGCCCGCGGCGGCCGCCTGACCGTAGACCGGGTCGCCTTCCGCCGCAACCGCTGCGAGGCCCTGGGGCCCGACCTCGGCGGCGCCGCACTGCGGGCCGTGGGCATGCCGGCCGCACCGCTGCGGGTCATTGCCTCGACCTTCGGTGGCAGCGCCGACGACGGCAACGTCTGCGCCAACGGGGGCGGCCTGTCCGGCCTGCACGCCTCGTTCGCGATCTACAACAGCCATTTCAGCCACAACCGGGCCATCGGCGACGGCGCCAACCCGGCGCGCGCCGGCACCGCGGGCGGAGGCAGCGGTGGCGCGATCTACATGGATGGCACGGCGATGGATCTGTCGGTCTGCGGCACGACCGTCACGGACAATACGGCCAACGAAGGGGGCGGCGCGATCTTCTACGTCAGCAACGACCGCAGCGGCACGATGTCGCTGACGGACAGCCAGTTGGCCCGCAACCCGAGCGCCGGCTTCGAGACCTCTGGCCTGCCCGGCATGTTCGTGCTGGCCGCCGACGGGCAACCGGTGATCAGCGGAACGACGCTCGCGCCCTGAGCCGCACGCGACCGGCGCACGGGCCTACTGCAGAACCCCCAGCACCTCGCAGCGCAGGGGACCCTGCCAGTAGTGGGTCGGCGTGCCGCGTCCAGCGCGAAGGCCCAGATGCGCGCTGACGCTGACATAGGCCGCCTCGCCCTGCACCGCGACCGTCTGGCGCGAGACCGTCGCCTGCTCGCGGATGCCGAGCGAAGCTTCGTTCCCCGAGTCGCGGCGGGTGACGTAGTGCAGCTCGTGGCGGCATTCGACCCGGATCTGGCGGGTGCCGACAGGCAAGCCCTCGATGAACAGCACGGCCTGACTGTCGCACTCGTCGAAGCCGGTCACATCCTGGAAGCTGCGCCAGCAGGTCCAGTGGCTCAACTCCGGCATCGCCAGGGTCAGAGGCAGATGCACACGCCCTGCGACCGGGTGCACCAAAGGGTTCGGGGCGAGGGCGAGCGCCTGGCCCGCGCTGGCGGCAGCCAGGCAGGCGACGAGAAGCACATGGCGAGGGTGCATCCGGCAGGTCCTGTCGGGTATTACCTTATTACGTGGTAGACCCGATGTGGCCGGGAGACAATGTGCGCTGCAGGCGCAGCGCGAAACGCGGCACGCTCAGCCGCGCGTCTTGACGGTCTCCGGATGGCTGGCCACGAAGCGCGCGATCTGGCCGTCGCGACCCCGGATGTGCTCGATGAAATGCGCCTCAAGGGACTCGCAGAGCCGCTCGACCGCGTCGGGGCGCGCACGCATCACGTCCATGCTCGCCTGAGCCAGCATCTCGATGATCCGCTGGTGTTCGAGCAGGTGCGCCTCGAGGGCCGGATACCCGGCGTCTTTCAGCCAGGTCTCCTCCAGCGTGATGTAGCGGTAGGCCTCGCTGACGAAGCGCGAGAGCAGGTCGCTGATCTCCTCGCTCGCGCCACCGACGCGGCGGCACTGCGCCAGTCGATCGGCAAGCCGGGCAAGGGCGCCCCGCGCCCGGTCGAGCTGGGGGTGGCCAAAGGGAATGATGTCCGGGTCGGATGGCATGCTGTCGGGATTGGGGAGGTGTCATTTTGTGAATTTGTGGAAGTATGACGGATCGCCCCGGAAATAGCCTTTCCTTGTCGTCTCAGAAAGCGGCAGTATCGAAAGAAACTTGTGGATTGTGCTCGCTACGGGAAAGAAAATGCCGAATGAAACCCGAGATGCGCAGGATGTCGAGATTCTTGCCGCCCTGCAGGAAGACGGCCGTATCAGCAACGCCAGCCTGGCGGCGCGCGTGGGCATGAGCGAGGCGGCCTGCTGGCGCCGCGTCAAACGGCTCGAGGATGACGGGGTCATCGTCGGCTACCAGGCCATTCTCGACCGGCGCAAGCTCGGGCTGGGGGTGGTGGCCTTCGTCCTCGTCCGCCTCGCGAATCACCGGGGCGAGGAGCCCTCGGCCTTCGAGGACGCCCTGCGCGATGTGCCCGAAGTGCTGGCCTGCCACAACATCACCGGACACGCCGACTACCTGCTGCATGTCGTCGCGCGCGACCTGGATGCCTACGGAGAGCTCGTCCATGGCCGCCTGCGGCAGCTCCCGGGCGTGGCCTCGCTGACCTCCTCGCTGATGCTGCGCCGGGTCAAGTATGCCCGGCGCCTGCCCCTCGAACTGGTCGGCTGAGGGCGCGCCTCAGCGAGGGCGGCCGTCTGTCTCCTCTGGCAGCGTGACGCCGCCGGCCACGGGCCAGGTGATGCGGAAGCGGGTGCCCTTGCCCGGTGCCGTGGCCATGCGAATCTCCGCGCCATGCTGCTGCACGATGCGGCGCACGCAGGCCAGTCCGAGCCCGAGCCGGCCCGGTCGTGACGTCACGAAGGGCTCGAAGATGCGGGGCAGCCGGTCGTCGGGAATGCCCTCGCCGGTGTCGCTGATGGTCAGGGCCACGGTGGCGCCCGCCGCTTCGGCCGCGAAATGCAGCGAGCCGCCTTCGGGCATCGCGTCGAAGGCATTCAGGCACAGGTGCAGCAACAGCTCGCGCAAGCGGACCGGGTCGGCGCCCAGATCGGGCAGGTCCGACGGCACCGCGCCGGCATCGAGCGCGACGCCCAGGCGCTCGGCGCGGGACTTGAGCTGCTCGACGACCTCCTGCACGGCGTCGCAGGTGGCGACCGCCGTCAGGGCCGGCGGGCGCGCCTCTCCAATTGCCATCAGCGGCTTGATGCGCTCGGTGAGGCGTGACATCTCGGATTCCAGCCGGGTCAGGTGCCTGTGGTGTGCGTCGTCCTGGCTGGTCTCCTTCAGGAGGGCCCGCGACATGGCGTGCATGCCCGACAGGGAGCGACCGACCATCCCGCGAAGGGTCTGGACGCACTCGTGCAGCATCGGCGCGCCGACGGTGCCGAGCGGATCATCGGCAGGGGCCGCATCCTGGAGGGGCCGCTGGAGGGTCAGCACGTACTGAACGGTGCTGCCCTCCTTGTCGGACAGGGGAGACACCTGCAGGTCCACCGGCTCGCCCCGCAGGGGGATCCGGGCCCGATCGCGGCCCTCGTGTCCCAGCATGGCTTCGACGGGCGGCACGAAGCCGGGCAGCCAGCCGCCGTGGAGGCGTTGCTGGTCGATGCCGAGCAGTGCCGCGGCCGGCGCGTTGCTGCGCTCGACTCGTCCGTCCCGGTCCAGCAGCAGGATGCCGCAGGGCAGCCGGTCAAACAGGGAAGTGAGCTCGGCCATCTCCATCACGAGCTGGCGCGTGGTCGCATCCTGCCTGCGGTTCTGGTCCTGCTCCGCGCTGTGGTTGCTCTCCTGCAGGTCCTCGACCTGATCGGCGAGGGTGTTGATGCTGAGGGCGAGGCTGCGCAGCGGCTCCCAGTTGGCCGGCTCGATGCGCTTCGATACGGCGCCGCCGGCGATCTCGGCCGCTTCCGATGCCAGCGCTGGCAGGGGGCGCAGGGCCCGGCGAGTGATCTGCAGGCCCACGCCGGTCATCAGCGCGAGGAGGAGGGCCAGCACCAGGTACCACAGCCACATGGCGCCCGTGGCGTCCGAAGGGGCCACCTCCGGCGAGGCCGCGGCAAGGCTCCACCGCAGCGGCGCCGCGGCATTCGTAATGGCGGACAGCTCTGGCCGGATGGTGCTCCAGGCGACAAACTCGCTGCCCGCCTCGAGCAGCCCCTGGCTGGTGCTCATGACCTGGTCGGCGACCACCCGCGGCAGGCTGTCGCCAGCCTGCACGGCCGGTACCAGTACGGGCGCCGAGGCACCCTGCCAGCGCAACATGCGCCCGGATCGGTCGAGGAGGTGAAGCCGGGCCCCGCGCAGGCTCTCCGGCGTCGTGATGGCGCCGATCAGGGCCTCGATGGGCAGATCCATCATCAGCGCCGCCTGGGGGGCGCCGCCCACATCCGCCACCCCCGCTGCCACTTGCAGCCGGGCGGGGCCCTGGGCGGCGGCCTCGTCGCGCAGGAGCAGGGGCGAGACGAACAGGCGCTGGGGGCCCATCGTCAGCACCACCTTCAGGGTTTCCTCGTCGTCGCGCCCCAGCCCGTCCGGCGTGGCGCTGGCGTCGGGGGGCGGGGCGCCGCGATCGGCCTGCAGGAGCGTGCGGCCGTCCCGTGACACCAGCCGCAGCCGGGACGCCTTGGGGTGGGTGGCGAGGAAGTCCGCCATGTCCTCGCTGGCCCGGTTGGTGGTGGCCTCGCTCGGTCCGCGCGGCTCGCCGAGCTGCGAGACCAGCTGGCGCAGGGCGGCCGACTGGGCAAAGCGGCGCAGGTCTTCGGCGCGACGGGTCAGGCGAAGGCCCAGGTCGGCCCCGGTTCGCTGTACATCGCCCTGGTAGCGGGTCAGCGCATCGTCGTGGGCCGCACTGCGGACCAGCTGGACGCCGATCGCCCCGACGACCAGGAACGGCAGGATGGCGATCAGGGTGAAGGCCAGAAGCAGACGGGACAGAAGATTCCGGGTGGGGCGGGCGGCGGTCGAGGTGCGCATCGGATCGGGCAGGCTCGCGGCGAAGTCGTCGTTGGGCCGCTATTGTTGCGCACCCGGCGCCTGCCGTGGGAAGGATATCCCGAACGACTGTGATGTCCGGCGCGCCGCGATATGCCCGCCGGGCGCGTGAACAAAACAGCGGGGACCGCCAGGCGGCCCCCGCAAGGACACTTCCAGGGGTGGAAGGGGCTCAGTCGATGGTCATCGGCGCGGTGGTGGTGACGCCGCCGCCGTCGAGGGCCGTGGCGACGACGGAGGTCGGGCAGCCGAGGCCGGCCGGGTCATTGACGTCGGCACGGAAGCGGAAGGTGCCGAAGCGGGTGGCGAGGTTGGTGACTTCGTCGATCACCACGTCGGTGTCCACCGTGCCGAGCAGGAAGCCGCTGGCCGGATCGGCGAAGCTCACCGTGCCGTCGGCGGGGTCATGCACGGCGCCGCGGATCTCGATCTCGAGCTCGCCGCCCCGGTCGCGGCAGCTGGCGCGGTCGATCGCCACCTCGGCGCCCTGGTTGAGCAACTCGGTGCCGGCGGTGCCGACGTCGAGGATCAGGGTGTGGTAGTGCATCGCCGCGTCATCGCCGTAGTAGCCGCCAACGGACCCGGGGATCGGCGAGGCGACCAGGCTGAGGTCGATGCCGAAGCCGAACTCGTTGGTGGGCGGCACGGTCGGGATGCGCGGGTCGGAGACCGGCATCGAGGGCGTGCCGAGCATCGAGATGCTGTCGCCGGCGCCGTCACACATCGGGGTCGTGCAGGAGGCGCTGATCAGGGCGCCGAGGATGACGTTCTCGGCCGGCTCGACGAACACGTCGGTGGCGGTGATCGACTCGATGGCGCCGGTCACGTCGTTGATCGTCGCGCTGCCGACGATGGTCGTCGTCGCGCCGAGGAAACCGACCTGGTTGCGGCCCGGCAGCTGCGCCGGCAGCACGTCGGCGCCACCGTCACGGAAGCGCCGCAGCAGGACCAGCGGCTTGACATTGGGGCGGCCGATCGACGCGCCGATATCGGCCGCGACCTGGTTGATGTTGGCGGTCGGGGTGGTGATGTTGGCCGTGCGGGGCACGGTGACGGTGATGCCCATGACGGTGATCGAGTCGTCCGCGGGGATGATGTTCTCGATCGTGCCTTCCAGTTCGATCGGCACGTCCAGGGCCAGGGCGGGCTGGGCGAGGGCGAGGCCGGCAACGGCGGCGGCGAGGGTGGTGAGGCGAGCGAACATGTGTCTGTCTCCTGGTCTGCGGTGGCTTGCCGGGCGGGGGGCTTGGTATCCCCGGCGGCGGGTTTGTCGATGCCTTGGCTGGATCCCCCAGCCTGCAGGACCCATTCCGCATGGCGCGTGCCAAGGCCGCCGGCGAACCGGCTTGTCGCCGCCGGGAACCATCCCTCTGCGCTACGACGAAGGCGGTACCCGATACCGCTGCATCTCAGGATTTGTAAGGGCGTATGACGGATTGTGAAAAAGTTGGATGCCTGTGCTAAGAGCGTGGAAAAAATTCACACGTCATCGGCTGGGTGAGGTGGGGCAATGGTCCCAGTTCTGGGGTTTACTCCCCAGTGCTGGGGTGGTGGGTGGCGGAGAAACCCAGAATTGGGGCTGGATTGGGTCTGGTGCGCCAGCTGGACGGCTGGCGGTGTTGAATATTCAACGGATGGGTGGCCCGGCCCGCCTGCGTCAACCGGGCTGCTCAGGCAACCGGGTGAGCCAGCGGCGGATCCGGAGCGGCGTCCCCGGGTGGCTGCACGGCCAGCCGCTCGGGGTCGCCTGGGGCGGGCGCAGCACGCGCCGCCGGTCCGAGCTACCCTCAGCCCTGACGGACCCCGCTGCGAGGGTCGAAATCGAGCTCTTCTGCCATGCGCCGGTAGAGCACACGGGCCTTCGGGTCGCTGGCCGGCGGCAGGACCACCACCAGGTCGAGCAGCAGGTCGCCCGGTGGCGAGGCCGGCAGGCCCCGGCCGCGGATGCGGAGCTGGCGTCCGCCCTGGCTGCCCTCGGGGATCCGCACCCGCAGGGCGCCGTCGGGCAGGCTCACGGGCACCTCGGCGCCGAGAGCCGCCTCCCAGGGCGCGACGGGCAGGCGCATGCGCAGGTGCCTGCCCTCGGCCTGCAGGGTCGGATGGGGCCGGAAATGCACCTCGAGCTGCAGGTCGCCCGCCGGACCCTCGCCGAAGCCCGGATGGCCCTGGCCAGCCAGCCGGATCACCTGCCCCTCGCGCACCCCCCTGGGAATCTTCACCTCGAGGGTGCGCTCGCGCATCGAGACATGGCCGCGGGCGTCGATCGACGGCGACCGCAGGGTGATCTGACGGGTCGTGCCATGGAAGCTGTCGTCGAGGTCGAGCTCGACCCGCACACGATGGTCTTCGCCCCGTCCGTCGAACTGCGGGGCTGCCCGACGGCGCGGCCCCTGCGACTCGCGTCCGAAAATGTGCTCGAAGATCTCGCTGAAGGCGCCCACGCCGGCACCGTCCTGGCCGCTGGCCGGGCCCCGGCCCGGCGCGTGGCTGAAGCCACCCGAGGGAGACCGGTCGGTTCCGAACGCGTCGTATTCGGCCCGCTTCTCCGGATCGGAGAGGACAGCATAGGCTTCATTGAGTGCCTTCATCCGGACGTCGGCGTCCGGTTCCTTCGATACGTCCGGGTGGTACTTGCGGGCGAGCTTGCGATAGGCCGCACGGATGGCCTCAGCCGAAGCGCCCCGCTCGACCCCGAGGACGGCGTAGTAGTCCCTGAATGTCACGATGGCGATCTCCCGGAAAACGGTGTCTTCTGTTGACACCCAGATGGGTCCGCCGTCTCTGCCTCTCAAGTACCCGCTATGGGCACGCCTTGAAACCATCGCCCGGCACCCCCACTATCCGGATCACTGACCCAGGGAGGAACCAAGCGATGGTCTGGAACGTGTATCCGCGGGACCTGATGGCCGAGCTGGAGCGACTACAGCGGGGCTACCCGCAGTCGCTCGACCACAACGCGAGCATCCGCGGCAGCGGGCGCAGCCGATATCCGGCGCTCAACGTCGGCGGCACGCCGGAGTCGGTCGAGATCTATGCCTTCGCACCGGGGCTGGACCCGGCGCGCATCGAGCTGCTGCTCGATCGCGGCGTGCTGACCATCGCCGGCGAGCGCCCGGACGACCTGCCGCGGGACGATGCGCGCACCGCGGTCCACATCGGCGAGCGCTTTGCCGGCCGCTTCCGGCGGGTGGTCAACCTGCCCGAGGACGCCGATCCGGAGTCGGTCGCGGCCAGCTACCGGGACGGCGTGCTGCACATCAGCGTCCAGCGGCGCGTGGCCAGTGCGCCACGCCGGATCAACGTCACCTGAGGGAGCGCGTTCCATGAACAACACACAAGGCGAACGGGGCACGGACGAGGCGGTTCTGATGCCGGCGGTGGATGTGGTGGAGGATGCGAGCGGCATCTCGCTGGTGGCCGATCTGCCGGGGGTGGCGAAGGACGCCCTGCGGCTGCATGTCGAGGCCGACCAGCTGATCATCGAGGGGGTGCTTGGCCTCGAGGTGCCGGACGGCCTGCAGCTGACGCACCAGGAGGTACCAACGATGCGCTACCGCCGGGTGTTCACCTTGTCGAACGAGCTGGACCCCGAGCGGGTCTCGGCGGCCTTCGAGCAGGGGGTGCTGCGCCTGCGCATCCCGCGCGTGCAGCAGGCCCAGCCCCGCCGCATCCGCATCGACGTGGGCTGAGCGGCGCCCCCTCAGGGGGCCTTGCGGCCCCGAGCCGTCAGCCAGGCGTCGAGGGACAGCCGGCCGGGGCCGAAGGCGACCAGGACGAGCAGCATCGCGCCCCAGTAGAAGTGGTCCTGCAGGGCAGCCGGGCACTCGAACTCGAACAGGGCCGGGTAGGACAGCACGGCCATCGCGTTGACGACGAAGAGTCCCAGCGCGGCCGGCCGTGACAGCAGGCCGACGAACAGCAGGACCGGCAGCACCAGCTCCCCGAGGGTGCCCATCCATGCCGCCAGTTCGGGCGGCAGCAATGGCACCTGATACTCGTCCTCGAACAGGAAGAGGGTGGTCTCCCAGTCCTCGATCTTGGTCAGGCCGGCCTTGAAGAAGGCCCAGCCGACATAGACGCGGATGGCCAGCGAGAGCAGGGCGCCACCCCAGTCGGCGAGGGGCCGGTCGAAGCGGGTCGTGAGCTGATGCATTTTGAGGGCGGCGTTCATGTCGGTTCTCCTGTTGGCGTGTCGGGGGCGATGAAGAGGCCGTCGGCGAGCCAGCGGGGCAGGGCGTCGGCGGGGTCGAAATCAGGGTCGGTCGTGATGGCGGCCTCGAGGGCTTCGCCGAGCGGGTGTGCTGCGGCAATGGCCGCCAGCGCGGCGTGTTCGCCGGCGCGAAGGCTACGGACTGCGACGCGCCAGCGCGGCCGGCAGACCAGCGCGCGGCTGTCCTGTCGTGGCTCGGCCGGCAGGGGCACCGGCGCGGCGGGCTGGTGAGCCAGCCAGATCGCGTCGATGGCCCAGGGGGATTCGTGCAGCGCCACGGCCGGATGGAGCCGCAGGGTCAGGCCGTCGAGATCCTCGGCGGCGATCACCGCCAGCGTCGCTGCATCGAGGGCGTGGGCGTCCGCCGCGCTGTGGGCGCGATGCACCGACCACTCGAGTCGGGCCACGTCGGCCATGTAGGGGTGGTCGGCCAATGGCCCGAAGGTCGCAACGAAATCCGGCAGGCCGGCGCCGAGGGTATTCAGATCCCCTTCGACGTGGGCGTAGTCACGGCCGAACCGACGCGCCAGCGCCGCGAAAAAATCCTCGCCGACCAGCGCGCGCAGTACCGGATAGGCATTGCCCAGGGCCTTGGCCCAGTTGGCGGCGAGGTTGCCGCGATAGAGGGCCACGCACGCGGCGGTGTGCGCGTCGGGGCCGCGGAACAGACGGTCGCTCGGCGCCGCAGCGTCGAGCAGGGCTGCGCCGAATCGCTGCTGGAGGCGGGCCAGGGTCTCAGGCATGGCAGGTATCCGCTTCGGCAAGGACAGCGCGGGTCTCTCGCCGGGCCCGGGCCGCCTCGTCGAGCAGCACGTCCAGCGCCGGCACGTCGGTGTCCCATTCGATCAGGGTCGGGAGCGGGCCGAAGCGGCGCAGCGCATCGCGGTACAGGTCCCAGACCGGCTCGGCGACGCGGTCGCCGTGGTGGTCCACCACCGAGAGGTCGGTCACCAGATGGCCGGCCAGATGGACCTCTGCGGGCACGCCGGTGGGCAGTGCCGCCATGGCCTGGCGGGCGTCCTCGGCATGGTTGCACTGGTTGACGTAGAGATTGTTCACATCCAGCAGCACGCCGCA
This sequence comes from Rhodocyclaceae bacterium, assembly GCA_020445665.1. GTDB lineage: Bacteria > Pseudomonadota > Gammaproteobacteria > Burkholderiales > Rhodocyclaceae > Cognatazoarcus. Next base: position 21,330 of record JAGRGD010000093.1, read on the forward strand.
GCCGGTGCGCCGCGCGAGCTGCGCGAGGAAGCTCGCTTCGTCCATGGTGTCGGCCGCGAAGCGCACGTGGCTCGAGACGTTCTCGAGCAGGCAGCGGCGTCCGAGCCGCGTCTGCAGCCGGTCGACCCGCTCGCAGACCAGCTCGAGGGCTTCCGCGGTCAGGGGCATCGGCAGAAGGTCGTTGAGGTGCCGGCCGGGCAGCGAAGCCCAGCTGAGGTGTTCGGAGACGAGGCCGGGCTGGATGCGTTCGATGAGGGCGGCGAGGCGATCCAGGTGGCGCTCGAAGTGGTCGGCGCTGGCCGAGCCGATGCCGAGGCCGACGCCATGAAGGCTGATCGGGTAGTCGGCGCGCAGGGTCTCCAGCACGTGGAGGTCCCAGCCTCCATCGCCGAAGTAGTTCTCGGCGTGGACCTCGAGCCAGTCCAGCGGGGGGCGCTGGTCGAGAAAGTCGGCGTAGTGTTCGGCGCGGAGCCCGACACCGACGCCGGCGATGGATTGACGGGTGGTCATGGGGAAGATCCTGGCTGAAGGCGGGGGCAGCGATGCGCACCCGGGGAGGGTCCGCATCGCCCGATCTGCGGGCCTCAGCCCTTGCCGCCGGCCTTCAGGGAGCCGCCCATGTCGGCGCAGGTGCCCTTGGCGACGTACTTCCACTCATTGGGATCGTTGTCGGTCTTGGCCTGGCCGGCGCAGGCGTGGCTGCCGGTGGTGCTGGCGCAGTCATTGGCGCCGGCCTTGGCGATGCCGTAGCACTTCTCCTTGCCTTCCTTGGCGGCGAGGGCGGGATTGGCGGCAACGGCGGCGATGCCGGCAACGGCGGCGGCGATGAGGAAGTGACGCTTGTTCATGGAAAGATCTCCTGTCGGTCTGAAAAGGTGTGGCCTTGCGGCCCGGCAGCGGGATCGATCGCACCGCGGTGCGCGATCTGCTTGCGGACTAGACAGACAGGACTGACGGGAACTTACAGCGTCATCGAATTATTCGCCGCGCCGCGCCCGGATCACCCGGTCGACGAGCCAGGACTCGCAACCCTTGAAGGCGATCCACAGGAGCAGGCTGAAGTAACCGAGGGCGAGCAGTTGCAGGAGTTGCTCCAGCGCCCCGTCGGCGATCACCATCAGGCCGTGCTCGGCGAACAGGGCAAGGTTGGCCTGCAACAGGTGAAAGAGGTTGAAGGACGTGACCCCGAAGCCCATGAACAGAATGCCGGCGAGGACGAAGACGAGCCACCAGCGCGCGGAGCCGAGGGCAGAGAGTATGGCGTGATGCATCGGACGACCTCCCCGGGGCCGGTAGGTGTGGCGCTCGCGGGCGACCGGCGTGCGCCCGCGGGCGACTCAGTCGGTGGCGCCGAAGCGGGCGTGGATCCAGCGCTCGATGTCGCGTAGCTCCTGCACGCACAGGCCGTGGTCCATCGCATAGCTGTGCCATTCGAGCGGGTAGCCCAGGGCCGTGAGGCGTTCGGCCGACTGCTTGCCGAAATCGTGGGGGATGACCCCGTCGTGCGTGCCGTGGGCCTGGAAGATCGGCACCTCGCGATTGGCAGCGTGGGCTTCGGCCTCGAGGGTGTCGGCCAGCGGCACATAGGTGGACAGGGCCATGACGCCCGCCAGCCGGGCAGGGTGGCGCAGGCCGGCATGGAGTGCGATCGCGCCGCCCTGGGAGAAGCCGGCCAGGATCAGCTGCCCGTCCGGCACGCCGCGCGCGGTCTCCCGCGCGATCAGGGCTTCGATCTGGCTGGCCGACTCGCGCACCCCGTCGGGGGCCTCGCGGCGCTGCGAGAAGTCGAGCGAGAGAATGTCGTACCAGGCCCGCATGACGAAGCCGCCGTTGATCGTGACCGGGCGCATCGGCGCATGGGGAAAGACGAAGCGGATCGGCGGCAGGCCGTCGAGGTCGAGCTCGTCGACGACCGGTTCGAAGTCGTGGCCGTCGGCGCCGAGCCCGTGCAGCCACAGGATCGTGTGGCGCGGGTCGGCACCGGTCTCGATCTCGATGCGCTCGAGCAGGGTGTCATGCGGGGTGGTCATGGGGAGCTTCCTGTTGCCGGGGCGGGGTCAAGTCCCGGCCCTCGTGGCCGTAATCAAAGCGGAACGCGTGTCGGGTGTCGTCCGGCACGGAGCCTATCCGGATACACATGATAACCCTCGATCTCGACGCCCTTCCCCCGCTCTCGCCCCTTGCCATCGAGATGCTCGCCCTGCGCATCGAAGACGACGACGCGGAGCGCAAGCTGATCCGCATTCTCTCGAGTGAGCCGCAACTGGCGGCGCGCATCATCGCGATGGCCAACTCGGCGGCCTTCGGATTGTCCCGCCTGCAGTTCGCGACCGTGCCGCTGGCGCTGCGCCGCATCTGCTTGCGCCGCGCGCTGCAGCTGTGCACCGGCGCGCTGTTCGGGCATCCGGTGAGCGAGCGGCTGGCGCCGCGGACCCGCCTGCAGTTGTGGCTGCACGCGCTGGCGATGGCCACCGCGGCGAGCGAACTGGCCCGCATCAAGCATCTGCCGCATGCCGAAGAGGCCTACCTGGCCGGCCTGCTGCACGATCTCGGCTACATGCTGGCCGAGCTGGAATCGGCCGGCATCATCGAATCCATCGCCCATCGTGCCGCCGACAACGGCCTGTCGATGGAGGCTGCGGAGGTCGAGATCCTGGGCTCCGAGCATGGCGAGGTGACGGCGTTGCTCCTGACGCACTGGGGCGTCCCGGATCCCTACTGCGCCATGTTCCGGCGCCACCATGCCACCCCGAGCGATCCGCGCAGCATCCAGGCGATCCTGTTCAGCGCCGAGAAGCTCGTCCGGCTGGACGTGTTCGCCGACGAACTGTTCGGCGACCGGGACCACCTGTTCGCCGATGCCTTGCTGCCTCTTGAGGGGGTTGGCGGCCATCTGCTGCAGGAGATGCAGGTGGACGCGCATGAACTGTCCCGGATCGTCGATCGGGTACTGGGGCAGGTAGCGACGATCAGCGGTCTTGCCACCGAGATGGCGGCGGCCTGACAAGGCCGCCGCGGACGCGCGCCTGTCACTTGCCCGCGCGATCCGCGAGGCGGGCGAGGTCGTCCAGGGCCCCGATGATCTCCCGTGAGGCCTGAGTGAAAACGCCCCCGGCCTGCAACAGGTCTGCGGCCGCCTCCCGCTCCCCCGCCTGGAGGTGCACGGCGACCTGGCCGCAGATGTCGTGAAATCGTTCGTGGGCCTCGATCGCCTGCGCCAGCGCCGGCGTACCCCCGTACAGGGCTGTGGCCTCTCCCGTCAGCCAGTGGCCGAGGGCGCACTGGTCCGGCTGGGCCAGCTGCGCCGGGTTCACCGGCTGCTGGCCGCACAGCATCCATTCGAGGGCGACCTTCCATTCCAGGTGGCGCCGAATGGCGTCTCGGATGTCCATCATGGCTCCTTGCATCCCCGGTACATCCGGTATCGATGGCGGCCCGCATGCTTGGCTTCGTACATGGCCATGTCTGCATGTTGCAACAGGGATTCGGCGTCGTCACCATCTTCGGGATAGAGCGCGACGCCGATGCTGGCCCCGACGCGGGCCTGTTCGCCGCAGAGGGGCACCGGCCGGGCCACCTCGTCAAGGATCCGGTCCAGCATGCCCGCCACCTCGCCGCTGGCGCGAAGCCCGACGAGCAGCAGGACGAACTCGTCACCGCCCAGGCGGGCGACCGTGTCGCCTTCGCGGATCGCGCCCTGCAGCCGCTCGGCGATCGCGACCAGCAGATCGTCGCCGGCCTCGTGTCCAATCCGGTCGTTGACGGCCTTGAACCCGTCCAGGTCCAGGAACGCGACGGCCACCTGCGCATCGGTCCGGCGGGCCTGGGCCAGCGCCTGATGCAGGCGGTCGATCAGCAGGCGGCGATTGGGCAGACCCGTCAGGGCATCGTGGAGGGCCTGCCGCTCGAGTTCTTGCTGATGGGCCTTGAGCGCCGAGATGTCGGTGTAGACGCCGATGTAGTGGGTGATGTCACCGGTGTCGTTCAGGACCGCCGAAATGCTCAGGCGTTCGGGTACCTCGCTGCCGTCCTTGCGGCAGTTCCACAGCTCGCCTTCCCAGTGACCGCAGGCCGACAGGGCTTCCCACATCTGCCGGTAGTAGTCGGCGTCCTGCTGTCTTGAGCGGAACAGGCGCGGGTTGTGGCCGATGAGTTCCCGGTACTCGAAGCCGCTCATCCGGCACAGCGAGGGGTTGGCGTCGATGATGTTGCCCGAGGTGTCGGTGATCAGGACTCCGTCGTGAGTCGCCGAGAAGACGCTGGCGGCCAGCGCCAGCTTGGCCTCGGCGGCGCGCCGGGCGGTGATGTCCTGGATCATGCCCTGGGCCATCGACGGCATGCCGTCGATTCCATAGCGGATCTCGCCCCGTTGAAGGACGGTCTTGTGCCTGCCGGAGAGCGTGACGATGCGATGTTCCACCTCGAATGGCGCCCGGTTGCATACCGCGGCGTCAAAGGCCTGGCTCACCAGCTGGCGATCCCCCGGGTGGATCCGCGCGATGTAGTTGGCCTCGGTGCAGTCGAAGCTGCGTCGGTCCAGCTCGAAGATCTGGAAGGTCTCCTCCGACCAGAGCAGGCTGCGGTCCGAAAAGTCGAGTTGCCAGCTGCCCACATTGGCCATCTGCTCGGCCAGGTTGAGCAGGCGCGCGCTCTCGCGCAGCGCGTCCTCGGCGTCCATCCGCTCGAATTCGAGCGCCGCCCGCGCCGCGAAGATCTTCATCAGCTCCGTCAGGTCGCGTTCCAGGCGCATCGGCTCGGGGTCGAGTATCGCCACCACCCCCTGGGGGTGGGCGCCGGCACCGATCGGTACGCCGATGTAGCTGCTGGCACCCAGCGTCTTCAGCAGGGCTGCGTTCGGGAAGGCCTCGTCCGCACTCTCGGGGAACACGCAGATGTCGCCCTCGAGCACCCAGGAGCAGGGCGACGCGGTCACCGGATACTCGCTGAGCGCGTGCTCGCCGCCGGCATCGCTGTGTTCCACCACGCGCGCCATCGAGCCCCCTTCGGTGATGCGGCTGATGATGCAGTAGCGAACCCCCATCAGGCGGCGCAGACCGGTCGCCAGCGTGGCGAAGAAGCGGTGGCCGAATACCGTGGCGGTGTCCTCGGTCAGGGTGTGAAGCATCTGCTCGCGCCGCTTGCGCGCCGTGACGTCGATGCCGGTGCCCAGGTAGCCCCGGAAGGTGCCGTCGTCGTCGAACACCGGGCGTCCCGAGATCGCGTACCAGCGCATTTCGTTGTTGCAGTTCAGGATCTGGTACTCGAAACCCTCGAAGGCCCGATGGGCTTCGACCACCGCGCGATGGTGGGCCAGTTCCTCGGGGCTGACACCCATCAGAGGAATCTCCCATCGGGTCTTGCCCATCAGACGTTCCAGGGGTAGGCCGCCCTTGCGGTAGTGGTCTCCGGAGAAGCTCGTGAAGCGGTAGTTGGCGTCCTGCTCCCAGAACCAGTCGGAGGCCATCTCGGCCATCAGCTGATAGCGCGCCCGTTCGCGTGCCAGTTCCCCGGTGCGCAGGCGGATCTCCCGCTCCTGGTTCTCGGTCAGGGCGGACAGGCGACGCAGTATCAGGCGATGACGATGCAGGACCAGGTGGGACAGTCCGCCCAGCAGCAGGAAGACCAGGGCGCCGACCGCTGCGGAGTTTCTCTGGCTATCCAGCAGGCTGCGGCTGGCCTGGTCCGAGGGCATCGTGATGCTGATGCCGCCCCGGATGTCGCCGAGCTTGTAGCCCTGCGCTTCGTGGCACTTCAGGCACACCTGCTGGACCAGCAGCGGCGCCATGTAGCGATAGAAGGGTTTGCCGTCGATCGTGATGCTGTCCACGTAGTGCCGCGCGGCGCTCGTCTCGAAGCGCTCCAGGGCGGCCTTCTCCCAGGGCTCGGCAGCGTTGGCCGGCCGGATCGGCTTGAGGCTGGTGATGTGGATCCTGGCGCCCTCGCGCTTCGCCGCCAGCTCGGCGATCTGGCGCGTCATGTACGCCGGGTTGACCAGGGTCAGGGTCTTCCCGTCGGTGGTCTCGACGTCCCGCTCCGGCATCTCGAGATACGGGTTCGGCTCCGCCCGTGGGCCGATCGGCACATACACGCCGCCGTGCCCGGCATTCCACGCCCGGGTCGTCTCGATCAGCCGGAACAGGGTGGCGCCGCGCTCGAGTGCGACATCCATCGCCTCCCGCTCGAGACGTTCGGTCTCGAGGGCGACCAGCAGTGCGGTGACGCACCCGATGACGATCCAGGCGCCCAGCGCCGTGGCGCGGTAGAGGCGGGATGAAGGGGGGTGGGATTCCATGCCAGAAAAGGGTCGCGAAAGGCGCCCATTGCGCCCTCCGGAAATAGCGGCGAAATCCCCGAAACCTTTATGCTGCGTGGTTCTACGGAGATTGCCTCCGGGCCAGCTCGAGGGCCAGGCGGGTCAGCGCGGCATAGGCCTCGCCGGCCCCGGTCTGCCATTCGGATACTGCCGCCTGCTGATCACGCAGGGTGGCGTGTTCACCGCGGGCAGCTGGCCCGGACAGGGCGGCAGCCGGCCCGAGGGCGATGGCATTCCCGATCGCGCCACGCACCAGGGGCGCCATCAGCTGTCGCGCCGTGTCCGGGTCGACGCCCGCGGCCCGGTAAGCCTGCAGGGCGACGTCGAGCAGGACGACGGTGAAGTTGGAGGCGAAGACCGAACCGGCGTGGTAGAGCAGCTTGGCGTCGGGCGCGATCGGGAAGCAGCGGGCGCCGATCGCGCTGAAGCGCTGATGCAGCCAGTCCGTCGCGGCCGGGTGGCCCTCGAGCCCGACGAAAGTGCCGGCGAAGCGTTCGCAGGCGCTCTCCGGCGCAGCGAAGCTGAGCACCGGGTGGGCGCTGGCGGTCAGTGCGCCACAGGCGGCGAGCGGGTCGAGCAGATCGTGGGCGCGGGCGCCGCTGCAGTGAAAGACGTGGTCGCCCGGGCGCACCCTGCCACTGCGGGCGAGGGCCGCCGCCACATCGGCGATGGCCCCGTCCGGCGTGGCCAGCAGCCAGGCATCGGCTGCCGGCAGGGCGTCGAGGGCCGGCCCGGGATGGCCGGCGCCGATGAAGTCGCGGGCGCTGGCCATCGACGCGGCGCTGCGGCCGTGGAGCGCCCCGATGTCCAGGGCGCCCGCGTCGAACCACAACTTGCCGAGGCTGCGACCCACCCGGCCACAGCCTACGACGTTCAGCCTCGGCAGCATCGTCGTGCTCCCCGCGATTGGCGAGGGGCTATCGTACCGTGTAGCCGCGCCCCTCGAGGCAGGCCGTCATCGCCCGGAGATAATCCGGCCGCTTGCGCAGGCTCGCCGTGGTCGCCCCGGCCGGCGAGGTGCGGGACGGATCATAGCCGGTCTGACCGGCGGCCCACTCATGGCATTCAAAGCGGTCCTCGGCCTGCTGGGCTTCGTCCTGGCCCTGGTTCGGGTAGGCGAACAGCGTGTCGTCGTCGGGCGGTTCGAGATCCCCGGCCGGCGCACCGGCGGGGGCGTCCACTACCACGTAGCCCTGGGTGTGCGGGCGATACCAGGTGTCGGCGTAGCGGTAGTACATGGTGCTGCCGAGGTTCAGCGAGACGTAGCCCGCCGGCAGGGCCGAGACGACCACGCCGACCGGCGCGCCGATGCGCACGTAGCTGCTGCCCCACGGCTCGAACCAGTAGCCGTCGGCGAAGAAATAGTTGTGCCGGTGGTGGCGGATCTCCCGGTAGCCCCAGGGCAGGCTCGGTACCGCCACGCCGACCCGCGGGGCCCAGTGGCGCCGGTGTTCGACCCGGTGGCGGTGATCGCGGCGGTAGTCGACACGCGACTCGCCGCGGGGGCGATCGTAGCGATCGCGCGGGCGATGGCGGCGATCCTCGTCCGCGTGACGGCGATCGCGCTCGCGCCGGTCGGCACGGTGCTCGCGCCCCCGGTCCGGGTCGCTACGGAAGACCGGCCTGGGGGTCGGGCGCTCGTCCCGGCGCGTCTCGGGCCGCGGCTTGCGCGCCTCACCGTCCGATGCCTTGGGCGGGGAAGGGCGCATTTCGCCCGCGTCGAAGTCCCATTTCCATTGCTGGACGTCTTCGCGATCCTGCCTGGCGTGAGCGGGCAGGACCAGGCTCGTTGCGGCGGCGATGAGGATGGCCCGAACCATCCGGATTCGGAGTTTCATCGTGGCTCCTCCTTATCTGACCGTGTAGCCGCGGCCTTCGAGGCACGCGCTGAAGGCCCGCTGGTAGGCGGTGCCGCGAGCATCGTAGGTCGCCTGGGCGGCGGACTGGCGGTTGAGGTCCCGCTCGATCCGGGCCGCCTCGGCGGACCGGGCCGAGTCGGATGCCGCGCCGACGATGCCACCGAGCAGGGCGCCGACGGCGGCCCCTTCGGCGTTGTGCCGGCTGTTGGAGACCGCCGCACCGATGGCGGCCCCGGCGAGCACGCCGGTGGCCGTGCCGACGCCGGACGGCGGGTCCGGTTCGACCCGTACCGACGGCTGTGGTGCGGTGGCGATCGAACGGGCCGGGTCGAAGCCGCTCTCGCGCACGGCCCACTGGTAGCACTCGTAGCGGTCCCGCGCGAGCTGGCGATCGCTCTGGCCCCGCGCCGGATAGATGGCCGGCGGCGGTGGCGGTGTCGCGGCCACCGGCGCGCGAACGGGATAGCGGCGGGCCGAGGGCGGTGTCGCGCAGGCGCCCAGCAGGAGGACGCCGGCCACGCCGGCCGCCAGCAGGCGCAGCCCCCGGTTCGACCGTGTCGGCTCATGTGTCATGGTGCGTTCTCCTGTTCAAACACATCGTGGTCGCGGTCCGGCTCAGCCCATCTCGGGAGCGAAACGCCCCGGGCCGCCGCGCCAGTGCCCCGGACCCTTGTCGCGGCGGGCCTGACGTGCCTTGAGGGCTTCGCGCTGCTCGTCGGTCAGCAGGGCATACATCTCGGCCTGGAGGCCGGCCCGCATGGCGCCGATCTCCGCCATCGCCTGCGCGGCCTGCTTCGACAGCGCCTGCGCCTGCGCCTCGCTGTACTCGCCCGAGAACGGCAGGGTGCGCAGGGCCTCGCGGGCGGCACGGGCAGCTTTCCACTGCTCGCGAATCGCAGGCGCCTGGGCGTGGCGCAGCTCGAAGAGCTTGTCGCGCTGGGCCTCGGTCAGGTCGATGCCGCGCATCAGGCCCCGCATGCCCATGCCGTCGCGGTGCTTGCCCTCGTGGTGACCCATGCCGCCACGCATGGTGTGGCCGCCATGGCGCCCTTCCGTTGCGCAGGCGCGCTTGCCATCCTCTCCGAACGGGTTGGCATGGGCGACGAAGGGGGCGGCGAGGGCCAGGGACGAGGCGGCGAGCACGCCGACGAGGATTCGGTTACGGGTTTTCATGATGTTCTCCTTTCGGTTGCTTTGCTGTTTCCGGGTGTCACCGGACGATTGCAGTGTCCGTCGGAGGCTCGTGAAGCGCGGTTAGGGGGAGGTAAATGCGGGTAAAGAGCGGTAACCGAGTCCGGCGCGGGGCGGCTCACCTGGGCGGCCCCGCTGCTGGTGAAGGTCATTGCGCAGGGCACGCAGTCGGCTCTCGGCGATCTGGCGCGTGATGTCGTCCCCGCCCGGGCTCTTGAGGGCGATGGTCAATTGCTCGATCGCCGCGGGCAGGTTGCCCATCGCGGCGTAGGCCTCGCCCTGGTGGTAGTGGGAGTCGAGGCGTCGGCCGAGGCCGGCATTGGCCTCGGCAGCAAGCAGGTGCAGGGGCGCGTCGGCGCTGCCGGCCTCGATGCGCCGCGCGACGAAGCGCGCGGCGTCGGCGTGGTGGCCGGCCCGCAGCAGGGCGCGGGGGTAGTCCTCGATCAGCTGACGGTGGTTCGGGAAGCGCGCGAGCGCGACCTGGTAGCGGGCGACGGCCGCGTCGAGACGGCCGGACTGGGCCAGCGCCTGGCCGGCGAGGGCGTCGGCCATCGGGTGGCGGAAGCCGCTCGCGTCGAGGGCCGCCACGTCGGCCAGGGCGCCGTCATGGTCGCGGGCACGCAGCCGCGCGGCGGCGAGGCCGTAGCGGGCGTATGGGCGATCCGCCGCGGTGGCGCTGCGCAGCCGGTCGGCCAGATCGGCGACGGCCTGGGCCGGTTCGCCCCGGTAGGAGCGGACCAGGGACTGCACCATGCGGTAGTCGGTGCTGTCCTCGACCTGGCGGTAGCGGGCCGAGAGGGCGCGGTCTTCGGCATCGGCGATCCGCTCGGTGGTCAGCGGATGGCTCCGCAGATAGGCCGGCATGGCCGACTCCTGGGTCGCAGTGAGCTGCTGCATGCGGCGGAAGAAGGCCGGCATCGCCGCCGGGTCGAAGCCGGCGCGCACGAGCAGCGCAAAGCCGATCCGGTCCGCCTCGCGCTCATGCTCCCGGCTGTAGTTGAGCTGGCTCTGCAGATGGCCGGCGGTGGCACCGGCAATGGCGGCGCCCGCCACCTGGGGCTGCCCGCTCGCGGCCGCCACGATGCCGGCCAGAAGGGCGGCCGCCGAGGCCATCTGACTGCCGCTGGCGGCGGCCATGCTGCGCGCGATGTGGCGCTGGGAAACGTGGCTGATCTCGTGGGCGATGACGGCCGCCAGTTCGGATTCGCTGCCGGTGGCGAGCAGCAGCCCGAGGTGCACGCCGATGTGGCCGCCGGGCATCGCGAAGGCGTTGATCGCGTCGTCCGGCACGGCGAAGAACGCGAAGGGCTGGCCGGCCGTGGCCGGATCGCTCGCGGCCAGGCGCGCCCCCAGCTGCTGCAGGTAGGCGTTGATCTCGGGGTCGTCGAGCACGCCGCCGGCGGCCCGCAACTGCGCCATGCTCCGTTCCCCGAGGGCCTGCTCCTGGGCCCGGCTGAGGACGTCGCTGGCCGGATCGCCCAGATCGGGCAACTGGCTGGTCGCGGCGATGGACGCGGTGAGGGGCAGGGCGGCGGCAAGGGCGGTGCACAGCAGGGTGCGGAGCGGGCGGTGCATGGCGGGGGCTCCCGGCAGTTGATGACCCCATTCTCGCGCGTGCGCCGTTAAGCGCGGTCAGGCAGATGTAAAGGGGCGTAAAGAGTGGAAAAAGCGCATTGGGGCCGGGGAACCGTCCTTATCATGGGCGGACTTCATCGGACAGGCTGAAGGAGGAAACCCGGTGAGCAAGGTGTTGCTGGTGGATGACGACGTCGAACTGGTGTCGATGATCCGTGAGTATCTGGAGCAGGAAGGGTTCGAGACCCACGCCGAGCACGACGGCGAGGCCGGCGTCGCAGCGGCCTTGACCGGCGATTTCGCGATCGCGGTGCTCGACGTGATGATGCCGCGCCTGAACGGGGTGGAAACCCTGCGGCGCATTCGCCAGTCGAGCCGCATGCCGGTAATCATGCTGACCGCCCGGGGCGACGACGTGGACCGCATCGTCGGCCTCGAGCTCGGCGCCGACGACTACGTGCCCAAGCCCTGCACGCCGCGCGAACTGGTGGCACGAATCCGGGCCATTCTGCGCCGCAGCGGCGGCGAGGATGCGGTCGCGGAGGAGGCCGGTCCGGTCCAGTCGGGGCTGCTTACCATGTGGCCGGAGCGGCGTGAGGCGCGCTGGCAGGAGGCGCCCCTGGAATTGACCAGCACCGAGTTCAACCTGCTCGAGTTGCTGGCCCGGCGGGCCGGCCATGTGGTCAGCAAGGGGGAGTTGTCCGAGTCCGCCCTGGGCAGGCCGCTGGCCCGCTTCGACCGGAGCATCGACGTGCATATCAGCAGCATCCGGCACAAGCTCGGCCCCCGCCCGGACGGCCAGTCCTGGATCCAGACCGTGCGCGGCCAGGGCTACCAGCTGGTCAAGGTCTGAGGCCGCCATGGGCCGCCTGTTCTGGAAGATGTTCCTGGCCTTCTGGCTGAGCCTGGTGCTCGCCGCCGCGGGCGTCGGCGCCGGGGTATGGCTGTACAAGCAGGTCGATGCCGAAGAACCGGGTGAGGTGGGGCGCGGCGGTGGTTTCGTGCTTGGCACCTTCGCGGCGGTCATCCGCCATGGTGGCCCGGCGGCGGCGATCGCGATGATCGAGGACTGGGAGGCCCGGGGCCGTCGTAGCCGTATCTTCGTCATCGACGGCGCGGGTCGCGAGTTGCGCGGGCAGCCCCTGCCCGGGTCCGACCTGGTCGAGGCCCAGGGCCTGGAGGTCAGTCGCGTGGCGACCCGCGGGCCCGACGGGGCTGCCTTCGAAGTGATCAGCGTCGGGCCGCCCCGCCACCCCCGCGGGCGCGACCGCGAGCGGCCGTCGCCGTGGTTTCCGCTGGTCTCCGGCCTGCTCGCCAGTCTCGCCTTCAGCGGCCTGATGGCCTGGTATCTGGCCCGCCCGGTACGGCAGCTGCGAGGCGCCCTCGGCTCGCTGGCCGAGGGCCGGCTCGACACCCGCGTCGGCGCCCGCATGGGCGGCTGGCGCGACGAGATCTCCGACCTGGGGCAGGACTTCGACCACATGGCGCACCGGCTCGAGGCCCTGGTGGAATCCCAGCGACGCCTGCTGCACGACGTCTCCCACGAGCTGCGCTCGCCGCTGGCGCGGCTGCAGGCGGCGATCGGCCTTGCCCGGCAGAACCCGGCGCGCGGATCCGAACTGATGGAGCGGGTCGAGCGGGAGTCGGCGCGGCTCGACCGGCTGGTTGGCGAACTGCTGACCCTGGCGCGCCTCGATGCCGGTACCAGCGAGTCGCCGCGGGAAGCCCTCGATCTCTTTGACCTGGCCGCGGGCGTCGCCGACGACGCGGCGTTCGAGGCCGAGGTGGGCGGGCGCGCGCTGGTGTTCAAGGGCGACGGCGATGCGCCGTTGCTGGCCGACGGCGCGCGGCTTCAGCGGGCCTTCGAGAACGTGGTGCGCAATGCGGTGAAGTTCTCGCCATTCGGCGGCGTCGTCGAGGTGGTCGCAAAGGTGGCCGGGGACCGCTTCGAGCTGACGGTCGCCGATCGCGGACCGGGCGTGCCGGAAGGGGAGCTGGAGGCGATTTTCGAACCCTTCTTCCGCAGCGATCATGCGGCCGCGGAAGGTTTCGGCCTGGGGCTCGCCATCGCCCGGCGGGCCGTGGCCGCCCACGGCGGCGATGTCACCGCCCGGAACCGGGAGGGCGGTGGGTTGGTGGTGACGATCCGCCTGCCGATGTGAACGCTGGCCGCGCAGTCAGGTCCGGAAGCGGGAGACCGATTCCTGCAGGCGCCGGGCGAGCCCCTCAAGGGCACGAGCCGCATCCACGGCCCGCGCGACGGCGGACTGGTTCTCGCTGGTCATCTCGGCGATGGCCGAGATGCCGGCCTTCACCGCGTGTCCATGCTCGTTCTGCTGCACCGTTTCTGCGGTGATCCGCTCGAGGCCCTGGCGCACCTCGGCGGCCGCCCTCGCGGCCTCATCGAGGACCGCGGCGACATCGTCGGCGGCGACCCGGCTCTCCTGCAGGTGCCTGTCGCCCTGGGCCAGCGAGGCGCCGACCGCGTCGCTCTTCTCGCTGATCGAGCGGGTGATGGCGTCGATCTCGGCCGCCGAGCGGGCAGACTTCTCTGCCAGCTTGCGCACCTCGTCGGCAACCACCGCGAAGCCGCGGCCGTGCTCCCCGGCCCGTGCCGCCTCGATCGCCGCGTTGAGGGCGAGGAGATTGGTCTGGTCGGCGATCTCGCGCACTTCCTGCGTCATCTCGGAGATCTGCTTGGCGGACTCGACGAAACCGCGCACCGACTCGCCGATCTGCTGCACCGAATCCGCCACCGCGCCGACGTCCCGCGTCAGGTTGGCGAGGTGGGTGCGCCCCTCCTCGGTGCGCGCCTCGCTCTCGCGCGAGAGCGCGCTGACCGCGCCGGCATGCTCGGCGACCGCTGCGACGCTCTCGGCCAGATGGGCGACACCGTCGTTGGCCTGCGTCGCGCGCTCGTACTGACGCGTCGAGCTCTCGGCCACCCGGCCGGCGTCCCGTGCCAGCGTGGTTGCGGCGCCCGTCACGTCCCGGGCCGAGGTGCCCACCTCCTGGACCAGGGCAGCGATGGTCGCCAGCATCTGGTTGAAGAGGTGGCCTGCGTGGCCGATCTCGTCCTCGCTCGCCACATCGAGGCGCCGGGTCAGGTCCCCCTCGCCGCGTGCCAGGTCCTGCAGACCCGAAGACATCCGCCCGAGGGGGGTGGTCACGAAGCGGCGGACGAAGAGGAACACGATCAGGATCACCGGTGCCGAGGCCAGCAGGGCGAAGAGGGCGCTGGTGTTGCGGAAGCGCGCCACCGCGGCATCGACCTGCTCGAGGGAGATGCGCATGCTGACTGCGCCTAGCGGTGTGCCGGCGCCTACCGGGTGGCACAGCAGGCAGTTCTTGCCCAGATAGTTCTCGCTCGCCAGGGTCGGCAGGATCACCCGCAGGTGCTGCCCGCCGCCCGCGGAGGCCTCGACCCGGCTGAAGGGCTTGCCGGACGCCAGCACGGAGGCCTCCTCGCTGTCCGGCGTCAGCGCGGTGGCCGGCCGGCCATAGGTGGCAGACACGGCTTCGCCGCGCAGTACGCGGAGCTCCTGCAGCGCGTCGAGCTGCTCGATCTGGTCGAGGAAGACGGCCCGGTTGGCAATCGTGCCGTTGATCATCATGCCGGTCAGGCCGGCCATGGTCATGTCGTTGATGGTGGTCGCGAAGAGGCGCGACTGCTCGATCGCGATGTCGCGGCTGACCCGGGTCTCCCAGGCGATGAAGCTGGCCCACACGATGATCAGCAGGACCCAGATCGCGGCGGTGAGCCGCAGCCAGACGGGGGTGTCTGCAAGGCGCTTCATGACAGGCCTCTTGCGTTGCGCGAATTGTGTTGAAAAGTGTTACTTGGTGTAGCGGCAGGGGCGGGAGGAACTTGATGCCGGGCGGGAGCCTGCCGGGCAGGGGGTGACTCATGCACAATTCATCCTTGGCATACGGCGCGTGATTCGAGGAACGACGATGGGGTTCGCGAAGGTGATGGACTGGCTCCGCTCGGGGCTGCTGGCGATGATCCTGCTCGGTGTGGTCGCGTCCGCGCTCGCCGAACCGGCGGCGCCTCTGCCGAGCGAACTCGAGGCGGCGCCGGTCTACCTGCACTACCGCAAGGTGGCGACGCTGAGGGCGTCGATGCTCGGGTTGACGCCGGCGGAACGGGCCGAGCGGGCCGAGGCGGAGCTGACCCGTCTGTCCGCCCGGGGCGGGCCGCGGGAGGTGACCCGCCGGGCGATCCCCCAGGGGCAGGTGCTGCTGGTCGACGGCGTGATGGCCTTCGTGCTGCTCGAGGGCGATGCGGCACCGGGCGAGTCCATCGAGGAGACCACCGACCGGGTGGTGAGCCAGGTGCGCTCGGTGCTCGCGTCGGTGCGGGACAGCGGGGGGCTGCCCGAGATGCTGCAGGGCCTCGCGCTGGCGGTCACGATCAGCCTGGTGGCGGTCTTCCTGCTGTGGCTGCTGCGCCGCAGCCGCAGCTGGGTGGCCGTGAAGCTGGCGCGGGCCGCGAGCGAGAAGGCGGAGAGTCTGACCATCGGCGGCGAGGCCGTGGTGCAGCGCGAGCGGGTCATCGGGATGGTCCGCAAGGTGGTCACCACCAGCTACTGGCTGGCGGTGCTGCTGGTGGTCTACGAGTGGCTCAGCATCGGACTGGAGCTGTTTCCCTACACCCGCGCCTGGGGCGACGGCCTGCACGGCTTCCTGCTGGGCATCCTGGGGCAGGTCTTCGGGGGCATTGCCAGCGGTATCCCGAACCTGCTGGTCGCCTTCCTGATCCTGATGCTGGCCAAGGTCTGCGTCGATCTGTCCAAGGCCTTCTTCGACCGCCTCGAGCGCGGCGTGGTCAGCGTGCGCTGGCTCGACGAAGACTCGGTGCGTCCGACCCGGCGTCTGGTGTCGGTGGCGATCTGGCTGTTCGCGGTGGCGATGGCCTACCCCTACCTGCCGGGGGCCCAGACCGAAGCCTTCCGCGGCCTGTCGGTGCTGGTGGGCCTGATGATCTCCCTCGGTGCGTCGAGCATCGTCGGCCAGGCCGCCAGCGGGCTGATCCTGATGTACACCCGCACGCTGCGGGTCGGCGACTACGTCGCGGTCGGCGACGCCGACGGCCGGGTGATGGAGCTGGGCATCTTCTCCACCCGCATCCGCACCGGCGTCGGCGAGGAGCTGTCGGTACCCAACTCGCTGGTGCTGGGCAACGTGACCCGCAATCGATCGCGGGGCGTCGAAGGGGACGGCTACCTGATCGACAGCGCCGTCACGATCGGCTACGACACGCCGTGGCGCCAGGTCCACGCGATGCTGCTCGAGGCGGCGGACCGGACCCGTGGCATCGCGCTCAATCCCAAGCCGGTGGTCCACCAGACCGCACTGTCGGACTTCTACGCCGAGTATCGCGTGGTGTGTCGCTCGATTCCGCGTGAGCCTGGCGCCCGCCCCGACCTGATCAGTGCCCTGAACGGCAACATTCAGGACGTCTTCAACGAGTATGGTGTCCAGATCATGTCGCCCCACTACATCGACGATACCGATCCGGCCAAGGTCGTGCCGCCCGAGGGCTGGGCGCCGCCGCCGGCCCCGCCGCTGCCCGGCCGCCCGGCTCTGGAGCCGGGCCAATGAGCGCGCGACATCTGCTGGCCGGCCTCGCCCTGGTCGCCTGCCAGGCGATCGCGGCGGACTGGAACAGCCGTCCGCTGGGCGAGATTGCGGTCTACCCCGGCTTCAGCGTGCCGGCGCGGGTCGAGCCGCGGGAAGAGGCGCGCATCGCGGCTGAGGTGGCCGGCCGGATCGTGGCCCTCGATGCGCGGGTCGGCCAGGCCTTCGACAAGGGCGCGGTGCTGGCTCGCCTCGACGACAGCGCCCATCGTATCGAGGTGCGTCGGGCCGAGGCGGCGCTGGCTCTGGTCGAGAACCGCATTCGCCTGGCCCAGTCGCAACTGGCCCGGACCGAGCGGCTGGCCGGCGAGCGCTTTGTCAGCGAGGACGCGCTCAAGGTCCAGCGCACGGAACTGGATGTACTGGAGGCGGAACGCGACGCCAGTGTGCAGTCCCTCGCGGCAGTCCGCCTGGCACACGCGCGCACCACGATCCGGGCGCCGTTCGCCGGAGTGGTGCGCGAGCGCCTGGCCAGCGTCGGCGAGCTGGCGGTGCCCGGCACCGCGCTGCTGGTGCTGTCCGCCGCCGGCGACGCGGAGATCCGCGCGCGGGTGCCTCTCGCCCAGCTCGCGGCGCTGGAGCGGGCCGACGCGCCGCGGATGGTGGCCGCAGGCAAGACGGTGCCCCTCGAGATCCGCCGCATCTCGGCGCTGGTCGATGCCGCCAGCCAGACGCGGGAGGTGGTGCTGTCATCCGCCGCGCCGCTGGCGCCGGGGCTGGCCGGCGAGTTGCGCTGGCAGGCGGGGCGGCCGCACCTGCCGCCAGAGTTCCTGCAGACCCGGGAAGGCCGCCTCGGCGCCTTCGTGGTGGAGCAGGGCCAGCCGGTCTTCCGCGCCGTGGACGGCGCTCAGGCGGGCCGGCCGGCCGCGGTTGACTGGGCGGTCGACACGCCGGTGGTCGATGGGGGGCGCCTGGGCATCGGGCTCGAGGGAAGCCGGCCGCGATGAGCTTCTATCGTCGCCTGCTCGAGAACCACCCGCTGGCGAACATCGCCTTCGTGCTGGTGCTGCTCGGCGGCGTGACCAGCTATCTGACCATGCCCCGGGCCCAGGACCCGGAGATCAACTTCAACTGGGTGAACATCCTGACGGTGCTGCCGGGCGCCTCGGCGGCTGACGTCGAGCGCGAGGTGACCTCGCCCCTCGAGGACGCCATCGCCCAGGTCAAGGACATCAAGTTCGTCTCCTCGAGCAGCCGCGAGTCGGTGTCCTCGATCCTGGTGCGCTTCAACGAGATCAGCGACGCCCAGTTCGACAAGCGCATCAACGACCTGCGCCGCGAGGTCCAGAACAAGGCCTCGGACGAACTGCCCAACGAGGCCGACGACCCCCGGGTGGTCGAGATCACCTCGTCGAACGGCTTCCCGACCGCGGTACTCGCCCTGCACGGGCCCGCCGGTGGCGAGAACCTGCGTCGCGCGGCGTTTCGCATCAAGAAGGACCTGGAGCGCCTCGCGGGCGTGGATCAGGTGATCGCCGCCGGCCTCGACGATGCCGAACTGCACGTCGAGTTCGACCCGGCCGCGCTCGACGCCCGCGGCCTGTCGCCGGCGCGGGTCTCCGATGCGGTGTCGGCCTGGTTCCGCAATACGCTCGCCGGGCGGGTGCGGGTCCAGGACGAGGAGTGGCTGGTGCGGCTCGAGGGCAAGACGCCCGACCCCCAGGCCCTCGCGGCCGCGCCGATCATCACCGCCTCCGGCCGGGTCGCCCTGGGCGAGGTGGCCGAGGTGTCGCGGGGGCACGAACGCTCGAGCCAGCTCGTCAGCTACAACAACGAGCCGACGGTGATGCTCTCGATCACCAAGCAGGCGCGGGCCAACACCCTGGGCCTGGTCGAGACGCTGAATGCCTTCGCTGCGGACCAGGCCCCGCTGCTGGCGAGCCAGGGCCTGCGCCTGACGATGCTCGACGACCAGACCTACATGACCCGCAACGCGATCTCGATCATGGAGTCGAACGCGCTGCTCGGCCTGCTCGCGGTGCTGCTGGCCTGCTGGCTGTTCCTCGGCCCGCGGCTGGCGCTGCTGGTCGGCATCGGGGTGCCGTTTTCCCTGGCCGGCACCTTCCTGATGGCCGGCGCGATCGGCTCCACCCTCAACCTCACCGTGCTGCTGGGCATCGTCATTGCGCTGGGCATGCTGGTGGACGACGCGGTCGTGGTCGTCGAGGCGATCCACTATCGCCTCAGCCGCGGCGAGCCACCGACCGAGGCGGTGATCGAGGGCGTGCGGGAGGTCTGGCTGCCGGTGACCAGCTCGGTCCTGACCACGATGGCGGCCTTCCTGCCGCTGATGCTGCTGCCGGGCATTCTCGGCAAGTTCATGTTCGTGGTGCCCTTCGTCGTCACCGTCGCGCTGGCGGTGAGCCTGTTCGAGGCCTTCTGGATGCTGCCGGTGCATGTGCTCGCGATCCGCCCGCGAAGCCGGGCCACGTCGGGCAAGGGGCAGCAACGGCGGGCCCGGCTGACCCACCGGCTGCGGGTCGCTTACGCGGGCGCCCTGCTGAAGGTGCTGCGCTGGCCGCGGACGGCGCTACTGGTGGCCGTTCTGCTGGTGGCGGGCGCGGTCGGGGCCGTGGGCGGCGGCCTGGTCAAGCTCCAGTTCTTCGCCTTCGACTCGTTCCGTCTGTTCTATGTCAATGTCGATATGCCGGCCGGCGTGGTGCTCGAGCGGACCCTCGACGCTTCCGAGCAGGTGGCGCGCGTGGTGCGAGCCTCCCTGGCGGAGGGTGAGGCGCGCTCGGTGACCGCGTTTGCCGGCCTCAAGTTCACCGAGACTGAACCCCTCTACGGCGACCATTACGGCCAGGTGCTGGTGTCACTGCAGCCCCGTTCCGGCGACATGCGCGATACCGGCGAGATCATCGAGGCCCTGTCCGGGCCCCTGAATGCGCTCGGGGGTGAAGGCAGGGTCAGCTTCCTTGAACTCAAGGGCGGGCCGCCGGTCGCGCGACCGATCAGCGTCAAGGTCAAGGCCGACGACTACGAGCAGCTGCGCGCCGCGGCGGACGATCTGCGCGCGGCCCTCGGGCAGGTCGTTGGCGTGCGCAACATCAGCGACGACGATACGCCGGGGCGGCGCGAGCTGCGCCTGCAGCTGAACCGGGAACGCCTTGCCCTCGCCGGTGCCAATGCGGGTGAAGTCGCACGGCTGCTGCGGCTCTACGGCGAGGGTGAGGTCGTGGCCAGTACCCGCGATGGCGGCGAGAAGGTCGAGGTGGTGGTCCGCGCCCGGCCAGAGGCGCTGGTGGACGTCACGGGGATCCTGCAACGCCAGGTGACGCTGGCGGACGGGCGCCGTGTGCCGCTCGCGACGCTGGTCGATGCCGAGCCGCGCACGGCCAAGGGTTACATCCGGCACTACGCACTGAAGCGGGCGATCACCGTCGAGGCCGACATCGACGCAGATGTGACCGATACCCTCTCCGCCAACCAGGCCCTGAAGGCCGCCTGGGCCGAGTTGCAGCCCCGTCACCCGGCGGTGAGCCTGGATTTCTCGGGCGAGCTGGACGACATCCAGGAAAGCATCGATTCAATGGCGCGGCTCTTCGCCCTTGGCATCGGCCTGATCTATCTGATCCTGGCGACCCAGTTCCGCAGCTACTTCCAGCCCCTGATCATCCTCGTGACGGTGCCGCTCGCATTCACCGGGGTCGTGCTCGGTCTGCTGGTTTCCGGCAACCCCATGTCCCTGTACACGCTGTACGGGGTCATCGCCCTCACCGGCATCTCGGTCAACGCGGCAATCGTGCTGATCGACGCGGCCAATGAACGCCTCAAGGGGGGCATGGGGGTCCAGCACGCGATCGTCTACGCCGCGCGCCGGCGGGTGGTGCCGATCCTGATCACCTCGGCGACCACCATCGGCGGCCTGTTCTCGCTGGCGGTCGGCCTCGGCGGAAAATCGCTGATGTGGGGGCCGGTGGCGGCGAGCATCGTCTGGGGGCTGGGCTTCTCGACCGTCCTGACCCTGTTCGTGATTCCCCTGGTCTATCTCTCGTTCATGCGCAAAACTGCGCTGAAAATGCACGCAAACAGTGCATAAACGCGGGCAGATTGTCGTCATGTCGACAAATCGCAAAGCATCATCCAGTGGTCACGAGAGTCGGCCTATAATCCGGGCTCGATTAACACTTGCTGGGCTTTCTTCATGAGTTCGATGGTTGCACCCGAAGCCGCCGCCGTCCGTTTTGCGGGGCCGATGAACTACCGGATCGAGGGCGACGTCGTCCACCTCGAGGCCGACCTCCAGATCTGCGACGCGGATCGTGCCAACGGGGCCGACTGGTCCCTCCAGTTCTGGACCGACGAAGGGGGGCCGGCCATCTGCATCGCCGAGTTGCCGCTGGGCGCAATCAGCGCCGCCCCGGGGGCTGTGATCCCGGTCGGCGGTTCGGCGCTTGCCGTCCTGCCGGCGGGCCAGGACCCGCGGCCGGTGGCCTTCCGCCTGGTCGAGACCGGCGCCGGCGGCGTGGTCCAGCATGATTTCGTGACCTTCGCCCACGCCCAGGCCTTCGTCCTGCCGTATCTGGCGGGCGCAGTCGGCTATCGCTTCGATGGCGACCAGGTCGACATCTCGGTCGATGGCGTCGTCAATCCCCGCGAAGCGGGCAACCTCAGCGGCACCCTGTCCCTCGAGCTGTGGGCCCTGCCCAAGGCCTATCAGGGCGGCAACTTCCAGGGCGCGCCGGTGGCCGGCATCCAGATCGGTTCGCTGGCCGGCCAGGAAGGCCTCGGCGCCATGTCCTTCAGCCTGCCGGCCGCTTCGCTGCCGCCGGGCGAGTGGCACCTGACCCTGATGCTGCGCGAGTGGACCCCGTCGGGCTTCTCGACCCGCGACTTCACCCCGTTCGAGCAGACCTACGTGGTCGAGGCGCCTGCCGCCAAGGCTGCCCCCGCGCCCAAGGCGGCGCCCGCGGCGAAGGCTGCACCGGCTCCCAAGGCGGCACCGGCTCCCAAGGCTGCGCCGGCGCCCAAGGCCGCACCGGCTGCCCCCAGTCCGGCCGCGAAGAAGGCCCCGGCGGCGCCGAAGAAGGCTGCGCCAAAGCAGGCCGAGGCACCGGCCAGCGTCGCCGTGAACAGCGCCAGCGTCACCGAGATTGCCGGCCTGAAGGGCGTCTCGAAGAAGCTCGCCGAGGCGATCGTTGCGGCGCGCCCGTTCAAGAAGCTGGACGAACTGGTCGCGGTCAAGGGGCTGGGCAGCAAACTCTTCGACAAGCTGAAGGGCCAGATCACGCTCTGATCCCGGGCGCAGCGAAAGCGGGACAAACGGAGGGCCGCGATAGCGGCCCTTTTTCTTGCCTCGCCGCTTTGCGTGGCCTCAGGTGCAGAGGCGGCCGCCCTTGAGCCGCCACGACTCGGCGCCGCCCGCCAGTTCGGCCATGCCCTGAAGCGCCTCACCCAGCGACCAGCGCCGGATGCCCGCAACCGACAGGAAGCGGGCCGCCGCGGCGAGGTCCTCGAAGAGCGTGATACGGCCATCGCTCGAGCAAAGCGGCCTCGACGCCAGGGAAACCACCATCCGGATGCCGTTGGCGACGCGAACCGGATGAATCTGGACCATCGCACGCGGGTCAAGGGCGGCGCGGACGATTTCGAGCCAGGTGGCGGGTCGTGCAAACTTCGGGCGGATGTCTGTCATGGGCGGTTCTCCTCCGGTGTCCGACCGTGCCGGATGTGCCTCTGAGGGCACTGGGGCATGGAACGAATCGTGTCGGTTTTCGGGTCGGGACGCCATACCGGGCTTCCCGGGGGCCTCCGGGATTCCACGGAGGGGGTTCGAAGACCAGTCTGCACGCGGCGTGTTACGGG
The DNA here is from genome assembly GCA_020445665.1 of Rhodocyclaceae bacterium. Taxonomy (GTDB): domain Bacteria; phylum Pseudomonadota; class Gammaproteobacteria; order Burkholderiales; family Rhodocyclaceae; genus Cognatazoarcus. The sequence continues at coordinate 43,716 of JAGRGD010000093.1, forward strand.
CGTTCGCGACCACCGAAGTCCGGGGGCGGAGGCTACGCGACGGTACAATGTGGGCCTCGATGAAATGCCCACAGGGCCGGGTGGATGTCATGGAAGTGAAGGTCGAATGCCGGGGTGAGCGGATCGGCGAGGCCGCCCCGATGCTGTCGCAGGTCCTGCAAACCCTGCTGGCGCGCATCCTCGAGCGCGACGGGGATCTCGACCTGTCCGCCCTCGAGAAGATCACGGTGGCCGAGGACTACGGACTGGCGCTGCAGGAGGCGACCGGCGAAACCAATGCGGCGGGGGTCGTGCGTGCGCTCCACGGCGAAGCTGCCGTAGCGCTGCTGATCGACGGCGCGCACATGGCCGCGGCGCTGGCCGGCGATGGAGAACAGGTGGCGGGGTTCGTGCACCTCTTCCACCGGGAGCTCTGCCGCATCCACGATGCCCGTGCCCGCCTCGGCCAGTCCGAGTCCCTCGAACTGCTGCTCGACTGCGAGTTCGACCGCCAGTTGCTGCCGATCGCCGAGTCGATGTGGGCCGAGTATTTCTCCACCCGCCGCTCGGTGTGGTCGCTTCCCGAGGGCTCCGACCTGCTGCTGACCCACCTGGCGGATCTGCTCGAGGCGCTGCCGGCGGCCATGAACGAGGAGATCGTGCTGCACCTGGCCAGCAACGATATCGACGGCCTGTTCCTGAAGAGCGCCGGGCGCGTCGCGCATCTGGCTCAGACCATGGCGCACTGCCAGGGCTACCTGGCCGGCCTGGGGCAGCCCCTGTCCGGGATCGCACCGGAGTACGAGGCCCTGCTCGCCAACGGCCCGCTGGCAGGCGCCTGGGCACCGCTGATGCACCGGCTCGAGGCCTTGTTCGCCAGCCCCTCGCGCTCGACGGAATCGATCTACCTCGCCCTGCAGCCTGACGTGACCGCGATCTTCACCGCGCTGGGGCTGACGATTCGCCGCGCCGAAGACGGCAGCGTGTGGGTGGACGCGATGCCGACGGTTACCCAGGGGCCGACCCAGTAGGCCCTGTCGTGAACGACGCCTTCCGCCGCGGCGCCCGCGAGGGCTTCCGCGCCTTCCTGCCCCTGTCTGTCGGGCTGGTACCGTGGGCGCTGGTGACCGGCGTCGCGATGCGCTCGACCGGCCTGTCCGTGCTCGAGTCCGTGGGCATGAACCTGATCGTGTTCGCCGGCACGGCCCAGCTCGGCACGCTGCCGCTGATCGGCGCCGGCGCGCCCCTGTGGCTGATCATGGTCACGGCGCTCGTACTGAACCTGCGCTTCGTGATCTTCTCGGCGGCCCTGGCGCCGGCCTTCGAGCGGGTGCCGCTCTTTCAGCGCCTGCTGTCGGGCTACCTGCTGGTGGACGGCGTGTTTGCGATCGGCGCCGAACGCATGCTGGCGAGTCAGGACCGGGACTGGCGGATGGGGTTCTTCCTGGCGCCCTCTGTCTATGCCTGGGTGCTGTGGCAGGTCTTCGTGCTGTGCGGCGTGCTTGGGGCGGACGCGCTGCCGAAGGACTGGTCGCTGGAGTTCATGGCGACGATCGCCCTGATCACGCTGCTGGTGCCGATCGCCCGGGCCCGGCCCATGGTGCTGGCCGCCCTGGTCGGCGGGGTGGCGACCGTCCTGCTGCGGGACATGCCCCTGAAGCTCGGCATGATCGCGGGCATCGTCCTCGGCATCGTCGCGGGCTTTGCCGCAGAACGCTGGCAGGCGCGCCGGGAGGCGGCGTGAGCGAGGGCCAGCTCCTGTCGGGCGGATGGCTGTGGCTGGCCTTCGGGCTGATTGCGCTGGCAACCCATGTGCCGCGGGGCAGCTTCATCGTCGCCGGCAGCCGCGTGCGCCTGCCCGAGGCGGTGCAGCGGGCGCTGCGCTACGCGCCGGCGGCCGCCCTCGCCTCGCTGGTGGCGCCCGACATGCTGCTGGTCGGGGGAGCCTTCGACCCGTTCAATCTGAAACTGCTGGCCGGGCTCGCGGCCTTCGCTGTGGCCTTCCGCTTCCGCAATCCCTGGCTGCCCTTCCTGGTGGGCATGGCCATCGTCTGGCTCGGGCGTCTCTGACGGCCCGGGCTCACACGGCCGGCCAGTCATCGGCGCCGGCCAGCACCGTCCCGTCGATGGCGTCGATCGTGGCGCAGCCGCACAGGGCCATCGCGATCTCCAGCTCGTCGCGGAGCAGGCGGATCACGTGGGCGACGCCCATCGCGCCGGCCACGGCGAGCCCATGGATCTGGGGTCGTCCGATCAGCACCGCGTCCGCGCCCAGGGCCAGCGCCTTGAGCACATCGGTGCCGCGCCGGATGCCGCCGTCCACCAGCAGGCACAGCTCGCCGCCGACGGCGTCTGCCACGGGCGGCAGCGCCTGCGCGGTGGTGACGGCGGTGTCCAGGGTGCGGCCGCCGTGGTTCGACACGATGATGCCGCGCACGCCGCGATCCTGTGCTTCGAGGGCGTCATCGGGGTGCAGGATGCCCTTCAGCACCACCGGCAGATGCGTGGATGCACACAGGTGCTCGACGTCTTCCCAGGTGGGCGCGCCGGCCAGCAGGGTGTCGAACAGGGCGCGGTCGCCGTTTCCCGCGGGGCGAGGGGGCAGACCGGCCAGGTTGGGGGCGCCGATGCCGGGCGGCAGGTGAAAGCCGCTGCGGCGCTCCCGGTCGCGGGCACCGCTGCAGGGGGCGTCGACGGTCAGCACCAGCGCCTCATAACCTGCCGCCTCCGCCCGGCGGACGAGCTCCCGGTTGAACCCGGCGTCGTGCTGCAGGTAGAGCTGAAACCACAGGGGCCCGCGCCCGCTGTCGCTGGCGACCACGGCGGCGACCTGTTCGAGGGAAATGGACGACTGGGTGCTGAGGATCAGCCCTGCGCCCTGGGCCGAGGCGGCGCAGGCGGTGGCGATCTCGCCGTCGGGATGCGCCAGGCGGTGGTAGGCCACCGGCGCCAGCAGGATCGGATGATCCATCGCGCGCCCGAGCAGGCGGCAGGCGGTCGATCCGCCCTCGACGCGGCGAAGCACCCGCGGTAGCAGGGCAAGATCCCGCCAGGCGCGGGGGTTGGCGCCGAGCGTGATCTCATCTGCGGCGCCGCCTTCGAAGTAGGCCCGGGCGTTGTCGTCAAGCAGGTCGCGGGCGCGCGCGGCGTAGTCGGGCAGGCTGACCGGCAGGATGTCGGGCGCCATTCAGGTCGTCGCCCACATGCGAAGCAGGTTGTGGTAGGTGCCCGACAGGGTGACCGTACTGGCGTCGTCGCCATGGGATTCGCGCAGGCGCATCAGGGCCATGTCGAAGTCGAACAGCAGGCGGCGCTGTTCGTCGCTGCGCACCAGGCTCTCGATCCAGAAGAAGCAGGCGGTGCGCCAGCCCCGCGTGACCGGCGTGACCTCATGGACGCTGGTGCCCGGATAGAGCACCGCGTGGCCGGCCGGCAGTTTCACGCCGCGGCTGCCGTAGGTGTCCCGCACGCGCAGTTCGCCACCGTCGTAGTCGGCCGGGTCGTTGAGGAATACGGTGCAGGAAATGTCGGTGCGGACCCGTTCTCCGGTCCCCGGCTCGAAGCGGATCGCGTTGTCCACGTGCTCGCCATAGGCGGGGGTGTCGCCGCCGTAGCGATTGATTCGCGGCGCGAAGATCCGCTTGGGCAGCGCCGCGGTGAGAAACAGGGGGCTCGTCTCGACCGCCCGGACAACGGCCTCCGAGACGAAGCGCGAGGCCTCGCAGTCGAGGGGCAGTTGCTGGTTGTTCTTGGCCTGGATGGCCTGTCGACCCGCGCTGAGGCTGCCTGTCTGCCAGGGGGCGTCCCGGAGCAGGTCGCGGGCGGTGGCGAGCTGTTCGGCGCTCAGGACATCGGGGATCTGCAACAGCATGGGGGCTCCTGGGAGAAGGAAAGGAAGCCCGCCGCAGTGCGCGACGGGCCAATCGGGGGGCTCAGAATTTCAGTGTTGCGGTGACCTGGACCGTTCGCCCGGCGCCCGGGATGTAGTGGCCCGGATAGAGCTGGTCGGCGTAGCGCTTGTCGAACAGGTTGCTGACGTTGGCCTTGACGATGAACTTCTCTGGCACCACCGTGTATTCGGCCATCAGGTCCACCGTCGCGTAGCCCGGTGCATACCAGCCCGGGTTGCGGTTGGGCTGCTGGCGGCTGCGGAAGTTGACCCCGCCACCGGCCCGGAAGTCATCCGTGAGCAGGTAGGTGGACCACACGGTGCCGGAGTGCTTCGGCGTCAGGGATGGGCGCTCGCCTTCGTCCTCACCGCTCTGGCCGCCCTTGTCGATCTTGGCCAGCGGCATCCACATGTAGGAGCCGAACACTTCCCAGCGGGCGGTCAGATAGCCGCTGAAGTCCCACTCGAAACCTGCCGCGTGGCGCTTGCCGGTGAGCACTGCGATGTCCAGCAAGGGGTCGGTGTTGCGCTCGTTGAGCTTGGTGGAGCGGAAGATCGCGAAGCGGTGGGTGAAGCGCCTGTCGGCCGAGTCGATGCGTGCGCCGATCTCGATGTTCTGGCTCTTCTCCGGCGGTGTGTCGACCGTGGCCGCGCTGTAGGAGTAGGTGTCCCCCGAGGTGTTGAAGGATGTGCCCCACGAGGCGTGGAAGCTGTGGCGCGGCGTCGGCAGATAGAGGGCGCCGACCCGGTGGCTCCACTTGTACACGCTCTGGTTGTAGGTGGCGGTGCTGTCCTCGGCGACGGTGCCGCCCCCCCGGATGTTGTCGCCGGCGTAGGCGAAGCTGTTGTATTCGCCCCGCATGCCGTCGTAGCGGACACCCGCGAGCAGCTTCCAGTGCTCGGCCACCTCGACCAGGTCCTGCGCGTAGACGCCGAAGGTGTCGGCGGTGAAGTCGCTGCGCACACCCAGCACGCGGCTGTCCTCATCCACGGATGCGCCGTCGCCCGGCGTGCCGACGGTGGTGGTGGGCTTGGTGATATCGACGCCGCCCTGGGTGGCGTTACGGGCGAAGAAGACCTGCTTCTCCTCACGGGCGACGTCGACGCCGGCCAGCACGGCATGCTTCAGGCCGGCCGCTTCGAAACTCGACGACAGGTCGCTCTGGGCCTGGAGGGTCTCCAGATCCTGGACCTTGATGTGGGTGCCGCGTCGAAGCACCGTGGCGTCGGAGAGCGTCTCGAGGCTGGCGGCCTGCCCGTCGGGCTGGTCATCGGCACCGACGAAGCGGATGGCGCCGGAGCGCAGGTCGCGGTCGTAGTGGCCCTTGCGCACCGTGGTCCGCAGCTCCGTCCGGCTGGAGAAGCGATGGATGTGGGTGGCCGTGAAGTAGGTGGCGCCGCTGTCGTTGTAGTCGCTGTCGAGGCCGTAGCTGGTGTCCGGGTCGAGGGGCATCAGGCGGGCTTCGGAGGCCGGCGAATCGGCGGTGGGCCGGATCCACGGGATGCCGTAGTTGATGCCGTTGTTGGTATCGAGGTGGTAGAAGCCGAGCTGGAATTCGTCCCGTGTGCCGATGCCCCAGTGGAAGGCGCCGGCGACCCCCTGCTTGTCGATGCTCGCGCCCGCCCCGTTGCTGTCGGCCTTGGTGTGCATCAGGTTGAGCCGGAAGGCCGCGTTGTCGCCGGTCTTGCGGTTCAGGTCGGCCACCACGCGGCGGTAGGCGTGGCTGCCCAGTGTCAGGTCTACCTGGTTCTCGTCGATCAGGCGGGGCGCCTTGTTCACCTGGTTGACCGCCCCGCCGGTCGAGCCCCGGCCGAACAGCATCGAGGCCGAGCCGCGGAGGACCTCGACCCGGTCCATGTTGAAGGTGTCCCGGTCGTAGAAGGCCGGGTCGCGCACGCCATCCACGTAGAGGTCGCCGCTCTGGGCGAGGGGGAAGCCGCGCAGGCGGATATCCTCTTCACCACCCTCGGCGGCCTGGAAGGTGATGCCGGCGGTGTTCTTCAGCACCTCCTTGACGGTGTCGAGGTCGCGCTCGTCGATCAGCTTCTCGGTCACCACCGTGACCGACTGGGGGATGTCGCGCAGGGCCTGCTTGCCCTTGCCGATGCGGGTCTCGGTGGCGCGCAGGGTCTCCTTGCCGCTGGGCGCCTCGCGCTGTTCGCGAACCACGACGGTGCCGAGGGTCGGGTCGTCGGCCGTGGCTTCGCCGGTCTGGGCGGCGCTGCTCATCGAGGCGGCGAGCATCATCGCACCGAGGGGCAGGATGGCGGTCTGGCCGCGACGCTCGTGGCGGGTCCGCGCCGCGGTGGCGGGCGCGATGCGGGTAGCTGGGGTCTTCATGGGGGTACTCCGGTCGGGGGGCGCCTGGGCGCCTGCGTGTCGTGGGGTGGCTGGCGACGAACGACCGGTGGTCCTTCTGGCTGGCTAATGGTGCGAATGTTGCGCATTCCCGGACGCAACGGCGGGTCGCGAGGTCCGGGTCACGCGCGTTGGTTCAGGGGCGCGGGGCTACCCCCGCGGGGACGTCGGGCACGGGCGTCACGGCTGGCTCCGCACCCGGCAGGGTCACGAAGCCGATGCGCCGGATGCCGGCGTTGCGTGCGGACGCCATCACGTCGGCCAGCCGCTGGTAGCGCGTTTCCCGGTCGGCCCGCAGGTGCAACTCGGGCTGGGGCGTCCGGATCGCCGTGGCCGCCAGCCGCTCCGGCAGGGCCTCGGCCGCGACGGGCTCGTCGTTCCAGTACAGCGCACCCTCGCCGTCGAGGCTCAGGGTGACCGTGTCCGGTTGTTCCTCGGCAGGTTGGCTGCTGGCTTCCGGTATGTCGATCTTGACCGCGTGGGTCAGGAGCGGCGCGGTGATCATGAAGATGATCAGCAGCACCAGCATGACGTCCACCAGCGGCGTGGTGTTGATGTCGGCCATCGGCGCGCCACTGGCGCCCTGTTCGAATCCGCCGAAGGCCATTACGCCGCGCTCCCGCTGACGGCTTCGGTGGCGGGCATCGCTGCAGCACCCCGCGAGGGCGTGACGCGTGCGCCGGTCGTGTAATAGGCATGCAGGTCGTGGGCGAAGCCGTCCAGGGCCGCCAGCTTGAGCCGGTTGTCGCGGGTCAGGGTGTTGTAGGCGAGGACCGCCGGGATCGCGACGAAGAGGCCCGCGGCGGTCATGATCAGTGCCTCGCCGACCGGCCCGGCGACCTTGTCGAGGGTCGCCATGCCGGTGGTCGCGATCGTCGCCAGCGCGTGGTAGATGCCCCAGACCGTACCGAACAGGCCGACAAAGGGCGCCGTCGACCCGATCGAAGCCAGGACGGTGAGTCCCGATTCCAGATCTGCGGTGGCGCGGGCAATCGACTGGCGCATGGCCCGGGTCAGGAACTCGTCGAGCCCGAGGGCGCCGCCCAGCGAACCGCGGGCATGGCGCCGATAGTGTTCAGCCGCACTGTGGGCCTGACTCGCGAGCCCGTGGAAGGCACCGCCGGGCGCCTTGCGGGCCAGTACCTCAATGCCGGCAGCGACATCCGTCGCCTCCCAGAAAGCGCCGGTGGCACCTCCCTCGCGGCGGTGCTCGAAGCTGCGCAGGAGGCGCGACAGAATGAGGTACCAGCTGAGGATCGACATCAGCAGCAGGGCGAGGGCGACGGCATGGCTGACCGTGTCGCCCTGGGCCCACATGTGGGCGATGTCGAACGCGCCGCTGGTGGGGGTTGGGGTGGCATCCATCGGGTTACTCCAGGGTGAAGGCAATCGGAACCTGTACCCAGCTGGCGACGGCCTCATCGCCTTCGCGAGCGGGTGCGAAGCGCCACTGCTCGACCGCGGCGATGGCCGCCCGGTCGAGGCGCGGCGAGCCGGCGCTGCGCAGCAGGCGGACCTGGGCCGGTTCGCCGCCGGGGGTGACGAGCACCCGCAGCAGCACCGTGCCCTGTTCGCCGAGGCGGCGGGCCAGGGACGGGTAGCTCGGGCGCGGGTTGGACAGGTAGTCGGCGTCGTATCGCGCCTCGATGCGCTGCGGCAAGGGCGGTGGCGGTGCGGCCGGCGCGGGCGCCGCCACGGCGGGCGCGGTCGGTGCAAAGTCGGAGGGGGCCGGCGCCGGTAGGTCGAGCTGGGGAATGTCCAGGGCAGGCTGGGGCACCGGCGCCGGCGGCGATGGCCGCGCAGCCACCGGCCTCGGCCGGCGCTTGGGCCGTGGCTTGGGCGTCTCGATCACCGGTGGCGCTTCGATCTCGACCGGCTGTGCTGGCTCGGGTGGGGCTGGCGGTGCCTCGACACGGGGCGTCGCGACCGGCTCCGGTGCCGGCGGGGCAACGAAGACCACGTCGATCACAGCGTCCTCGGCGGCGGGGCTCGCGGGCGCCCGGTCGGCGCTCACCAGCCACGCAATGGCGGCCAGGTGAAGCAGGGTGGTGACCGGCAGGAGCCAGCGGTGGCACGTGGCTCGGACAGCCGCCGGCGGGGTCCGCCGGGCGCTTGTCGACCGGGCGCGGCGCGCGGGCGGCGGCGCGTCGGTGCCGAGCACAAAGGCCAGTTCGGCCGCACTCATGCTCAGGCCGTCGCGGGATGCGTGGGGGCCGCCGCCTCGGGCGCGGGCGGTGATGCCTGCCGGCCGACGAGGGCGCCGAGCGCGAAGGCCGCGACCAGCACGTAGGCGATCAGGCGGTGCAGGGGAAAGGGATTGGGGCGGGGGTTGCGAACACCCATTGCGAACTCCGAGGGCAAGCCGGTGGATCAGAAGTCGGCTGGCTGGCCCGAAGCGCGTGGGCTGGCTGGCGCGGGCGCGCCGCGGCGCGCCCGGAAGGGAAATCAGCTACAGGAGGCGTGCATGTGCGACTGGAGGTAATTCTGGATGCCGACCTTCTCGATCAGCTCCAGCTGGGTCTCGAGCCAGTCGATGTGCTCCTCGGTGTCTTCGAGGATCTCCTCGAGGATCTCGCGCGAGACATAGTCCTTGTGCTCCTCGCACAGCGCGACGCCGGCGACCAGGTCGGTGCGGGAGCCGAGCTCGAGCTTGAGGTCTCCCTCGATGCACTCCTTGACGTTCTCGCCGATCATCAGCTTGTTGAGGCTCTGGAGGTTGGGCAGGCCTTCCAGGAACAGCACGCGCTCGATCAGCTTGTCGGCGTGGTGCATCTCCTCGATGGACTCCTCGTACTCGTGCTTGCCGAGACCCTCGAGGCCCCAGTTCTTGTACATGCGGGCATGCAGGAAGTACTGGTTGATGGCCGTGAGTTCATTGGTGAGTTGTTTGTTCAACATTGCGATGATTTTCTTGTCGCCTTTCATACAGCCTCCGAGAGCGTCAGGTTGGGGGGAGTGAAATGCAGGGCGTGCGACGCGGACGCGTCCCGGGTCTCGGCATCGCGCAGGCACTGCCGCGCGCACCCTGCGCAGCGGCCGCACTCTTCAATGATGCCAAGATCGGTGCGCAGTTCGCGAAGCGAGCGGGCGCCGTCGCGGATGGCCGCATGGACCTCACGTTCGGTTACCGCCTTGCACACGCACACGTACATAGTCTAGCCCCTCAATGATGCTCGGTTCACTTCGTCAGGATCAGTTTGCCCAGTCTCGTTTCACGCAGGGCATAGCGTTCTCCCTTGTGCTCGATGATCAGGCGCTCTCCCGGGCGCAGCAGATTCGCACTGCTGACCACGCGCTCCCCGAACCGACCGGTCTCGGATCGAGCCCGGTCATCTTCGACGGGGAGGCGGGGCGTATCCGGCTTGCTCATGGCTGTAATAAAAATGCGAATGATTCGCATTAAAGAGCCAACCCGCAGCCGTGTCAAGTCCGGCGTGCATCGCCGAGCGAAAACCGCTCGCCTCGCACGGGGAGATTCATGCGATATTCGTGCCAACGCGCCGGAGTCGCGACGTCCGAAGTGGCGATCCGGTCCACACAAGGAGGCAAGCGTTCATGGCGTTCGTGATAAACCCGCCGCCCCAGGCGGCCGTTCCGGTGGTTGGTGAGGCGGGTCTGTTTCCGGTTCGCCGCATCTTTTGCGTGGCCCGCAATTACGCTGCCCATGCCCGAGAGATGGGGCACGATCCGCAGCGGGAGCCGCCTTTCTTCTTCACCAAGCCCGCCGATGCGGTGTTCGCAACAGGCCCGGACGCCACCTGGCCGTATCCGTGCGCCAGCCAGGATGTCCACCATGAGTTCGAGCTGGTCGTTGCGCTGGGCGCAGGCGGCCGCGACCTCGATACGGCCCGGGCGCGTGACTGTGTCTGGGGTTACGCGGCGGGGCTGGACATGACGCGCCGGGACCTTCAGGCGGAGGCCAAGCAGAAGGGGCGGCCCTGGGATGTGGCGAAGGCCTTCGACCGGGCGGCCCCGATCGGGCCAATCACACCTAAGGCGAAGACGGGCTGGCTCGACAGCGGATCGATCACACTACGGATCGACGGCGAGGTGCGCCAACAGGGGGAACTGTCGGACATGATCTGGTCGATTCCCGACATCATCGTGGCCCTGTCAGGTCTGTTCGAACTGAAACCGGGCGATCTGATCTTTACCGGTACACCGGAGGGTGTGGGTCCGGTGCGGCCGGGGCAGCGACTGGAAGGGGTGATCGACGGGCTCGAGCCGCTGAGGCTCGAGGTCGCGGGCTGAGCGCCCGGCTACCGGCCGATGACGAGCAGGGGGCGGAGCCCGTCGCCGAGTCCGGAGGCGGGCATGTATCCGATCGAGCGCTCGTCGCTGAGCAGCCAGTCGCGCAACTGCTCCAGGCTGTCCGCCTGGCGCGGCGGCAGGGCACGACCGGTGAACACCTGGCGTGACCAGTTGGCCCGGATCTGCACCGGGTTCTTTCCGGTCAAGGCCTGGTAGAAGCGGTCGCGTTCGGCGCCTGGCGGCAGGTCGATCAGTGTCACGCTGGTGTTGTCGGCGAGGGTCGTCGTCCGGCCGAGGTAGAGCTTGGCGGCCTCGTCCTGCGTAATGACCTCGATGGCGCTGGACTTCGCCGTGACGATCACCATGTCGTCGGCGAGCGCCAGCGAGACGGGCAGTCCGGCGAACAGCGCAGCAAGGAGGAGCAGGAGGCGCGAGATCACGGTCGTCAGAAGCTCAGATCCACCGAGACGCTGAGCACGTTGATGCGGCGGTCGCTCAATGATCGGATGTCGTCACTTGCCGGCGTGAAGCTGCCCCAGGCGCCGCGATCCACATGGGCGTGAGTCAGTTCGACCTTGAGGGCCGCCTTGCGATGGACGTCCCAGCGCACGCCAAGCGTCGCGCTCTTCTGGGCGGTGTTGCGCGACTCAAGAAACAGATCCAGACCCGCCTGAAGCGGGGGGATCGCCGAGAGGTCCGCATCGGTCACGGCCTCGTCCTCGATCTGGCGGGCAAGCATGAAGTAGGGCGCGATGTTGCCGAATCGCCGGGCGAGGGTGAAATGCCAGCCGTGGGCGCTCGGGATGTAGCGGTTGGCCGCCCGCCGCGCATACTCCGCACTGAAGAGATAGTCCGAGCCGTCCCACTGCATGCCGACCGCATCGAAGCGGGCGTAGCCGTCCTTGCCGGAGAGCTCGTCGGCGACGCTGGCGTAGGGCGAACGCCTGAGGGCGGCGTCGACGGCGGTGAAGATCTCGTCGCCCCAGGGCAGGGCAAACGGGCTCTCGGCATGGCCGACGAAGAACGACCAGTCGGAGAAATGGGTGGTCAGGTTCAGTCCGTAGAGGCGGCTGAGCTTGGCTTTCCGGTTGGGCAGCAGCAGCAGGCTGCGCCCCGCGTAAGGCCGCACCTCGATGTCGACCTCGCCAATGTCGAGTCGCCAGATCAGGTCCGCGCCATCCAGATCGGTGAAGGGGTTGAGCCCGTACACCTCCATCGGCGGGCGTACCCACATGTTGGCGTAGTTGATCCAGACCGAGTCGGAGTACATGAAGAACGGTGCGCGCATCCGGCCCAGGCGCAACTGGAGATTCGACATCGGCGTGAAGCGGGCAAACGCCCAGGCTAGCCTTGGCTCGACCGAACCGGCCTGATCCTCCCTGGCGATGACCTGGGCCGTGATGTCGGTGCCATGGTCGAATTGCCGGTTGACCTGGATGCCGACGATGGAATCCACCGCAAAGTCGACGCGATCATTGCTCGAGGCACTGATGCCCGACCGGAAAAGGCTGGCGTCGGATTCGCCGGTCGTGACGGCCCCAAGCGTGGCGAAGCCCGAAATCCGCCAGTCCTCCCCGGCCGGCGCCGTCGCCGACAGGGCCAGGCCGGACAGCAGCACGACGATCCGTCGCCAGGCGCGCCAGTTGTGGCCGGGAGGTCTCCAAGTTCTAAGCATCATTGCAATGGTCCTGTGCCCACTTCCATCTCGGGAAGGCTGATCTGCACCTTTTCCGGCGAGACCGGCCGGGAATACAGGTAACCCTGTCCGAAGTCACACCCCAGCTCGTGGAGCAGCGCGGCCTGTTCTTCGGTCTCGATGCACTCCGCGACGACCGTCATCCCGAGGTCGTGGGCCAGTTCGATGCTGCGCCCGACAATGGCGCGCAGACGTTCGTCCTCGGTGATCGAGCGGACGAAGGAGCCATCGAGCTTGATGACGTCGCAGGGCATCGTATGGAGGTAGGACAGGGCCGAGAAGCCGGTTCCGAAATCGTCGATGTAGACGGCCATGCCAGCCTGCCGGAGCTCGGTCAGGATGTCCGTAGCGCGTCCGTCGGGATTGGCCAGCGTGCTTTCGGTGACCTCGAAGCAGAGATTGCCCGGGGCCACGCCCTTGGCCTGCACGGTGGCAATGATCTCCGACGCCAGGTCGCGACGGGCAAACTGGCGTGCCGACAGGTTGATGCTGACCGGCGGAGAACTGCCGTGCTGCTTCTCCCACAGCGTGATCTGGGTGCAGACCTGATCCACCACCTGCATGCACAGCAAATGCACCAGATCGAGTTGCTCCGCGAGTGGAACGAAATGGTAGGGGCCCAGGATGCCCTCGGTGGGGTGCTGCCAGCGCACCAGCGCCTCGAGGCTGCGCAACTGCCGATCCCCGAGCCGCACGATGGGCTGGAAATGGACCGTCAGCTGGCCCTTCTGGAGGGCTTCACGCAATTCGGCCTCGCGCTGCAGGTTCTGCATCGTTCGTACATGCATGTCGGCCTGGAACAGGGAGATCGGATGATCGCTGTCCTTGCGGGCTTCGTTGAGGGCGTTGTCGGCGTCGCGCAGCATGGCCTCGGCTTCGAGGTGGATGGCGCCCGACAGTGCAATGCCGACGCGGATGTCCGGGTACACCGTCTGGCCCGCGAGGGATGCCGGCTTGCCCAGCTCGGTGCGGAGCCGGTCGGCAAGCTGGTGAGCGTCGTTGTCGTCCAGAACACTGTTGAGCAGCACCGCGAACTGGTCGCCGCCGAGGCGGGCTGCGACGTCGCCCTCGCGCAGGACCTTGCGGATGCGTTCGGCGGTGATGCGCAGCAGGTGGTCGCCGCTGGCGTGACCGAGACTGTCGTTGACGAGCCGGAAGCGCTCGATCTTGAGCACCATCACGGCGAACCGGAAATCGTCGCGCCGGCGGACCTGGCCGAGGGCGCTCTTGAGGTGGGCCAGCAGCAGGCCCCGATTGGTGAGGCCGGTCAGGCTGTCATAGAGGGCGTCCCGCATCAGCCGCTCCTCCGCCAGCTTGCGCTGGTGGATGTCGCTGATCGAGCCGGCCATGCGGAAAGCCCGGCCATCCTCCTCGCGGCGCTGGGCGACCCCGCGCACCAGCACCCAGCGGTGGGTGCCGTCCGGCCAGTGGATCCGGTGCTCAATCATGAACTGCGGTGTCGCGCCCTTGAGGTGCTCGACCAGCTTCTGGCGATACAGCGGCTGATCGTCGGCGTGAATGGCGTCAAAGACCGTGTGGCTGTCGATCGTCTCGGTGCCGGGGCTGAGGCCGCAGATCTCGCGGAATCGCGGTGCGACGTAGAGGCTGTCGGCCTCGACGTCCCAGTCCCAAAGGCCGTCGTTGGCGCCGTTCATGGCCAGTTCGTAGCGCTGCTCGCTGGTCTTCAGGGCGGCGGCGGTGTGCTGGAGATCGCCGATTCGGTCGTTGAGCTTGCGCGCCATGATGTTGAAGTCGCGGGAGAGCTGCGCCAGCTCGTCGTTGCCCGTCTCCGGCAGCCGGTGGTCGAGGCGACCCTCGGCGATCGCGCGGCTGCCCTTGAGCAGGGCTGCGAGGTTGCGTGTCAGGAAGTAGCCGATGCCCGAGAGCAGGAAGAAGGTCAGGAAGATCTCCGACGCGGCGATCAGGGCGCCCTGCCGCAGGATGTCCTGGCGCGCGGCGCCCAGCACCGAAGCCGATACCCCGAACTGCAGAAAGCCCACTTCATTGCCGGGCAAGAGCAGCGGGCGTCGGACGTGGATCACGTTCCGGTTCAGGGCCTCGGTCAGGCCGCTCTCGTCGACCGGGTCCGGGGGCGGCAACGTGAGCAGGTCGGGCATGCCGGCCGAGAGCAGCAACTGCCGCTCGGCAGAGACGATGCGCACGTAGACGAGGCCTTCGCCGGCTTCCGACAGCAACTCGCCGAGGGTGTCCTGCAGAACCGAGTAATCGCCCCGCTCGCCATAGGCCGTGGCGACCGTGTGCAGCATGATGGCGTTCTGTTCGATCACCGCCTTGAGGCTGGCGTTGGTGGCGCCGTCCATCAGCCGCACGCTGTTGAACAGCAGCAGGCTGAGCAGCACCACCTGTACGGCCGTGCTCGCCAGCAGCAGCCGGAGGCGGATCGAGAGTTGGGGGAGGAGGTTGGGCAAGTCAGTGGCCTGGCGGTCGTTGTCTGGTGTCCGGCCTCACTGCCGGGCATGCTCCGCTGTCATGCTGAATACGGATATTCCAGTGGGAACTTTAGATCGTCTGACATAGAAGTGGGTCAGCCTGCCTTCGCCAGGCGCCCGACGCCGGAGGATCGCGCCACACGGCCCTCACGCGCGAAGGTCTCCACATGGCTCTCGATGGCATCCGGGTCGTAGAGATAGTTCACCATCATGCCCCAGGATTGCCCGATTCCCTTCTCTGATGTGTCACCGAGCCAGTTCAGGCGCTCGACGCGTGCGCCGTTTCCCAGGTGGAATCGGGCGACCGGGTCGAAGGGCAATCCGCCCTTGCGCGCATGGACCAGATAGCGGGCGGCGAGGCGGGTCAGCGGCGCCTTCAGCAGGTCCGCCAGGGTCTCGTCCTGCCAGGTGGACGGATCATCCAGGACCTTTGCCAGCAGCGGCGAGCGGGCGTTGGCGATGCCCGCCGCGCTGAGGTGTTTCCAGTCCTTGTCGTCGAAGGCGGCCGCGACCTCGTCCGGGTGGGTGCCTGCCCAGGCCCGCAACTGGGGGATCGGGGAGAGCGTGGCGAAGGTCTTCAGCGCGGGGAAGTCCCGCTGCAGATCCTCGATGACCCGCTTGAGCAGGAAATTGCCGAAGGACACACCGCGCAGACCGACCTGGGTATTGCTGATCGAGTAGAAGATCGCGGTGTTGGCGCGACTCGCGTCCTGCACCGGCGCCGTCTCGTCGAGCAGGGGCTGAACCCGGCCGGCGAGCCCCTCGAGCAGGGCCACCTCGACGAAAATCAGGGGCTCGAGCGGCATCCGCGGATGGAAAAAGGCGTAGCAGCGGCGGTCCGAGTCGAGCCGGTTCTTGAGGTCCTGCCATGAACGGATCTCGTGCACGGCCTCGTACTCAACGAGTTTCTCGAGCAGCGCCGCCGGCGATTGCCAGGTGATGCGTTCGAGCGTCAGAAAGCCGATGTCGAACCAGGCCGAGAGTCGCGTCTGAAGCTCCCTGTCGAGCGCCTGCAACTCCGGGTCGTCGCGCAGGAAGCGCAGCAGATCGACGCGCATGTCCACCAGAAACTTGACGCCCTGGGGGATCGCGGTGAACTGGGTCAGGATGCGAATCCGGCGGGATCGCATCGCCCGCCGCAGCCCGGCTTCGGCGTCCCACTGGCTGGGCGTGCCGACTGCAGCCTGGTAGTGCTCGTGGGCTGTTGCGACATCGGCCGGGTCGGGGCCGAACTCGAGGGCGATGATGCGCAGGAAGGCGTGGCGACCGGTGTCGTCGAGTTCGAGATAGGTCTCCGCCAGGCGGGCCGCGCGGTTGCGCGTCGAGACCTCGCCACCGAGACCCTCTGCGCACTCGTGCAGCTGGCGACGGATGCCTTCGAGCACCTTCTCGGCGGGGGCTTCGTCGAGCCCCACCAGCGCCCGCATCCTGTCGAGGCCACGACTGACCAGGCTCGCAACCACCGTGTGTCCCCCAATGTCGACGGGCGTCGGCCGCCCGGGTGGCCTCATGCTACATCAAGCCAATGGGTTGGCTGCGTGGCAAAGTGCCATAAAGGGTATGGTTTCTTAAGGGCCTGTCAGGTCCGGCGATGCATGGCGTGGGCATGCCACAGCAGCATGACACCCAAAGCCACCATCGGGACGCACAGCCACTGCGCCGTGCTGAGGTCGAAGCCGAGGCCCGAGAAGATGCCGGGGTCGGGGGTGCGGAAGAACTCGGCGATGAAGCGCAGCGCGCCATAGCCGATCAGGAACACCGCCGACACCGCCCGCAGTGGCCTCGGGCTGGCCGAATAGAGCCACAGCATCACGAACAGCGTGAGGCCTTCACCGAGTGCCTGATAGATCTGGGAAGGGTGGCGGGCCACCGCGTCCACGTGGGGGAACACCATCGCCCAGGGCAGGTCGGGTGGCGCCGGGCGCCCCCAGAGCTCGCCGTTGATGAAATTGCCGATGCGCCCCGCGGCAAGGCCGGTCGGCACCAGCGGCGCGATGAAGTCGGTGACCTGCCAGAAACTCCGCCCGGTGCGGCGGCCGTACCAGGCCATGGCCACCAGCACACCGAGGAAGCCGCCATGGAAGCTCATGCCGCCTTTCCAGATGGCGATGATCTCGCCCGGGTGCGAAAAGTAGTAACCCGGCTGGTAGAACAGGACTTCGCCCAGCCGCCCGCCGATGATCACGCCAAGCACGCCGTAGAACAGCAGGTCGTCGATCTGTCGGGCATCCCAGCCGAGCTCCGGGCGGCGCGCGGCGTGCCGTCGGCCGAGCACCACGAAGAGGGTGAAGGCCGCCAGGTACATCAATCCGTACCAGCGCACCGACAGCGGGCCGATCGCAATCGCGATCGGGTCGAACTGGGGATGGGTCAGCATGCGGCCGGAGCGGATCTCATTCGAATTGCTTGCGGAAGGTCTCGAACTCCCCGGTGAGCCAGTCCACCTGCTGCCGCAGCCGCCGTACCTCCTCCTCGAGCTCGGCGACACGGCTTCCCCGCGGCGCCGACTGGGCGGTGATGCCCTCGGCGGCCTGGTTCGCGAAGTCGTCGCCGGACATCAGGTGCATGTGGCGCACTTCCTTGGTGCCGGGGGCCAGCGGCAGGGTCCGCACCATCGGCGGGTACTTGTCGGCGAGGTGCTCAAGCACCGCCTCGACCTCGGAGACGTCCTGGAAACGGTGCATGCGCTCGCAACGGCTGCGCAGCTCGCCCACGGTCTGCGGACCCCGCAGCATCAGCATCGCGAGGACCGCCTGCTCGGCCGGCGGCAGGGAGTGGCGCAGTCGCACCAGATGCTCGAATTTCGGGACCCGAGCGCTGGCCGAGTCGCGGCGGCTGACCAGGCGCCGCTCGACGAGGGTGTCCACCGCGTCCTGGACGGCCGCGTCCGACAGCTTCATGACCGGGTCGCGGCCCGTGAGCTGGTTGCATCCGGTGGTGATGGCGTTGATCGACATCGGATAGTTGTCCGGCGTCACGAACGCCTTCTCGACCATCACTGCCAGCACCCGCGCCTCGATCTCGTCCAGGTCGTAGCCCTCATCCTGGGCGTCCGTGCTGCCGTTGGCGTCCTGCTCCATGCCTGTGCTCCGATCGGGGGGAGGCTCATGATAGTACAGCCGTCTCCGCCGCCGCCTCCCGCTTGTGGCGGGCTGAGGATAAACTAACGGATTGTTCCGCCGTGCCGCGTTTTTCGGAGATCACCATGCCGACCTATCGTTCCCGTACTTCCACTGCCGGCCGCAACATGGCCGGTGCCCGCGCCCTGTGGCGCGCGACCGGCATGAAGGACGGCGATTTCGAGAAGCCCATCGTCGCCGTCGTCAACAGCTTCACCCAGTTCGTGCCCGGCCACGTGCACCTCAAGGACCTGGGGCAGCTGGTAGCCCGCGAGATTGAAGCCGCCGGTGGCGTGGCCAAGGAGTTCAATACCATCGCCGTCGACGACGGCATCGCCATGGGCCACGGCGGGATGCTCTATTCATTGCCCTCGCGGGAGCTGATCGCCGACTCGGTCGAATACATGGTCAATGCCCACACCGCGGATGCGATGGTGTGCATCTCCAACTGCGACAAGATCACCCCGGGCATGCTGATGGCCGCGCTGCGCCTGAACATTCCGGCGATCTTTGTCTCCGGCGGCCCGATGGAGGCCGGCAAGGTGAAGTGGGAGAACAAGGTCATCGCGCTCGATCTGGTCGACGCCATGGTCAAGGCCGCCGATTCGAGCTGCTCGGACGAGGAAGTGGCCGCTGTCGAGCGCTCCGCCTGCCCGACCTGCGGTTCGTGCTCGGGCATGTTCACCGCCAACTCCATGAACTGCCTGACCGAAGCGCTGGGCCTGTCGCTGCCGGGCAACGGCACCGTGGTGGCGACCCACGCCGACCGCAAGCAGCTGTTCCTCACCGCCGGGCGCAAGATCGTCGAGCTGGCGCGGCGCTACTACGAAAAGGACGACGCCACGGTCCTGCCGCGCAGCATCGCCAGCTTCGAAGCCTTCGAAAACGCGATCACCCTCGACGTCGCCATGGGTGGCTCGACCAACACCGTGCTCCACCTGCTCGCCGCCGCGCGCGAGGCCGGCGTGGACTTCACGATGAAGGACATCGACCGCATCTCGCGCAAGGTGCCGTGCCTGTCCAAGGTGGCGCCGGCCGTGTCGGACGTGCACATCGAAGACGTGCACCGCGCCGGCGGCATCATGGGCATTCTCGGCGAGCTGGACCGCGCCGGCCTGCTCCACGGCAGTGCCCACACCGTGCATAGCAAGACGCTCAAGGAAGCGCTGGCGCGCTGGGACGTGATGCAGGCGCACGACAACACCGTGTTCGACTTCTTCCGCGCCGCGCCGGGCGGGGTGCCCACGCAGGTCGCCTTCAGCCAGGACCGTCGCTGGAACGAGCTCGACATGGATCGCAGCCACGGCGTGGTCCGCGACAAGGCCAACGCCTTCAGCCAGGAGGGCGGCCTCGCCGTGCTCTACGGCAACATCGCCGAGAACGGCTGCATCGTGAAGACCGCCGGGGTGGATGAATCGATCTGGGTCTTCACCGGCCGCGCGCGCGTGTTCGAGAGCCAGGACGCCGCGGTCGAGGCCATCCTCGGCGACCGGGTCGTCGCCGGCGACGTGGTCGTCATCCGCTACGAAGGCCCCAAGGGCGGCCCCGGCATGCAGGAGATGCTCTACCCGACCAGCTATCTCAAATCGAAGGGGCTGGGCAAGGACTGCGCGCTGCTCACCGACGGGCGCTTCTCCGGCGGCACCTCCGGCTTGTCCATCGGCCACGCTTCGCCGGAAGCCGCCTGTGGCGGCGCGATTGCGCTGATCGAGGAAGGCGACGCGATCGAGATCGACATCCCCGCGCGGCGCATCCATCTGGCTGTGGCCGACGACGTTCTCGCCGCCCGGCGCGCAGCGATGGAGGCCAAGGGCGGCGAGGCCTGGAAGCCGGTCGGGCGCCAGCGCGTGGTGTCTGCGGCGCTGCAGGCCTACGCGGCCCTCACCACCAGCGCCGATACCGGCGCGGTGCGCGATGTGACGCAGGTTCAGCGCTGACGCATCACCCGCATCAGCCCATTCCCCCGGCCGCGCAAGCGGCCTTTTTTGTGCGTGCGGCCGGCGGCGGGGCGCGCCGCCGACGGAACAATCGCCGCGAGGGCGGATCGAAAAGAGCATGGCGCGTTCTCGCGCAGCACGAAAAGGGGCGAGCGATGGACAAAGTTCCCCGGGAGCCGCTGGTCATCCTCTGGCCGCGGCTGATTCGCGGCGCACTGTGGCTGGCAGCGATCAACTATGGCGTGGCGGTGATGATTCTCGTCTTCGGCGCCGTGCTGCATCCGGCGCTGGCCGGGTCGCAAGTGTGGGCCTTGTTTGTGGTCTCCGGCACGTCGCTGCTGGTCCAGGCCGGCTTGATGGAGATGATGCAGCGCTCGATGGCGGATACGGCAGCGCAGCCCATCGCGCGCGGTCGCCGGCGGGGGGCTGGCGCCTGGCGCTTTCACGCCCCGCACGGGCGGCACGTCGCGCGGCGCCGACGGGCGGCCGACTTGCCCTTGTTCCTGCGCGGTGCCAGAGTTCAGGGCAGCGGGTGATGGTGTGCACGCCGCGACGGCGATCAACAAGCAGGGCATGAATGAATGGCGAACGGGCTTTTACGGCGCCTGGGTGGATGGATTGCGCACTATCTCAACGGTGAGGTGTCGGGCTACCGGCCGACCGCCATGGACGATGTCGAAACCCTGCGCGACATCCTCCAGCCCGGCGACATCCTGCTCGTCGAAGGCAACCGGCGCATCAGTACGGCCATCAAGTATCTGACCCAGTCCACCTGGTCGCACGCGGCGCTGTACATCGGCCCCGGCGTGGTGAGCGGCGCGGCGGACGATCCGCCGGTGCTGATCGAGGCCGACACCGAGCACGGGGTGATCGCCTCGCCGCTGAGCAAGTTCAACGGCCTGCATACGCGCATCTGCCGCGCGGTCGGTCTGTCGCTGGAGGACCGCCAGGCGGTGGTCGACTTCGCCGCCGCGCGCATCGGCCTGCAGTACGACCTCAAGAATATCTTCGATCTGGCGCGCTACCTGCTGCCCACCCCGCCGGTGCCGACGCGCTTCCGGCGGCGCTTGCTGTCGCTGGGCAGCGGCGAGCCGACGCGCGCGATCTGCTCGACGCTGATCGCCCAGGCGTTTCAGGAAGTGGGCTATCCGGTGCTGCCGGCGGTGACGCGCCGGCCGACCTTGCCGGGTGAGCCGGAATACTGCGAAACCTGCGTGGTGGAGGTGTATCACGCGCGCCACCACAGCCTGTTTACGCCACGCGATTTCGACCTGTCGCCGTACTTCGCGGTGGTCAAGCCGACGATTGCGACCGGCTTCGACTACCGTCAGCTGGAGTGGGGGCCGCCGTGCGTGGCCGACGAGACCGCGCAGGCCAACCCCGCGTGCGAGGTGGCGCCGAGTGCGCCGCCGGCCTGAGCCGCGTGCTCAGGCGGCGTCGGCCTTGGCCGCGGCTTCTCGCGCCATTGCCCGCGCCACGGCCGGGCGCGCGAGGTTGCGTTCGAGATAGTCGGTCAGCGTGGGCGAAGCAATCTCCAGCTTGGCCGAGCGCGCCCAGGCAAGGCAGTGGGCGGCGAGGATGTCGGCCACGCTGAAGGCCTCGCCGGCCAGGCAGGGTGAGGCCTCCAGCCGCAGTGCGAGCAGGTTGGCGGCGCGCTCGAACTCCCAGCGCGCGGTGTCTTCCATTGCCGCGACGCGCAGCCGCTCGGGCAGCGCGAAACGGTGCTTGGCCAGATTCCACAAGGCGGCGTCCAGTTCGGTGAGGCAGAAGCACAGCCAGCGCCACGCCTCGGCGCGGGCCACGGCATCGCTCGGTGGCGGCAGCAGCGCGGCGTCGGGGAAGTGCTCGGCAACCCACACCAGAATCGCGCCTGATTCGGTCAGCGGCAGCCCGTCGACGATCAGCGTCGGCACCTTGCCGCCGGGGTTGATCTGCAGGTAGTCGGCGGCGCGGCCGGCGCCCTTGAACAGGTCGACGAACACGTAGTCGTAGTCGGCGCCGGCTTCTTCCAGCGCCCAGGCGGCGCGCAGCGAGCGGGAGTTGGGGCAGCCGTAGAGCGTGGGCATATTGTCTTCCTCCAAGTTTCACGCCATTGTAAGCATCTTCCGGTGAAGGTTTGGAGTGATGCAATGGGCTGGCATCTGTGGGGTGCATTCGTGGCGGCGTGCGTGGTGATCTCGATGACGCCGGGGCCGGGCGCGGTGATCAGCATGAGCGTCGGTGTGCAGCATGGCTATCTTGCCGCGCTGCGCGCCATCGCCGGCCTGCAGGCGGCCCTGCTGATCCAGCTCGCCGTTGTCGCCGCCGGGCTGGGCGCGGTGCTGGCAGCCTCGGCGACCGCGTTTGTGGTGCTCAAGCTCGCCGGCGCAGCGTATCTGGTGTGGCTCGGCATCCAGAAATGGCGCGCGCTGCCGGCGTCGCCGGGCACCGCGGCGCTCACCGTGCGGCCGCGCAATCTGTTCGTGTCCGGCCTGTTGGTGAACCTCACCAATCCGAAGGCGATCATCTTCATCGCCGCGCTGGTGCCGCAGTTCTTCCGCCCCGACACCTCCGCGTTGCTGCAGTTCGTGATCATCGGCGCAACCATGATCGTGGTCGATGTGCTGGTGATGTCGGTGTATGCCGTGCTCGCCTCGCGTTTTCGGCCCTGGCTGGCGGATCCGCACGCGCAGCGGGTGCAGAACCGGGTGGTTGGCAGCCTGTTCATCGGCGCCGGCGCGGCGCTGGCGACGTCGTCGCGCACCTGAGGCGTCTGATCGGCGCTCGCCCGGTCGGACGCGGCAAGTGGAAACCCGCTTGCCACTTGCCGCGGGCGGCGGCGCTGCCCGAATGCGCGCAAGCCCCTGATTTATCTCCCTTCGTTGTGCTGGGCGCACGCTGGCACATTTCTTGAGTTTGTCTCCCCGTTGTTGCGCGCCGACGACGCGGCGTGGCACCGGAAAACGAGCCACAGGGGAGACGCTCCATGACCGAAACCTTCTACGAGGTACTGCGCCGGCAAGGGATTACGCGGCGCAGCTTCCTCAAGTTCTGTTCGCTGACCGCCACCTCGCTGGGGCTGGGCTCGGCGTTTGCGCCGAAGATTGCGCATGCGCTGGAGAGCAAGCCGCGCACGCCGGTGCTGTGGCTGCACGGGCTGGAGTGCACCTGTTGTTCGGAATCCTTCATCCGCTCGGCGCATCCGCTGACCAAGGATGTGGTGCTGTCGATGCTCTCGCTCGACTATGACGACACGCTGATGGCGGCGGCGGGGCATCAGGCGGAGGCGATTCTCGAAGAGGTGAAGGCCAGGTACAAGGGCAACTACATCCTGGCGGTGGAGGGCAATCCGCCGCTGAACGAGGACGGCATGTTCTGCATCCAGAGCGGCCGGCCCTTTATCGAGAAGCTCAAGGAGACGGCCAAGGACGCCAAGGCGATCATTTCGTGGGGCTCCTGTGCCTCCTGGGGCTGTGTGCAGGCGGCCAAGCCGAACCCGACGCGCGCCACGCCGGTGCACAAGGTGATCTTCGACAAGCCGATCATCAAGGTGCCGGGCTGCCCCCCGATTGCCGAGGTGATGACGGCGGTGGTGACCTACATGCTCACCTTCGACCGCATCCCCGAGCTGGACCGCCAGGGCCGGCCGAAGATGTTCTACGGCCAGCGCATCCACGACAAGTGCTATCGCCGCCCGCACTTCGACGCCGGTCAGTTCGTCGAGCAGTGGGACGACGATCAGGCGCGCATGGGCTACTGCCTCTACAAGATGGGCTGCAAGGGCCCGACCACCTACAACGCCTGTTCGACGGTGCGCTGGAA
>JAGRGD010000009.1 GCA_020445665.1 Rhodocyclaceae bacterium
AGGTCATCGAACCGCCCTCGCACGTGACGCGCATGCGCCGCTTCCGGCACTGGCGGACGGTGCGCCTCGGCGCCTTCGCCGGCGCCCTCGCCCTCACCTGGCTCGCCCTCCGCATCGGTGAACCCGTGCCCGTGACCGTGACCTACGATCTCGACCTCTCCGAAGCCGACCGCGGCGCCCTCGTCATCACGATGATCATCGACGGCGACCTGCCGGGCGAACTGGACCTGGTCTTCCCGCCGGGCATCTTCGGCGACGACCGCAACGGCGTCTCGCCGGGCCAGCCGACCGGCCGCGCCCTGGGGCAGGACGGATCCCTCGGCAACCCGCTGCCCGTGATCCGCACCGACGACGGCTGGCGGCTCGCCACGCGGGGCGCCAAACGCGCCGGCTTCATCTACCGGGTCGAACTGGACCGCGTGCAGAGCAGCGAGGAGGACGTGCGGCGCCACATCTCCTCGCCGGTGCCGGGCGGCGTCCGGGCCGCCGGCTTCGAGATCTTCCTCGAGCCCGCCGGCGTGCGGGTCAAGGACATCACCGTGGCCATGCACAACCCGACGGGCATGCCCGTGCTCGTGCCCTGGCCGGCCCTGCTGAAAGGCAGCGATCTCGTCGCCGAGCGCCGCCGGCGCATGGCCCGCCAGGCCAGCGAGGCGAGCCTCGGCATGAACGAAGGCTTCCGGCCGGCCAACCTGCCGACGCCCGCGCCGCAGGCGCCGCAGGAGCAGGATCTCGCCGCCCGCCTGCCGTCGAACCTGCTGTACCATCCGCGGGACCTGGCCGACCTCAACAACGCCCTCATCATCTGCGGCAACATCCGCACCCTCGAGAGCCGTGCCCGCGACACCGTGATCCAGTTCGCCACCGACCGCGAATGGAACTTCGAGGACGAGCGCGCCCTCGACCTGATCCGGCGCATCGCCCGCACCGAGATGGGCTTCTTCGGTTCGGCGCCGACGGACCAGATCACGGTCCTGCTGGCCGCCAACGACATCACCGCCGAGGCGGGCTTCGACGTGTACGGCATCCACACCGGCAGTTCGGTGCTGGTGATGCTGAGCCCCGAGACGACCTGGGGCATGCTCGAAGAGCAGGCCGCGAGCGTCATCGCCCACGAGATGTTCCACGGCTGGCTCGGCGAAGCCATCCCCCAGAGCGACCCGGACATGCTGTGGTTCACCGAAGGCGCCACCTCGTGGTATGCGGCCCGCATGCTCGTCAGCGCCGGCGTCTGGACGGCCGACCACGCGACCGGCATGCTGCGGGCGCGCATCCAGCGCGACTACCTCGACAATCCCGTCCACGGCAAGCTCTCGCCGGCCGCCGCGGCCGCCGAGGTCATGGCCGACGCCGACCAGGTGCGCTACGGCTACGCCGCCGGCATGAACGCCTGCATGGCCCTGGACGCCATGCTCGCCCGCACCTCGGGCGACCTCGCTCCCCTGGACGAGGTGATGCGGGCCCTCTACGAAGGCCGCGACCGGGGTCCGCTGACCCGCGAACTCCTCGAACAGACCATCCTCGACGTGACGGGGATCCATTGCGGGGCCTGGTTCGACACCCACGTCTACGGCAAAACCGCCTTGCCGCCCTCG
The DNA here is from genome assembly GCA_020445665.1 of Rhodocyclaceae bacterium. Lineage (GTDB taxonomy): Bacteria > Pseudomonadota > Gammaproteobacteria > Burkholderiales > Rhodocyclaceae > Cognatazoarcus. The sequence continues at coordinate 1,596 of JAGRGD010000009.1, forward strand.
GAGCGATTGATATAGATTGCGGCGGGGGGATGCGCCTCCAATCGACGCTCTTCGGGCGAAAGCGGGGACGGTCTTGGCGGAGAAGGTTTTCAAGCGGACGCTGGTGACGAGCGCGCTGCCGTATGCCAACGGGGACATCCATCTGGGGCATCTGGCGGGAGCTTACCTGCCCGCCGACATGTACGTGCGGTACCTGCGGCTGCGGGGCGAGGACGTGCTGTACATCTGCGGCAGCGACGAGTACGGCGTGCCGATCACCCTGACGGCCGAGAAGCTGGGCATCACGCCCAAGGAGCTGGTCGACCGCAACCACGCCGCGATCCGCGACTCGTTCGCCGGCTTCGGCATGAGCTTCGACAACTTCAGCCAGACCAGCCGCGCGATCCACACCGAGACGAGCCAGGAGTTCTTCCGGGACATGCATACCCAGGGACTCTTCGTGCAGAAGTCCACCGAGCAGTTCTACAGCCCGAGCCTCGGCCGCTTCCTCTCCGACCGCTACATCGAGGGCACCTGCCCCGTGTGCGGCCACGAGGGCGCGCGGGGCGACGAGTGCGAACAGTGCACCTCGACCTTCAACCCGACCGACCTGAAGGACCCGCGCAGCGTGCTGGACAACAAGCCGCTCGAGCTGCGTCCGACCACCCACTGGTTCCTGCCCATGGGCGACTGGCAGCCGAAGCTGGAGAAGTTCATCGCGTCGCATCCGGAGTGGAAGGACAACGTCAGGCAGTACTGCCGCGGCTACTTCGAGGCCGGCCTGAAGGACCGCGCCATCACCCGCGACCTCGACTGGGGCGTGCCCGTGCCCCTGCCCGACCACGAGGGCAAGGTCTTCTACGTGTGGTTCGATGCGCCCATCGGCTACATCAGTTCGACCCGCGAGTGGGCGCAGGCCCAGGGCGATCCCGAGGCCTGGAAGACCTGGTGGCAGAGCGACGACACGCGGCTGATCCACTTCATCGGCAAGGACAACATCTTCTTCCACGCCATGATGTTCCCCGCCGTGCTGATGGCCCACAGCGGCGACTGGGTGCTGCCCGAGAACGTGCCGGCCAACGAGTTCCTGAACCTCGAGGGCCAGAAGCTGTCGACGAGCAAGGGCTTCGCCGTGTGGCTGCCCGAGTACCTCGCGAAGTTCGCGGCCGATCCCCTGCGCTACACCCTGGCGCGGAACCTGCCCGAGACCCGGGACATGAACTTCACCTGGGAGGGCTTCCAGGCCCGGAACAACAGCGAACTGGGGAACAACTTCGGCAACCTGATCAACCGGGTCTTCAAGTTCACCGGCAAGTACTTCGACGGCGTGGTGCCGGAGTGGTCCGACGCGATGATGACGGACCTCGACCGCAAGGCCCTGGCGGACGTCGAGGCGCTGCTCGAGCAGTGGGCCGGCCACATGGAGCGGTTCGAGTTCAAGGCCGCCGTCGACGTGGCCTTCCAGGCCGGCAAGGTGGGCAACGGCTACTTCGACGAGGCCGCGCCCTTCACGACGCGCAAGTCGGACATGGCGCGCTGCGGCCATTCCCTGGGCGTCAGCGTGCAGATCCTGCGCGTGCTCTGCCTGATGCTGGCGCCGGTGACACCGTTCGCCATGGAGAAGCTGTGGGCGTGGCTCGGCATGGAGAGCGACCTGTGGCGGGGCGGCTGGGACGAGGGCACACGCTCGATTCCCGGCGGCCGCAGGCTCGGCGAGTCGGAGATCCTCTTTCCCCGCCTCGACGACGAGGTCATCCAGCCCGAGATCGAGCGTTTGCAGGGGCTGCTCGGAACGGACGGCCAGGCCTGATCAGTGGACATCCACCGGGGCGGTCCGCGCGGTCGCCCCGCCCCCGAACCGCCAGATCATCCCCAGCCTGAGCGTCGAACCCGAGTAGTCCAGGGCGAGGTCCGAGCCGTCCTCGTTGGTGGCCCGACGGCCGCCCACGTCCACGCGAGCCACCTTCGCCAGGAGCCAGCCGGCCGTCAGGCGCAGACCCTTGTTCGCTGCCAGGGCGTACTCCGCCACGAACATGGCCTCGCCCGCGAGGTCGCTGCCGCTGGTGTCGAGGTTGCCGTAGCTGGCGCCGCCGTCGGTGATGTCGACGACGCCGTTGGCCGCCAGGAAGCCGAGGCCGCCCGCCAG
>JAGRGD010000094.1 GCA_020445665.1 Rhodocyclaceae bacterium
AAGACCGAACTGTGCAAGACCCTGGCTGAGTTCCTGTTCGACAGCGAGGAGCACCTGATCCGCATCGACATGAGCGAGTTCATGGAGAAGCACTCGGTGGCCCGCCTGATCGGCGCGCCGCCGGGCTACGTGGGCTACGAGGAGGGTGGTTATCTGACCGAACAGGTCCGTCGCAAGCCCTACTCGGTGATCCTCTTCGACGAGGTCGAGAAAGCGCACCCGGACGTCTTCAACGTGCTGCTGCAGGTCCTCGACGACGGCCGAATGACCGACGGCCAGGGCCGCACGGTGGACTTCAAGAACACCGTGATCGTGATGACGTCCAACCTGGGCAGCCAGATGATCCAGCAGATGTCCGGCGACGACTACCAGGTGATCAAGCTGGCGGTGATGGGGGAGGTCAAGACCTTCTTCCGGCCGGAGTTCGTGAACCGGATCGACGAGGTGGTCGTCTTCCATGCCCTGGACCAGCAGCATATCGGCGGCATCGCCCGGATCCAGCTGCAGGGGCTCGAAAAGCGGATGGCGCGGCTCGAGATGGGCCTCACGGTGTCCGATGCGGCGCTGGCCCTGATTGCCGAGGCAGGCTTTGATCCGGTGTTCGGTGCGCGACCGCTCAAGCGGGCGATCCAGGAGCGCATCGAGAATCCGCTCTCGAAGGCGATCCTCGAAGGGCGCTTCGGCGCTCGTGACCGGGTCTTCGTCGATCTTGTCGGGGGGCGGATCGAGTTCAGATCCGAGCCGATGGCGGAAGCCGCCTGAGCACCACCTCGCGGAGATGATCGCGCCGCGCCTGCAGCGCGATCATCACGCCGGCGGTGGCGATGATGCCGATCCCGATCAGGGCCGGAAAATCGGGCCACTGGCCGAAGACGAGCCAGCCTGCAAGGGTCGCCAGGCCCAGTTGTGCGTACATGATGGGCGACAGGGTCGAGGCGGGCGCTTCCCGGAATGCCCGGATCAGCAGGAAGTGGCCGAGCCCGCCGTAGACCCCGAGCGAGACCACCATCAACACGTCGACCGGGCTCAGGGGCGGCACTTCCCAGACCCAGGGCAGGGCGGCGGTGCTCGCCAGGCTGCCCACCAGCGCGGTGTAGAACAGGGTCGTGACCGGGTGTTCGGTCGGGCTCAGAACGCGCGTCAGCAGCTGGTAGGCGGCGAAGCAGACGGCCGCCGCACCGGCCAGTGCGATGCCCCCGACAGGCAAGGCGCTGCCCGGGCGGGCAATCAGGAGAACGCCGACGAAGCCGAGCCCCACAGCGACCCAGCGCACCGGCCCCACCCGCTCGCCAAGCCAGGGTCCCGCGGCGAGGGTGACCAGGAGCGGCGAGACGAAGAGGATCGCCGTGGCTTCGGCGATCGGCATGATGCGAAACGCGCTCATGGTCAGCACCGTCACCAGCACCAGGCAGAGGGCCCGCAGGCACTGCAGCAGTGGACGGCGGGTGCGGAGCATCTGGCGACCCATCGACGGTGCCAGCAGCACCACCATCAGCAGGCAATGGATCGTGTAGCGGGCCCATACCAGCATCGGCACGGGCAGGTGCCCGGAGAGGTGCTTGGCCGTCGAGTCGAGGGCCACGAAGAAGCTGAGCGCGGCCAGCAGCAGCACAATGCCACGGGCGGGCGATGACACGGTGGAAGCATTCATGGCTGGGTCGGGGAGAAGAGGCGGGCGCCCTCAGTCACCCAGCGAGAAGCGGAAGCAGGCGCCCTTGCCCGGCTCGCCGAAGGCCGACACGCTGCCGCCGTGGCGGCTTATGACCCGGTGGATCGTGGCCAGGCCGATCCCGGTGCCCTCGAATTCGGACTGGGAGTGGAGACGTTGGAAGGGCTTGAAGAGACGGTCGGCGTAGGTCATGTCGAAGCCGGCACCGTTGTCGCGCACGTAGTAGCTCGGTGACGCCCCCTCCCGGTCGCAACCAAATTCGATGATTGCATTGGATGCGCCGTCGGTGAATTTCCAGGCATTGCCGATCAGGTTGTCGAGGACGGCCCGGATCAGCATCGGGTCGGCGCTGCCCCGCAAGCCGGGCTCGATGTTTACGGCGACCGTTCGCCACGGCTGGCGCTCGCGCAGTTCCTCGAAGATCTCGGCCGCCAGGGCAGAGAGGTCGACTTCCTTTTTCTGGAGGTTCTTTCGCGAGACCCGGGCGAGATCGAGCAGGTCGTCGATCAGGTTGGCCATGCGCTGGGCGGCCAGGCGAATCCGGCTCAGGTAGTCGGTCGCGGTCGGGTCCAGGATGTCGCCATACTCGGTCTCCAGCAGCCGGCCGAAGCCCTCGATGGCGCGCAGCGGGGTGCGCAGGTCGTGGGAGATCGAATAGCTGAATGACTCCAGCTCCTGGATCGCGGCCTGCATCTGGCTGGTCCGCTGGATGACCCGCTCTTCCAGCGACTCGTTGAGCTCGCGAATGTGCGCCTCGCTTGCCTTGCGCTCGGAGATGTCCCGGATCAGCATCGTGAATCCGGTGCGGTGGCCGTCGGGTCCGGTCTGGCCGGTCAGGCGGGCGCTGAACCAGTGGGTCTGGCCGGTCGAGCCCGGGATCTCGTAGTCGAAGCCCTGGGGCCGGCCCGTGTGGGCGAGCCGGGCCGCCGCCTCCTCGTAGCGAAGGACGACGCTCTGGGGCAGCACCTTCGTGATCGGCCGGCCGCGAAGCGGGCCGGGCGAGTGCATCCGCAGCGCCGCGCTGTCTCGGGGATAGTGGTCGACGAAGCGGTGATGCTCGTCCAGGACCAGCAGCAGATCATCCATCGCAGCCACCGCGGCTCGCAGCCGCGCGATGCTGGCGTCCCGCTCCTGCTCTGCCCGGATCCGTGCCGTGACGTCGCGGCCAATCACCACCAGCGCCTTTCGATCGCCGGTGCTGTCGAAGACCGGTACCGTGATCATGTCCAGGTAGCGGCTGTCCCCGTCCGGATGGGGCAGGGCGTGCAGGGCATGCAGGGGCTTGCGTTCCTGCCAGGCACGGGCGCAGGTGTGCGCACTGCGAAGGAGGCTCTCCGCATAGGCCGGCGGGGCCTCAGCGGCCAGTTCGCTGTCGGTCAGGCCGAGGTAGTTGGCGTGGGCCAGGCCAACCATCTCGAGGCCCGCTTGGTTGGCGACCTGCCAGCGGTTCTCGGCGTCCTTGACGACGATGAAATCGGGCGAGGACTGGACCAGCGCGAGCAGCCGCTGCTGGGAGTCTGCCAGGGCGCGCTCGACTTCCTGCTGGTCGGTCAGGTCACGGATGAAACCACCGAAATAGTCGGCCCCCCGGAACGACAGGTGGCTGCCGAACACTTCCACCGGGAGCTCGCTTCCGTCGCGGCGCCGGAGGTGTCCTCGAAAGACGCGGGAGCCGTCGCTGCGCAATTGCCGCAGCCGCTCGTCGAAGCCGCGCTCGTCGCAGCGGGGCGTGAGCGGGCCGATGGGCGTTCCCAGCAGCGCCCCGGGCACGAAGCCCAGGGTGTTGTGGAGCGCGCGATTGGCATGGACGATCTGCCCGGCGCGATCCACCCACAGGACCATGTGCGGCATCTCGCGCACGACCTGATGGTTGAACTCCAGGATCTCCTCGGTGCGGCGCGCCACAGCCTCGTCGTTGAGGATCAGCAGCAGCGGGCCGTGGGCGCCTTCCGGCTTGCCCTGAATGTGGAGCGTCCGCACGCCGATGTCCCGCTCGCCATCCTGTAGCCGGAAGGCGCATTCGCCGGCTGGCGGCTGGCTGGCGAGCGCCTCGAGCCGGTGGCGGCTGTCCGGCCCGAGCTGGACCAGCGCCTCGGCGAAGGGCCGTCCGTGGGGCGGCGGGCAGTCGAGCAGGGTGCAGGCCGCCTCGTTGGCGTAGGAGACGGTCCGGTCGGGCTGTACCACGACGAATCCCAGGCCATGGCTGCGCGACAACAACTGGTCGAGAAGGTCGCGTTCCTGCAGGCGTCGACGGTGAGACTCCAGCTCGCGGGCCTGCTCGCCGATGATCCGGCGCAAGACCTCGGCGTGACGGGTCTCCATCGTCTGCAGGATGTCGTGCTCGGTCAGCACGCCGGCGGTGCGTCCCGCCTCGGTGACCACCAGGTGGCGAATCTGCGCCTCCTGCATGCGCCGCGCCGCAACGAAGACGCTTTCCGATACGTCGACGGTGATCAGGTTGGGAGACATGGCGGCCGCCAGGGGCACCTCGGCGAGGTCGCCGTGGCAGGCCAGGCTACGGGTCAGGTCGGTCAGCGTCACGATGCCGATGGCGCGTCCGTCCGTCGCCTCGACGACCACCGAGCCGATGCCCCGTAGCCGCAGTTCCCGAGCAGCATCGCGCATCGAGGCGGTCGGCGGCAGGCTGCAGACGCGGCGGCTCATCAACCGGTCCACGCTGTCGAGGTGGGCGAAGTGCTCGACCCCGAAGTGACCGACCAGGTCCGATTCGGCGACGATGCCCAGCAGCATCCCGTCCGGGTCGGTAACGAGCAGATGGCGCGTGCCTGCCGCGAGCATGCGGCGATAGGCGTCGACGAAGTTCGTCTCCGGCGGCGCGGTCAGGGGCGAGCGTTTGCAGGCTTGTCCGAGCAGCAGTTCGGAGACGTCACTGTCGAGGCACAGCCTGACCGCGTCGCGCTCGGTGAACAGGCCGACCGGCACCCCCTCCTCGACGGCCACCATCGCGGTCGCGCGGGTCGAGGTCATGGTGGCCAGGGCCTGCCGGAGCGGCACCTCGGGTCCAAGGTGCAGCGCCGCCTGCATCAACTCCCGGAGCATCAAGGTGGGCAGCGCGCTGCGGTCATTCATGGGGCTGTCGGGGTGAGCTGCGAGATCCATTCGTTGAGCACACGCCGCGCCGCGCTGGCGGTCTCGCTGGCGGTCAGGCCCACCGGCCCGATGCCATCGGCGACCAGCCTGTCGGCGGCGGCGCCGTGCAGGTGAGTGCCGGCGAGCAGGGCCTGCTCGGCCGGCCAACCCTGGGCGATCAGGCCGGCGATGATCCCCGACAGGCAGTCGCCCATGCCGGCCGTCGCCATGCCGGGGTGCCCGGTGGCGTTGATATACCAGTGACCCGACGGGGTCGCGATGAGGCTGCCCGTGCCTTTGATCAGGACCGGGCAGCCGTAGGCCTTCGCCAGGTCGTGCGCTGCAGTAAGGCGGTCGCCCTGAACCGCCTCCGTCGTGGTTCCGAGCATGCGGGCCGCCTCGGCGGGGTGGGGCGTCAGAACGGCCGGCGCCGTGCGTTGGCGGAGGCTATCGGCCAGTTCCTCATCCTCGGCGAGCAGGTTGAGGGCGTCGGCGTCGAGCACCAGCGGCGCATTGCCGCCCAGTGCGTGCCGCATGGCCTGGATCGCCTCGGCGCTGCGTCCCAGGCCCGGACCGACGGCGAGGGCGGCCGGTGCCTGGGCGAGACTCGCCGCGGAGCGCACCATCAGCTCCGGCTGAAACGGATCGAGGGCCGGCACGCTGGTGTCGATCAGGCCGACGAAGACGCGGCCGGCGCCCACGTGAAGCGCCGCCCGGCCGGCCAGGAAGGCCGCACCGATCATGCCCCGCGCGCCACCGATCACGACCGCGTCGCCATAGGTCCCCTTGTGGGAGTTGGCCAGTCGTGGCACCAGCCGATCGGCGAACAGGGCCTGCGACAGCAGATGCCCGCAGCCGGCGGTGTCGCGGGCCGGTATGCCGAGGTCGGCAACCGTAATGCGGCCGCAGTGGTCTGGCCCGTCGGCCGTCAGCAGCCCCGGCTTGAGGCCGATGAAGCTCAGGGTCTCGGTGGCATGAATGGCGCAGCCCAGCACGCATCCGGTGCGGGCATCGAGGCCGCTCGGTATGTCGAGGGCGAGGCGCGGGGCCTCCAGCCCATTGAGGTGCGTCACCAGCGCCTCGATGTCGCCAGCGAGGGGGCGCTGAAGTCCGATGCCGAACAGGGCGTCGATGATCAGCGCGGGGTGTTCGGCGGGCAGCGCCGCGTGGCAGCTGCCGCCGGCTTGCCGCCAGGCGCGCATGGCCTTGGCGGCGTCGTCGGGCAGACGCGACTCGTCACCCGCCATCAGCACGTGAACCGCGATGCCGGCGGCCTTCAGGAGGCGTGCGACGACGAGCCCGTCGCCGCCGTTGTTGCCCGGTCCGCAGGCGATCAGGACGGGGCCGCTCGCGGTGCGCAGGGTCTGCGCCAGTTCGGCAGCGGCGGCCCCGGCCCGCTCCATCAGCGGGGGAGAGGCATCCCGGTAGTCGAGCTCAAGCTGTCGGATGCCGTCGACGAGGTGGACGGGGGGGGCGGGCAAAGGAGCATGCGGGGAAGGCATAGCCCCACATTCTAGCCCCCAACCGGGGTGCCGGCGGCAGGATGCGGCCGCAAAAAACGGGCGCCCCTCAGGGCGCCCGCCGTTTCTGCCAGCCAGAGGGGCTCAGTCTTCGAGGCTGATCCGCTCGGCCAGAACGCTGCCGTCGGCCTGCAGTTCGCCCTTGATCTCGACAAAGGCGCCGGCCACCAGCTGTTCCCGCGTGATGCGGCGGAACTGGGTGCCCGAGGTGATCGTCACGCTGCGGCCGCCCACCTGGATGGTGTCGCCGCCAACCGCGCTGATCGTGCCCTTGAACTCGAATTCATTGCTGTCATCGCTGCTGGACGAGCCGCCGTTGTCATCACTGCCGGACGAGCCGCCGTTGTCGTCACTGCCGGACGAGCCGCCGTTGTCGTCGCTGCCCGAGGAGCCGCCGCTGTTGTCGTCGGACGAGCCGTCACCACCGGAGACGTCCTCGAACTTGAGCTTGGTCGCCACCAGGACGGCGCTGCCCGAGCTGGAATCGACCGAGCCTTCCACCTCGACGAAGCGGCCGTTGGCCACCTGGTCCGCCGTGCCCCGCTCGAACAGCACGCTGCCCGAGGCATCGACGGTGACGCCGCGAACCTGGAAGCTGGCGAGCGACACGAAGTTGCTCACGGTGCCGTGCAGCTCGAACTCGTCGATGCCGGAGCCGTCCTCGAACTTGGCCTTGGTGGCAGTCAGCACGCCGTTGCTGTACGGGCCTTCGACTTCCAGCCGCGTGCCGTTGCCGACATCGTCCGCCGAGCCGCGCAGGAACACCGCGTTGGACGCATCAACCGTGATGTCGCTGATCACGAAGCTGCTGATCGCCGTGAAGTCGGACACCACGCCCTGGATCTCGAGCTTGCCGCCGTCGTCGAAGCTGAACGGCACGTTGCCGACGACCTGGACGCGACTCGCCTGGACCGTATCGCCGCTGGGAACCGCGTCGGAACGCACCGCCACGAAGGCGCCGTCGACCAGGGCGTTGAGGGAGGGCAGCACCGAGGCCGAGCCGTAGTTGATGGTCGCCGTGCCGAGGGTGAAGGTGGTGGTGGCGGTGTCGAGGTTGGCCACCTGTCCACGCAGCTTGAGGTCGGCGCTGGTGGAGGGATCCTTCTTCTCCACGCGGCTGGCGGTGATCGTGCTGCCGCTGCGCAGGCCATAGACCTCGACGAAGTCACCGTTGGCGAGGCCGCTGAGGCCCGCGACATCTTCAAAGATGGTCGCGCCGTCGGTCTGGATCGTGAAGCCGAGCACCGAGAAGGTGCCGGCGGCCGTGTCGAGGTCCGCGAGGGGGCCCTTCAGTTCGGAGAACAGGCTGATGTCGCTCGCCGTGCCGGTGCCGTCGTCGTTGATGCTGCCCCGGATCTCGACGGTCATGCCCAGTCGCAGGGCGCTGGACGAGATGACGTTGCCGCTGTCGTCGTTGACGCGGGCCGCGTTGTCCTCGAAGCGGACGCCATTGACGATGATGCTGCCGAAGCCGGTGATCGGGCCGACCGTGGTGTCCGCCGCGGTCGCGGTGCTACCGCCGCCGGCGCTGCTGTCGCTGCCCCCGCCGCCGCCACCGCCGCAGGCGGCAAGAATCAGAGTGGCGGTGCAGCCAGCCACTGCAATGCCGCGCGGAATGCCGAAGGAATGTCGCATGTGTGCCTCCATGTCAAAACGAAAGTGTGGTGTGGCCGTCGTGCAGAAGTGGGGGTCCTGCGTCGGTAGTTCCATAGTAGTGGGAAATAATCCCACGTCAAGCGGTGAGTTGTACGAAAGTGTGTCGGTACACCCAGGCTTGATGCAGGCGTATCCCGCAGTTCGGCTCCGTATTACCACTCGTCACCGCTGCCTCAAGAAGCGTCTGCCGGGGTCGAAAACAAAATCCACAACAACCAAAGGTTTATGTGGAGGTCCGTATGGATTTTCTGAATCGGCTCAAAGTGTCGTCGCGCCTTGCGCTGGTGTCGATCGTGGCGCTCGTTTCCGTCGCCGTCGTCGCCTTCGAGGCGATCGAGACGGTCGACGAATTGCTGCACGACGAGCGCAGCCTCAAGGTGGAGCATGTGGTTGCGTCGGCTCACTCGATCCTGACCCATTTCCACGACATGCAGAAGAGCGGCCTGGTCTCCCAGGAAGAGGCCCAGCGCCTCGCCAGGGAGACCATCGCCACGATGCGCTATGGCGACGACGACTACTTCTGGATCAACGACATGCACCCGCGCATGGTCATGCATCCGATCAAGCCGGCACTCGACGGCCAGGACCTGAGCGGCCTCAAGGACCCCAATGGCCTGCTGCTGTTCAAGGAATTCGTCGCCACGGTCAAGCGCAGCGGCGGCGGCTTCGTCAACTACCTCTGGCCGAAGCCGGGCGAGGAGCAGCCGCAGCCGAAGATTTCGTACGTCAAGGGCTTCGCGCCCTGGGGCTGGATCGTCGGCAGTGGTGTGTATGTCAGCGACCTCAAGGCGCTGTTCTGGGAACACGCGACCCACTCGATCATTCTGGTCAGCCTTGGCTTCGCCGCGACCCTGCTGGCCGCCTTCTTCATTGGCCGCAGTCTGGTGCGTCAGCTCGGAGGAGAGCCTACCGATCTGGCGGACTCGGCTGCCCGCATCGCCTCTGGCGACCTGTCGGCAACGATGCAGGTGCGCAGAGGCGATACCAGCAGCGTCAATCACGCCATGCATCAGATGCAGAACGACCTGCGCGGCATGATCGGTGCGGTGCGCGAGCAGACCGGACGGATCAACGACGCCATCCGCTCTGTCACCGAAGCGACCGAGACGGTACGCGAGGCGACGAGCAATCAGTCGAGCGCGGCTGAGTCCACCGCCGCGGCGATCGAAGAGATCGCCGTCAGCGTGGCCCATGTCAGTGACAGCACCGGCCAGACCCGCAGCAACTCGGAGGTCACCTGTGAGGTGGCGGCCCAGGGCGAGCGCGACTCGGCTGCGGCATCCGAGAGCATCGCCAACGTGTCCGAGACGGTCGCCAACGCGGCCCGGCAGATCCAGGTGCTGAAGGAGCGCTCGAGCGAGATCGGCTCTATTGCCGAGGTGATCCGCGAGATCGCCGACCAGACCAACCTGCTGGCCCTCAACGCGGCCATCGAAGCGGCCCGCGCCGGCGAACAGGGTCGCGGCTTCGCGGTCGTCGCCGACGAAGTGCGCAAGCTGGCGGAGCGGACCGGATCGGCGACGGCCCAGATCACCCAGGTGATCGCCTCGGTTCAGGCCGAGACCGCCTCGGCGGTGACCAGCATCGAAGCCATCGCGCCGCGCGTCCAGAAGGGCAGTGATCTGGCGTCGAATGCGGCCGACTCGCTGCGCACCATCCAGGGCAGCGCCACCGAGACCCTCAACCGGCTCTCGGAGGTTGTCGCCTCGATGCAGGAGCTGTCGACAGGGACCAACGCCATCGCCCAGAACATGGAAGAGATCGCCGCCATGGCCGACCGCTCCGGCGCCGCCATCGAGCGCAACGCCGACATCACGCACTCGCTCGAGGCCAGCGCCCGGGAACTGGACGAACTGGTGAGCCGCTTCCGCGTCTGACGCCAGCGCGGATCAAGGAAAAGGGCGCGACCCGCAGGGGCGCGCCCTTTTTCATGGCGTCTTCGGGTGCTCAGCGGTCCCGTGCGTAGGGCTGCAAGGTGACCGGTGCATCCCAGACAAAGCGCACGGCGGGCGCCGTCCGCCCGCCTTCCGGCAGGGGCATGTCGACCATCCCCTCGCGGCGGCCGCCGAGACGCTCGTAGAAGCGCTGGGCGCGCTCGTTCGCCGCCAGTACCAGCAGGTAGAGTGGTTCGCCTGCGCGCAGCTGTTCGATCTGGGTCACGCCGACTCGCATCAGCGATTCCCCCATGCCGCGCCCGCACAGTCCGGGATCCACATGCAGGTTGTCGAGCAGGGTCCCCCACTGCGGATCGGCACCGAGCTTGAAGCAGATGAAGCCGTGCAGGCCGTCGCGCTGGACCGCGACCAGGGTCAGATAGTCTGAACCGGCCTCTGACAGGCGACTGCGCCAGACCTGCCGTCGGTCCTCATAGACCTGATCGTCGAGGTAGGCGTCCGACATCACGCCGCGGGCGCTGTTGCGCCAGCTGTCCGCATGCAGCTTCGCAATCGGGTCGGCGTCGCTCTCCCGCGCGCCCCGGATAACGGGTTCGATGTGACTCATTCTGGCAATCGTCAGTTTTATGGTGCCTCGCCACGGGGTGGTGGCGGAGGGCATCTCGTTATTCTGTCGCCGCTGCCTCGGGCGGTCGGGCCCGAGGCCACTCAGGGCATCATCCGGTACGGGAAGACCGGGATCGGTGGCAATCCTGCTGCGCCGACCGACTGGTGCACTGGGGGTCTCTTCCTCGGCAGGCGCGATGATGCATATTTTTGCCGTTCACCACAAATCAGGCGTCGACTGGCGCCACGTTTCCGAGCAGCCGCTGGAAGTCCCGGGCCGGTTGCGGGCGACCATAGAGAAAGCCCTGAACGAACTCGCAGCCGTGCCGTTGAAGGATGACCGCCTGGCTTTCGGTCTCGACGCCCTCCGCAACAATCTGCAGGCCGAGGCTGTGGCCGAGCTGGACGATGGTCCGCACAATCACCTCGTCGTCCGGGTCCCGTCCCAGGTCCTTGATGAAGGCGCGGTCGATCTTCAGGTGGTGAACCGGGAAGCGCTTGAGGTAGGCGAGGCTGGAATAGCCGGTGCCGAAATCGTCGATCGCCAGGCGCGCGCCGGTGGCCGCCAGGGCGCGCAGGGTGTCGCGGGTCAGCGCCTCGTCCTCCATGATCACGCTCTCGGTGATTTCGAGCACCAGCAGTCGGGGTGGCAGGCCCGTTTCGGCCAGCACCCGCGCCACCGAATCCGTCAGGCCGGGGCGGCGGAACTGCACGGCCGACAGGTTGACCGCCACCGGCAGCTCCGGACCGGAACCGTCGTTCCAGCGCTGTGCCTCGGTGCACGCGGTGCGCAGCGCGAACTCTCCCAGTTCGTGGATGTGCCCGAATTGTTCGGCGACCGGGATGAAGCGGGCCGGCGAGATCGTGGTGCCATCGGGCTCGATCCATCGCAAGAGCGCCTCCGCGCCGCTGAGGGCGCCTGTCTGCAGGTCGAACTGGGGCTGATACCAGACCGAGAAGTGGCCGGCGGCGAGGGCGCTCGAGAGGCGGTTCTCCAGGTCCCGCCGGTCGGTCAATTCGGCGTTCATCTCGGCACTGAAGAAGCGGTAGCCCCGACGACCGGAGTCCTTGACCCGGTAGAGCGCGACGTCGGCCTTCTGCAGCAGGCTCTCCCGATCGGGACCGTCGTCCGGGAAGAAGGCCACGCCCATCGACGCAGAGATGCGCAGATCGTGGCCGTCGAACTGGACCGGCTCGTCCAGCTCCCGCAGGAGCTTTTCGCACACGCGCGCGGCGTCGCCCGGTTCCTGCAGTTCCGGCAGCAGGATGACGAACTCGTCGCCCCCCTGGCGGGAGACGGTATCCGCCTCGCGCAGGTGCGGCATCATGCGGCCGGCCACGGCAATCAGCAGCATGTCGCCCACGTGGTGGCCGAGGGTGTCGTTGACCTGCTTGAAGTGGTCGAGATCCATGAAGATGACAGCGACCTTGTGGTGTTCGCGGCGTGCGCGGCTGATGGCGCGTTCGATCCGGTCGGCCAGCAGGGTCCGGTTGGGCAGACCGGTCAGCGCATCGTGGGTGGCCATGTATTCGATCTGCTCGGCGGCTTCGCGCCGGGCCGTGACGTCTTCCAGGGTGGCGACCAGACGCCGGGCTTCGCCGTCGCGGTCGCGCTCCACCACCCGCCCGCGCTCAAGCACCCAGAGGGTGTGGCCATCGGCGTGGCGGATCCGGTGCTCGCTCTGGAAGCTTCCCTCGGCGCTGGCCAGGGCGTGGGCGACGCGCGCATGGACGTCGGCCAGGTCGTCCGGATGAATGAGTCCATCCCGCGCCAGGTTCCTTTCCTCGCTGGCGGGCAGCCCGAGCATGTCGCACCATCCCGAAGAGAAGAAGTGCTCGTCCCGCTGGATATCCCAGTCCCACACGCCGTGGCCTGCGCTCTCGAGGGCGAACTTCCAGCGCTTCTGGAACTCTCGGATGCGCCGGCGGTTGCGCCGGCTGTTGCGCAGCGCCATCACCAGGGCAAAGATCGACAGGGCCTGCGCCGAGATGACGCCGAGGGCGGTCCAGATCGCTTCCTTGTAGCGCTGGTAGACGGACAAGGTCGCCTCGACGATCTCGATGCCCTCCGGCAGGTCCGCCTCGTCCATGTCCCAGCGGTCCATCGCCGTGCCCTTGAAGACCGCCCGGCCCGGAATCATCGAGACCGGTTCGAAGGGGCCATGGCCCGCGAGCATGTCGAGGACCTGTTGGCCGACGGCACGACCGAGACCGCGACCCATATTGACGATGCCGCCGACGCAGGACGCGTAGGTGATCGTGCCCTCATAAACGCAGAACATCGGCACGCTGGCGTGGGCCGCTACTTCATCGGCGAAGGCCGCCGGCGGCACCAGAGGAACCCCGTCGATGTCGCGCGTGGCGGCAGTCATCACCAGGATCGTGTCGCTCGGCAGGGCGGCGACCTGGGCGAGCAGGGATTCGCGGCTGAAGTCCGTCAGAAAGCTCACCGGAAAGGCGTCGGGCGCATCCGCGACCTGCCGGCGGGCGGCGGCGAGGATGAGCCGGTCGGGCCCGCCGTCGCCGGCGATGACGACCGCCCGGGTAGCCTCCGGCAACAGTTCGCGGGCCAGCTGGATCGTGTCCCACACCTGCACACGGTTGGTGAAGGTGCGGGTGTGCGGACCGCGCAGGCGCAGTGTTGCGGCCGGTGGGGCGATGGAGGCGATCCTGACGTCCTCCGGGAACGTTGCCCGGTGTTCGGCCAGGAAGCGGGCGGCAACGGCCGTGACCGTCACGATCAGGTCGGGCTGTCCCTTGGTCGCCAGCCGGCGGCCAAGACGGTCTGCATCAAGGCGTCCCATCTCGGGGTCGTAGCCGTCGAACATGTCGAGATAGGCCGACGAGATCCGGATGCGCCGGTCGCCGGATTCGGTCTCGAGCACCTCCCTGAGGCCGCGCTCGATCATCCGCTCGACGGGCGCGTCCCGTTGTCCGCTGAAGATCATCAGGACATGGTGCTCCGGGGGGGCATCCGGCGGAGCCGCGAAGGCGGTCGTCAGGCAGAGCAGACAGGCGAGGGAGAGTCGGCGGATGACCCGGGAAAGTTGCATCGGTAACGCCATGGGCGGAATGACGTCTACATCGGCACGGATCGCGCTGCCTTTAGGGAAGCGCTGAACAATTCATGTTGATTTTGAGCCCCAACATTTCAGCGTGGTCACGTGAGCGGAACGTTCCGCATTCCGGAAATGAGGGGCTGGAATTTCGGGGCTGATGATTTATTTCGCGC
>JAGRGD010000095.1 GCA_020445665.1 Rhodocyclaceae bacterium
AGTTTCATGGTGGCCACGGCGAAATTCCAGGGACGCGTCACCGTGCTGTACGAGCGCGGGCTCGATGTATACGCGGTGGAGTTGCACCGCGATGGCGAGTTGGTCGATCGGGTCGATGAGGTGTTCTTCGATTCTCTCGGCGGGACGCTGGAACGGCTGATCGACGACGGGAACTGGCGGCGCATTCGCGTGCAATGCTTGTCCGGTCGAAAGTCTGCCCGGCACTGACCCCCACGCGGCTTCCCGTCCTCGCGGCGGGAGGCCCGCTTCCTTTTCGTCGAGAGATCACGGCCATGTCTGTTCGATTCAAGGGCACCGACCTGCGGCCCGTGTTCGCCGAAGCGGTGGCCAATCAATGCCGCGTCATCCTGGTCAAGGAGCAGGGCGTGTATTTCCTCGCCGAGCCTGGCGAGCGCAGGCCCGATGGACGCCAGAAGCTCATTGCCTACTCCGTGGGCTGCAATCCGGATGTGGATGCGTTCGATGACTGGTGGGAGCTGGCCCGCGCCGAGTTCGGCGGCGACGACTTCGGCCAGCTCTTCGATCCGCACGATGGCGTTTGCGCGCTCATCCTGAGCGGCGAGGACGACCTCGAGGTGTCCGCCACGGCGACGCACCTATGCGGACGGCAATTGCCCGCTCCATCCCAGCCTCCATTCCGGTGGCTTCTTCTTTTCTGGTGCAGCAGCCCGTGCGGCACACACGCTCGTCTCCAGCCCGGGAAATGAGCGGGCCGGTTTCAGACTGCAAGACCGGGCACGACGAGAAAATAGGCGTTAAGCATGTAGAGGCCCGCAACAATCAGGATCACGCCGCCCGCGATCTCGAAGGCCTTCTGATGGGTGCTCAGCGTCTTGAGGCCCTCCAGCCAGCCCACCGCACAGGCGCCGAGAATGATGGGCACCGCGCGGCCCAGCGCGAAGGCGAGCAACAGCACGGCGCCGAACCAGGCCGAGCCGATCCCGGCGGCGATCCCGAGCAGAATCACTAGCGCCGGCGTGCAGAACGGGCAGATTGCCACCGAAAACGGCGCGCCGAGGGCGAATGCGCCCCAGGTAGTGGCCGCCCGTTTCGCGCGCAGGTTGATTGTGGGCAGCGGCAGCCTCAGCCAGCCGGGCCAGAGCAGACCCAGCAGAATCAAGAGTGGCCCGAGCACGAGGCCCCATTCCCGCCCCATGAGGCGCTGCAAGCCATCGCCCCCGAGACCGGCGGCGAGGCCGAGCGCGAGGTGGGTGGCGAGCATGCCGAGAATGAACATCCCGCCATAGACCACCGCCGTGCCGGGCGCACGCGCCTTGGTGACATAGGCGAGCGATACGGGAATGGCGGCCAGGGCCACCGGATTGAAGCTGAACAGGAAACCGATCACGAACCCTGCTGCGAGGGAGGCGAGATTCGCCTGCTCCAGGGTCTGCCGCAGGCTCTCGACGTCCATCAGAGCGCCCTCGCGCCGCGCTGCATGAGTTCCTGGCGCAGGCGCTCCGCCCCGGGCAAGGTGGGGAACACTAGTTCGCCGTCGATGGCGATGGCCGGCGGGCTCAGCACGCCCAGATCCACCGCGTAATCCAGCTCGTCCAGGATATTCACCTCCCGGCAGATGACCGCTTCCAGCCCGGCGACGACCGCCTTCAGCGCCTCGCGGGCCTGGGCGCACTTGCCGCAATCTGGTGTCGAGAAGATCTCCACGAGAATCATGGCGCCTTTGCCTTTCTGGGTGCGGGCCGGCGCGGTGCGCTGGCGTCGAGGGCGGCGAGGATGGGACATGCCTCCAGGGGCAACTGCCCGCCGTCGCAGCGCGCGATCAACCCGCTCAGAGCCTGCGACATCGCTTGCAGCGTCCTGATCTTGCTTTCGATGAGCAGCTTCTTGTGTACCGCGACGCTCCTCACGTCGGTGCAGCAGGAATCCTCGGCGGCGCGCAACGTGAGCAGCTCGCGGACCTCGGCGAGCGAGAAGCCGCAGTCCTGGGCGTGCTTGATGAAGTGGAGCCGTCTCACCGTGTCGCTGCCATACAGGCGATAGCCCGCCGCGCTCTTGCGGGCCGGCGCGAGCAGGTCCTCCTTTTCGTAGAAGCGCACGGTGTCGGCGCTCACCGCCGCCAGCCGGGCCACCTTGCCGACGGTGAGGAGATCCGCTGAGGCCTCGAGTTCGGGTGGGAGTTCCGGTTTCATGGTTTGGCTGCCTTTACATCGATCGAGCGGGCCGTCTTCCCGGGCTTGTCCGCGGCGAGGACGACGCTGACCGCCTTGCCTCTCACGGTCGGCGAGTAGTCGTATCCGCTGCCCTGCCGGATCGGGGTGCCGAGCGGAACGTCGATCTCGACCTGGTCCGTCGCGGTCTCCAGCTTCAAGCTGCAGGCGCAGCCGCCCGGCTTGAAGTCGCAATGGGTCAGCTTGGTGCCGATCATGGAGTCTTGGAGCGCCTGCTGCGCGAATCCCGAGCCGGGGGCAATCACCAGGAGCGCCGCCAACGCAATGCCCCACACTCGAAACTTAGACATCGCTCGTCCTCCTGAGGTCGTTTGCGGCGAGGCGGCCGTCCGCCAGATGCAGGAGGCGGTCGGCCAGGGCTCCCGTGCCGGAGGCGCCCGCCTCGCGCAACTTGATCAGGGTGCACACCCGCGCCTCCATCCCCGCGATCTGCTGGCGACCGGCTATCGCCGTCTGGACCAGCAGGGCGAGCAGGCCGATGACCAGGGCGAGCAGCACGACGACGACCCCGGCCCGCGCCCGGTCGCGAAACGGATTGCGCATGCCCCGCAGCACGGCGCTCATCACTATCTCGCGGTGGCGGGGCGTGGCGGTACGCCACGGCCAACGCTCACCACCGCA
>JAGRGD010000096.1 GCA_020445665.1 Rhodocyclaceae bacterium
CGAGAACATGCCGGGCGGCCGGGCCAGCAAGCCCGGTGACGTGGTCACGTCGATGTCTGGCCAGACCATCGAGATCCTCAACACCGACGCCGAGGGCCGCCTGATCCTGTGCGACGCCCTCACCTACACCGAGCGCTTCGACCCGGCCTGCGTGATCGACATCGCCACCCTGACCGGCGCCTGCATCATCGCCCTGGGCAAGATCCCCAGCGGGCTGCTGGCCAACGACGACGCGCTGGCCGCCGAACTGCTCGCCAGCGGCCAGTCGAGCGGCGACCGGGCCTGGCAGCTGCCCCTGTGGGAGGACTACCAGGACCTGCTCAAGAGCAACTTCGCCGACATGGCCAATATCGGCGGCCGCTACGGCGGCGCAATCACGGCCGCAGCCTTCCTGGCCCGCTTCACCGGCAAGTACAAGTGGGCGCACCTGGACATCGCCGGCACCGCTTGGCTGTCGGGCGAGGCCAAGGGCGCCACCGGGCGGCCGGTGCCGCTGCTGACCGAGTTCCTGCTGTCCCGCTGCGCGGGCTGACGCGGCCTTGGCCACCGAGATCCACTTCTACCACAACACCCCGGACCGCATCGCGGCGGCCTGCCGCATCGCCGCGCGGGCCCTCGCCGGCGGTCGCCGGCTTGCGGTGCGGATTCCGGACGACACGCAGCGGCGCCGCTTCGACCACTTGCTGTGGACCTTCGAGCCGGGCAGCTTTGTCCCCCACGTGGCGGTGGAGTCCCCCCTCGCAGGGGAAACGTCGATCGTCTTCGGCGGCAAAGACTCGGCCTGGCCCCACGACGACGTGCTGCTCAATCTGGGCGACGACCTGCCTGGCGAGTTCGAGCGCTTCGCGATGCTGCTCGAGGTGGTCAGCACCGACGAGGATGCGCGCCAGGCCGCTCGGAGCCGCTGGAAGCACTACCGGGGCTGCGGCATCGAGCCGATGCCGCACGATCTCGGCAGCCGGGGGGAATCATGAACACGCCGGGTTACGAACCGGCCCTGCCCGAGGACTTCCAGCAGGCCGACGAGTTGCTTGAGAAGGCCGACGCCCTGATCCGCCGCCACCAGGCGGGTCATGACGACGGCTTCGACGACCTGCCGGTGCTGACCGAGGTGGTGGATCTCGAGGCCAAGGCGGCCGCCGATGTCGACGAAGCGCCCGACGCGGCCGACGCGGAAATCACTACCGCCCCCGCCGGCGCCGCCCAGATCGACGCCGCGCCGACGCCGCCCGCAGTGAGCGCGATCGACGAGTCCCTGCTGGTAGAGCGCCTGATCAGCCTCGACGCCAAGCTGACGCTGGCGATCGAGGACTGGGTGACCGCGGAGTTGCCGCAGATCCTGTCGCGGGAATTCGATGCGTTGAGCGAGCGCATCCGGGCCGAAGCCATCGCCCACCTGCGCGCCACCCTGATCCCCGAACTGTCGGAGGACATCTCGGCCCTGATCGACCCGCCCAAGAACTGACACCGCGTCACCGGGCCTGCCTTCGAGCGGCCCGGGCCAGTCCGCTATAATCGTCGTTTCGCCTGCAACCCCTTACACGACGAGCCCCCGCTTCATGGAACTGGCCAAGAGCTTTGAGCCGGCTGCGATCGAGTCGCACTGGTACCCCGAATGGGAGTCGCGCGGTTATTTCGCCGCCGGCCTCGACACCGACAAGTCGGACGCCTTCTGCATCCTGCTGCCGCCGCCCAACGTCACCGGCACGCTGCACATGGGTCATGGTTTCAACCAGACCATCATGGATGCCCTGACCCGCTACCACCGCATGGCCGGCGCCAACACCCTGTGGCAGCCCGGCACCGACCACGCCGGCATCGCCACCCAGATCGTCGTCGAGCGACAGCTCGACGCCCAGGGCGTGTCGCGTCACGACC
>JAGRGD010000097.1 GCA_020445665.1 Rhodocyclaceae bacterium
CAGCGCGACCGGAAACACGGCCGGGTGGTCGATGTCCTGACCGATCTTGCCCTTGTGACGCATCACGCGGATCACCGAGTCGGGAATGCGCGTGTCCTGCGTCGGCTGACCAGCATGGGTCCAGCCACCGACCTCGCCTTCCTTGCTTCGCATCGCGGTCGACGAGCCATCGGCGCGCAGATGCGACTCCTGGCCGGCGTGCTTACAGGGCACGATCTTGTTCGGCTTGCGGCTCGCCCGGTTGAAGTGGAAGACGAACTCGAAGCTCGGGGCGAAGCGGCCCGCCCAGTCGCCGGGCATCCCTGGCCCCTGGTCCCACACGTACCAGGCAAAGCGCCGCCAGCGCTGTGTGCGCATCCAGCCGAGCCAGCCGTCCCAGTAGGGTACGAACTCGTTGTCGCGGTGAATCAGACCGAGGTTGACCAGCAACTGCGCGTCGTCGGCCATCGGTAGCTGGGCGAACACGCCGCGCATCAGCGCATCCCAATCGGCGATGCCGCCCGTCGTGTAGTCGCGCTGGTTGCCATAGGGCGGCGAGGTGAAGCACAGGCGCGCACGCTCGCCCTGCATCAAGGCGGCGACCACGTTGGCGTCGGCGGCGTCGCCGCAGATCAGGCGGTGCGGGCCGAGCGCCCAGACATCGCCAGCGCGAGACACCGGGACCGCCGGGGCCTCCGGGACATTGTCAGCAGCGTCGTCGCCACCTTCTTCATGCTCGCCGTCGCCGCCCGCCGTCTCATCGGACAGCAGCGCATCGATCTCGGACTCGTCGAACCCGGTCAACGCCAGGTCATAGCCCGCCTCGGACAGCTCAGCCAACTCGAGCGCCAGCAGTTCCTCGTCCCACCCGGCGTCGAGCGCCAGGCGGTTGTCGGAGATGACGTAGGCGCGCTTCTGTGCAGGCGTCAGGTGGCCCAGCTCGATCACCGGCACCTCGTCGAGGCCGAGCTTGCGCGCGGCGGCGAGCCGTCCATGCCCTGCGATCACGCCGTTGTCGCCATCGACCAGCACCGGGTTGGTCCACCCGTACTCGACGATGCTGGCGGCGATCTTGGCCACCTGCGCGTCGGAGTGGGTCCGTGGATTGCGGGCGTAGGGAATCAGCGTCTCGACCTTGCGGTAGTCGACGTTGAGCATGTTCAGGATCAGGACCTCGAATGAAAGCGGCCCGGACAGGCAAGGAGGCAACCTGTCGCGGGCCGAGGAAATAGAAACGCTTCCGCGAGGGAGGCGTCGGGCCAGTGATGCGATCACTGGCGGGGCTGGATGAGCCGGGGTGCAAACCTGCAAACCCTGCAAACCTGGGTTTGCAGTCGGACGCTAGGCGAATGCCGCGCTCGCGCCCCCCGCATTGCTTTTCCGCTGGGAAGGACCCATCGAAAGTTCTCTGAGCGCCACGCCGGAAACGATGAAGGCCACGAATTTCTCCGTGGCCTTCACACGCGCAGTGCTCGCAAGACTACGGTGAATAGTAGCCAAACCTCTTCGAAATGTTGCAGCCGCCTTGGATGGCAAAAGCAGCATGCGCCCGCGGCTGTTCTCGCGAGTCGGCAGCGGCCTTCGACTTCACCTGATTCCACTCACGCATTCATGCCGCCCCGGCTTAGCGACGCCGTTGAGCTGCGACACCACAATCGTCAAGGCGGCCTGCCAACGGCGCCAAGCGGTCGTCCGATCGCAACCGAATCGGCAGCAGATCTCCTTCCATCGGTAGCGCTCAGCCCTCATCCAGACGAGGTGACGCTGCTCCACCTCCAGCCAGAGTACCCATTGCATCGTCTCCAGCATGCGGTCGATGGCCACCGGCTCTGGTGGGAAGTGAACGATGGGAGGTTCGGCTCCAAGCGTTTCCCAGGGCATGCGCTGGATGGCTGGCCAGCAGTTGAAGTAGCCCTGGACCCGAACGGGTGGAAGACGATGGGCCGTGCGCGCTGCCTCCCGGAAGCGGTCGGCGACGAGATCAACGGTCCACTCAACCATGGCGACGCCCCTTGGCTCCGTACAGACGGTCGCCGATGCGGCGCAAGAGCTCGCGCTCGGTCCAGTTGAGCCGCGCGTCCTCCGGGGAGACAACGAGGATGTGCTGGTCGAGCCAACCTTCGCGCTTGATCTCTTC
>JAGRGD010000098.1 GCA_020445665.1 Rhodocyclaceae bacterium
CTGGTGTGTGAAGGAAGTGCTCTACCGCTGAGCTAACCGCCCGCGAAAAAATGAGCGGCGATTTTATGGGGCGCCCGGGGTTGCGTCAAGGCGGCGATGATTCGGGGCCCTTCGATCAAGTAGAATGCCGGCCTTTCTCCCGCTTTCAGCCGAGCCGTCACGATGCCTTCCGCCGTCCGCACCCGTTTCGCCCCCAGCCCCACCGGCTACCTCCACATCGGGGGCGCCCGCACCGCCCTGTTCTGCTGGGCCTATGCGCGCCGCCACCGCGGGCAGTTCATCCTGCGCATCGAGGATACCGATGTGGCGCGCTCGACGCCGGAGGCGGTGCAGGCAATTCTCGACGGCCTGGCGTGGCTGGGGCTCGACTGCGACGAGGGGCCGTTCTACCAGATGCAGCGCATGGACCGCTACAAGGCGGTGCTGGGCGAGTTGCTCGCCGCAGGCGAGGCCTATTACTGCTATACCTCGCCGGAGGAACTGGACGCCCTGCGCGAGGCCCAGCGGGCCCGGGGCGAGAAGCCGCGCTACGACGGCCGCTGGCGGCCGGAGCCGGGCAAGACCCTGCCGGAGCCGCCGGCCGGGGTGAGACCGGTGGTGCGCTTTCGCAACCCGGCGGATGGGGTGGTCGCCTGGGATGACCTGGTCAAGGGGCGCATCGAGTTCGCCAATGCGGAGCTCGACGACCTGATCATCGCCCGGCCGGACGGCACCCCCACCTACAATTTCTGCGTCGTGGTGGACGACTGGGACATGCAGATCTCCCACGTCATCCGGGGCGACGACCACGTGAACAACACGCCGCGCCAGATCAACATCCTGCGCGCGCTGGGCGCCGAGGTGCCCCAGTACGCCCACCTGTCGATGATCCTCGGCGACGACGGCCAGAAGCTCTCCAAGCGCCACGGCGCGGTCAGCGTCATGCAGTACGACGAGGCCGGCTACCTGCCCGATGCGGTCATCAACTACCTGGCGCGGCTGGGCTGGAGTCACGGCGACGACGAGATCTTCTCTCGCGACCAGCTCGTCGAGTGGTTCGACCTGGATCACATCACCGCCTCGGCAGCCCAGTTCAACACCGAGAAGCTCAACTGGCTCAATGGGCAGTACATCCGTCAGGCCGACGATGCGGTGCTGGTTGCCGATGCGACGCGGCGGATGGCCGCCCGGGGCGTAGATCTGGCCGCCGGGCCGGCACTGGCGGCGCTGGTGCCGCTGTACAAGGACCGCGCCGCGACCCTCAACGAGCTGGCCGACGCGCTGGCCGCCTACTACAGCCCGCCGACGCCGCCGGCCGAGTTGCTGGCCCAGCACCTGACCGATGCGTCCCGCGCCGCGCTCGGCGAGCTGGCGGGAACGCTCGCCGGGCTGGACTGGAACCGGGAGGCGATCAGCGGCGCGATCAAGGGGGTCATGAAGACCCATGGCCTGAAGATGCCGCAGGTGGCGATTCCGCTGCGGGTCCTGCTGCTCGGCGTGACGCAGACGCCGTCGATCGATGCGGTGGTCGAGGTGATGGGGCGCGACCGGGTGCTGGAGCGGATCGGGAGCGGCCTGGTCGCCTGAGGCGGCGTCTGCACGGCCGGGGCGGGCGGCCTACCAGAGCGGCTCGAAGAGCCGCGCCAGCAGCTCGAGCATCCGCTCGGGCAGGGGGCGCTCCTGCCAGGCCTCCGGCGTGATGCGACGGGAGGCCGCGAGATCGTCCTGGAACATGGCCTCCATCTGACGCGCAAAGTCGCGGCCCAGGACCACCACGTTCACCTCGTTGTTGCCGCCGAAGCTGCGCCAGTCCATGTTGCTGGAGCCCACGGTCGAGATGACCCCGTCGATGACCGCGGTCTTGGCGTGCAGCACGGCATGCTCGAACTCGTGGATGTCGACACCGGCCTCGAGCAGGCGCTGGTAGTAGCTACGGCCCGCGTAGAGCACCGGTCGGAAGTCACTGCGGGAGGGCAGGATCAGCTGGACCTGAACGCCGCGGCGGGCCGCGTCGGACAGCGCGGCGATCATGTCCTCGCCCGGCGCGAAGTAGGCCATCGTCAGGTGGATGCTGGCGAGCGATGCGTCGATGGCGGCCAGCAGCATGGCGTAGATCCGGTTGCGCTCGTCGTCCGGGCTGGAGGCGATCACCCAGGCCACGTCGTCGCCGGCGCGGCCGCCACCGGCGGGCTGATCCGGATCGAAACCGGGCACCTCGCCCTCACAGCCCTGAGCGAGCCAGGTCTGGCGGACGAGCACCGCAAGGGCCTCGACGGCGGGCCCCTGAAGTTGCAGTTGGGTGTCTCGCCAGCCGACCTCCCGCTCAAAGTGCGGCCCGCGCCCGAAACGCAGCGAGCCTGACGCATAGACGCCGCTGATGTTGATGCCGCCGGTGAAGGCGATCCGGTCGTCGACGACCAGGATCTTGCGATGGTCCCGGTGGGTGATGTCCCAGTAGCCGGGCCGCTCAAGGGGGGAGACCGGATTGAAGGCACAGACCATCACGCCGCTCCGGCGCAGTGCGTCGAAGTAGCCGTCGGGGGTTGTGACCGAGCCGATGTCGTCGTAGATCACGGCCACCAGGACCCCCTCGGCCCGCTTGGCCGCCAGCAGTCGGGCAAGGGCCTGCGAGACCTCGGCATCGTCGATGATGTAGCTTTCCAGCAGGATCGTGCGGCGGGCGCGGGCGATGGCATCGAACATCGCGGCGAATGTCGCCGGACCGTCCACCAGGAGCTCACCGCGCGTGCCCTCATGAAGCTGCAGCTCGCCGAAGGTCGCGAGGGCGGCCAACTGGCGCTCAAGCAGGGTCTGGCGCCCCTCGTCGCCCAGCTTGCGGATTGCGGCCACCCGCTCCCGGTGGGTGAGCTGCCCGTCCGCGTCGGCGACGCTGACGGCCGCGGCCAGGGATCGCTCGTCGGCCACACTCGCCATGCGGCTTGCGGCGGTCGTTTCGTCGCGGGCAACCCGTGTGCCGGCGCAGCCGGCGAGGGCGGCGCACAGCAGCAACAGCAGGGTCAGGCAGGGCACGCGGGTCATGGTTTGGTTCCGGTTGTCGCCCCGGGTCGCAGGGTCCGGGGGCCGCTGAGACCAAGGTAAGCAGGGGGCGAAGACCTGCCTGTAGGCCGACGCCGGCTCGGCTGTAGGCAGGGGACGAATTTGAGATGGCACCGGATGGGCTCGGTTACACTGCGCCGTGTTGGAATCGACGTTGCCCTGCCGCCGCCCCCGGCGGTCTGACCCCATGCCGAACGAACTCGCCGTACCGGTTTTTGCCGTTGCCCTGACCCTGATGGTGCTGGTCGGTGCTGCGGTGATCTGGCGTTATCGCCGGCGCGAGTCGGCGCGAGTGGCGCGGGGCCTGGCGCTCGATGCTGCCACCGTGATCGACGCCCTCGGCTTCGCGACAACGCCCGCCAACCTCCTGTATTCGGTGACCCTGGGGCCGTCCGGCGGACGGGGCATGTGGACCCTGGTTCGGGACGGCGATGGGCAGGATGCCGGGCGGGTCGGCTTTCCGGTGGCCAATGGAGGCGTGATCCGGACGATCTCGTGCGAGGAGGGCGACTACGCCTGCCACCGCATCTTCGGCATGTCCGGCGACCGGGTCAGTCTGCAGCGGGCCGGCAGCGACGCGATCCGCATGCAGTTCGAGGCGGGCGCCGGCGTCGAGCGCTATCGCATCAACGGGGAGGTTGTGTACGAACGGCGACCCCTGTCGCCGATGTCGCCCGGTCGCTGGCGCATCGAGTCCCGCGGCGAGACGGTGGCTGTCCTGGTGAACCTCGCTGCCGATCTCGACCTGCGTGCCCAGGCCCTGATCGCGCAGGGGGAGTTGCCGCTGGTGGACCGCCTGTTCATCCTCGCCATGTCCGACACCGCCGTTGCCGCGACGTGAGGCCGGATTACCGGCCGCTCTCGGCCGTCGGCCTGAACGCGCAGGCCATTCTCGACATCGATGCACTGCCCGAGGCAACACGGGAACGGCTGGCTGCCGCCGTCGATCTGTCGCCCTGGCGCCGCATCGTTCTCATCGCCAATACAGGCCCCGAGCTGTGGCGCGCCGTGCAGGCCGCCGGTGTCGGGGGTGCCCATCCCATTGACGATTTCAGCATCGATACGGTCGGGCGCTGGTGGTCCGGGCATGCGGGCGGTGCGCGGTGCTTGCGCCTCTACCCGGACGGCGCACCGATCGACCTCCAGGCGCTGGGGCGGGCGGTGGGATGGCACCACGATAGCCCGCTGAAGATCGGCATCCACCCCGTATGGGGCACCTGGTTCGGCTACCGGGTGGCGCTGCTCACCGATGCACCCTGGACCCCGACGCCGCCCGAGGCTGGCGACGTGCCCTGCCTCCGCTGCGAGGCGCCGCCATGCCGAGCCGCCTGCCCGGCCGGCGCGGTCGGTGCGGACGGCCTCGATCTGCCCGCCTGCCTGCGCTTCCGCACGCAGCCCGATTCGCCCTGCGCCCGGACCTGCCTCGCCCGCCTGGCCTGCCCGGCCGGAGTGGCGTATCGCTACGACGAGGCTCAGATCCGTCACAGTTACGGCGATTCGCTGCAAGCGATTCGCCATTTTGGCCTGCCAGGATAACGCGCTGGCGTTTCGGGCGACCGGACCGGAGGGCCCGGTCGCCTGGGCCGAATCAGTTGCAGAGCTCGGGGCCGAGGCAATACTTGAGCACTACCGCGTCCACGCCGGTACCGGTTCCGGCGCCGGAGCCGAGACCAGCCACGATGTAGCAGCCGAGGGGCGTCGGCAGCAGCGTGGCCGGGTTGATCAGGTTGGCTACGAGCTGCACTTCGCCCTGGGGTGGCATGTGGAGCCAGGACTGGGCGCCGAAGGCGTCGTACTTGATCAACATCTGGCCCTGCTGATACTCGGCGAGCACCAGCACGTTGCCGCTGGCGTCGATGGCGATCGACTCGCCCGCGTTGAACATGCCCGACCGGTACGTGTTCTGCCAGATTGAGCTGCCATCCACGCCCGAGAGCTTGACGGTGCCAGCGTCGGCGAACAGATAGCCACTGGTGCCATTCATGATGCCGGTCGCAATGACGTCGCCGTTCTGGTCGACAGCGAGATCGTGGAGGTCGTCGAACAGGGTCGGGTCGCCGTAGCGACCGCCCCACAGCTTGATGCCGGCCGGGTTCCATTTCGCGATCGAGAAGTCGCTCTTGTAGGTGCCGCCAACCGTGACGCCGCCGTCATCGTCCAGTCTGAGCGTATGCGCGCTTCCCTCCGCGTGCCGGTCGGCCCAGACCACGGCGCCGTTCGCGTCGAGACGGGCGACCTCGATGCCGGTGATGCCGTCGGACAGCCGCGTACCGCAACTGACCGCGACGCCGCTGTCCTGGGTTGCGGCGATGCCGCCTGGCTGGCCGTCGGGCGCCTTGAGTCCGGGCAGCGACCACTGCCACTCCTGGACGCCATCCGCACCGTACTTGATCACCATGCAAGTGTCCGAGGTGTAGAGCTTGCCGATCATATAGACCGACCCGTCCGGCGCTACGGAGAGGCGGGCGGGCGAGAAATCGGTTCGCACCGCTGTCCAGTGGAGTTGTCCGTCAATGTCGTATTTGATCAGCGTCGACCGCGAGTCATTGGAGCCGACCGCGTCCATGGCGACGAGATAGACCGCACCCCGCGGGTCGTACTCGCTGTCGATGGCCTCGGCACCGAGTGAGCCATCGCCACGGAACGCGTTATCCCAGATCGTCGCGCCGGTCTTGTCGAGTTTGACGAGGCGGGCCTCCATGATGTCGGCGAAGAAGGTGCCGTTCTTGAATTTCGTGGTGGCAGCGACATACAGGTTGCCGGCGGAATCCATCGAGGTCGCGGCGTACTGGTCTTGGGAGATCTGGGGCGTGCCGGTTATGGCAGTGTCCCATTTCTTGTCGACGGTCTGCTGGGCCATCGCGGTCAGCGGGAGGCTTGCCGCGACGATGGCGAGCAGGCGGGTGTTCAGTGTCATTCTCGGGCTCCGGTGGTAGGGTTCCCGGGTGGCGGCTCGCGCACCCGGCGATGCAGCGCCGAGAGTGTAAATAGCTATATTGGGTAATGCGATCCGGTTACGCGTATTGCATGATGCGGATCAAGCATTGAGCTGACGGGCGCGTTCGCCGCGCGGCAGGAACGTCACAGGGCCGCCCGATCGAAGCGTCATCGGGCGACATTCCAGACACGACGTACCGTGTTGCTAGATGGCCTTGAACAGGGCGTTGAAGCGGTCTGCCGCCTCGGCATCCCCGCGCAGGATCTTGCGTGAGAGCACATAGACCTCGCCGGTGGCGGCCTGCAGGCGCAGC
Source organism: Rhodocyclaceae bacterium (assembly GCA_020445665.1). Taxonomy (GTDB): domain Bacteria; phylum Pseudomonadota; class Gammaproteobacteria; order Burkholderiales; family Rhodocyclaceae; genus Cognatazoarcus. The sequence goes on from JAGRGD010000098.1 coordinate 6,288, forward strand.
TTCAGGTCGCTGCGCTGCTCGGGGGTCATGCGCTCCTCACCGGCGTAGCGGTCGAGCAGCCGGTCCACGAGGCGGTCGCGCTCGGTGGCCAGGTCGTTGGCGTCGCGCCCGAGGGACGCCGTCAGCTCCGTAGTACGACCGGGTTGTGCGATCACGCCGTCGAGCCAGTCGGTGTAGCTGCGGATGAAATCCGGCGCCCGGCGGATGAACAGGCCGTTGTTGCTGTCCATCATCAGGCTGCGCACGTCGGCGTTTGAGGAGCCGATGAAGATCGCCTGGTCGAAGACCATCACCTTGCTGTGCAGCGACAGCCGCGTGCCCGCCACGGGCTGGTACTCCAGGTAGCGGAAGGTGGCCCTTGGCGCGGTCGCAGGGGTCTCCTTGAGGTGGTCGGCAAGGGCCTTGAGTTGCCACACGGCGAGCAGATTGACCACGTTCAGATCGGTGGTCTCGAGTGAATTGGTCAGCAGCGTGATGTCGACGCCGCCGCAGGGGCGGCTGCCGTCGATCATGGCGCCGAGATCCTGCAGCAGGTTGGCGGGCAGGAACAGGTAGGCGTTGTGGACGACTACGCGCCGGCGCCCGCCATCGCCAGCCTCGCAGGTGGCCTTCAGGGCGCTGCGCCAGAGGGACTGGATGTGCTTGCCGCCTGCGGCCTCCTCCCCGTGGCGGGCGCCGTAGCTGCGCTGCCCGCCGGCCACCGGCAGGTTCTCGAGGTAGTGGATCTCGGCGCCGGGATCGAGGGTGATCCGCTGCCCGGGCACTTCCGGTGTGTAATCGTCTTGGTAGCGGGCCACCTGCGCCTGGTGGGCTGCGGCGATCCGCGCGATGCGGGCCTCGAGGGGCACGAAGCTGGCGGCCAGTTCGCGGTCGACGCAGGCCGTGTCGCGGCCCTCGTCGCACGCCACCTGGGCGGCATTGAGCGCCTCGAAGTTCTCCAGCAGGTCGTTGGGCGCCTGGGCCCGCACCGCCTCGAGCGACGCCACCGACTCGAGCGCCCACAGCCGGTCGAAGCTGGCGGCGAGCACCGGCGCCGGTGCGCCGAGGTCGAGCCGCAGGTCGGTGTCCATGAAGATGTACTTCTGCGCCAGCGGGTTCGGGCGCATATGGTACGAATCCTCCACGTTGCGGCCTCCGAGCACCAGGCGCTCACGATCCGCGAGGAGGAGCTTGTGGTGGAGGAACTCGGTCAGGTAGTCCCAGTCCTTCTGCGCCTGGGCGTCGTTCTGGCGCTCGACGGGGAGGTAGTTGCCGACCGTCTCGAACACCGGGTTCACCTGCTCGGCGAAGGCCAGCCGCGCGAAGGCGAGCTTCAGGCGCGCCCGCAGGCCATCAACCCCGCCCAGGTAGCGGGCACGGAAGTACACCTTGCCGAGGGCCTTGAGCTGGTCGAGGCGATCGCCGCCGGCGTCACCGGCCGAGGCGCTGAGGGCCTCGGTGTCGATGGCCTGGCCCCGCGTGATCGCGTAGGCCATCAGCTTCGGATGCTTGCCGTAGAGGCCGGACAGGAAAACGCCGGCCCCGGCGAGGCGGGCGTCGTCCGATGCGTCCGGTGTGAGCTGGCCGGCAGCGAAGCGGGCCTCGATGGCGGCCCGCTTGGCGTCGTCGCAGGCGGCCCCGCTCGCCCCGACGTCGGCGCAGCTGGTGGTCAGGTAGGCCGCATCGCGGACGATCTCGCGGGTCGGGCGGTTGTAGAAGCGCACCTCAATCCTGCCCTGACCTTCCTGCTCGAGCCAGCTGAAGCGGTCGAGATCCTTGTAGGCGGAGAAGTAATCCACCAGCAGGCGTACCTGCACGCCGCGCCGGGCGGCATCGATGAGCGCCTGGCTCAGGCGCGAGGACGAGTAGTCGTCGGAGAAGATGTAGTAGGCGAGGTCGAGGCGCTCCGTGGCCGACTCGACCAGTGCGAGCTTGGCCGCAAAGGCGTGGTCGTTGCCGAGCAGGGCCTCGGCCTGGGTGTAGGCGAGGGGGCCGGCGCTGGCTTCGGCGGCGAGGCGGGCGTCGACCGCGTCGCCGGCGGGTGGAGCCAGCGTCGCGCAGGCGGCGAGGAGCAGGGCCGGCCCGGTGAGGGCAAGCCGTCGAAGAGTCGTAGACTGGATCGAGTCGCGAAGGGACATGGCGGTCGTCGGGGGGCTAGCGGATCGTCATAGCATAGGCGATTCCGGCCCACCGGTGGGGCGTCGGGCGGGCAGGGCTGCTAGACTGCGGCCATGCTCGATTTTCCGACCGCCTCCCGCCTTCTGTGCCATTGCCGGGCCCTCCTGGCCGCGCTCGCCCTGGTCGCCCTCGGCGGTTGTGCCGGCAACGGCCTGCTGCTGCACGACCATCCCCTGGCCGGTCACATTGTGGACCCCGCCGCTGGGCAGCCGGTCGCCCTCGGCGCCGCACTCGAGCGGATGAGCGCGGCCGATGTGGTCTTGCTGGGCGAGGTTCACGACAACCCCATTCATCACCGCCTGCAGCTGAAGGTGTTGCAGCAGCTGTCGCAGGCACGTCGTCTGGCGCTGGCGATGGAGCAATTCGACAGCGAGCACCAGGCCGCGCTCACCGCTGCGCAGGCCGATCCCGACGCGACCGCAGAGACCCTGGCCGACGCCGGCCAGCTGTCCCGCGAGGGCTGGGGCTGGCCTCTCTACCAGCCGCTGGTCTCGGAGGCGGTGGCGCGGGGGCTGCCGGTGATCGGTATCAATCTGTCCCGGCCGGAGGCCCGCCAGGTGGCGCGCGACGGGTTCGACGCAATGCCGGCGGGCGCAGGGCGCGACGCGGTCGAGCGCCACTGGAATCCCGAGCGGCAGAAGACCATGGAGGGCCTGATCACCGATGGCCACTGCGGCCAGGTCGATGCCCGCATGCTGGGCATGATCGTGCAGGCCCAGCGGGCCCGCGATGCGGTGATGGCGGCCCGGATCGCGCCCTATGCCGATCGGGGCGTGGTGGCGATCCTCGGCGGCGGACACGCGCGGGTCGATCTGGCCGTGCCGGCCTACCTGGGTACGCTCGCCCCGGGGCGCCGGGTACTCAGCGTCGGGATGATCGAGGTCCGCGAGGGCGCTGATTCGGCGGCCGACTACCCCGCGGTCCGCGACAGGCTCTACGACCTGGTCTGGTTCACCCCGCGCTTCGAGCGGCCCGACCCCTGCGAGGCCCTGAGCCGAGCGGGCATGGCCAGGGCGATGAAGAAGAACTAGGCTAGCCGGCAGCGTTCCGCCGAGAGGACTTCTGATGGCCTACGACGACAGCAACGTCTTCGCCCGCATCCTGCGGGGCGAACTGCCCTGCATCAAGGTGTTCGAGGACGACCACACCCTGGCCTTCCTCGACATCATGCCCCAGTCCGACGGGCATACCCTGGTGTTGCCGAAGGAGCCCGCGGTGACCCTGCTGGACCTCTCGCCCGAGGGCGCCACCGCGTGCATCCTGACGACGCGCCGGGTTGCCGCGGCGGTGCAGCGTGCGGTGGGTGCGCCGGGCCTGCTGATCTCCCAGTTCAATGGCGAGGCGGCAGGACAGACCGTGCCCCATGTCCATTTCCATATCATCCCGCGCTTTCCCGGCCTGAAGCTCAAGGCCCACGGTCGCGAACGGGGCGACCCGGATCGCCTCGACCAGATCGCGGCCCGCATCACCGGCGAACTGGCGTCGGCCCGCTGACGGCTCAGCCGCGGCAGCCGACCTCGGCAAAGTCCACCCGGCGGTCGATCGCATCACCGGCGTCATCGCTGCCCGAGCCGATGATGTTCTCGCGGAAGCCGTAGCCCCTGGCGCTGACCCGCGATGCGAGCTGGGGCTGGGCGCTGGTCATGTAGCGCAACACCCGCTGCGCCCGTGCGCTCGACAGGGCGTCGTTGTAGGCGGCGGTGCCGGTGTGGCTCGAGTGCCCCTTGATCTCGAAGCAGCGGCCGCTCTCCTGCATCCCGCGGGCGACCTGGCGGATCCACATCGGGTACTGGCGATAGAGCTCGCTGCGGCGGTCGAAGTCGTCCTTCTGGACGGCAAACAGGAACTTGATCGACAGCGCGTTGCGGGCAATCGCGACGTCGATCAGCTGGCCGAAGGCGGTCTCCGCCGCGTCCTGCTGGCCGAGCTTCCAGAGGCTCTGGAAGCGGCCTGAGAGGGCCAGCAGGTCTCGCCCGTCGCCCGTCTCGAGGATCTCGGCGAAGCGCTTGGCGGCCACATCGTACTGCTGGCGTTCGTAGGCGCCGCGGGCGCTCTCGTAGGCCAGCGAGCGGCGCATCCGCTGCTGCATCGAGGCGTCGGCGCGCTCGGCGGAGGCCAGCGCCACCAGATCCTTCTTCTGCTCGGCGGCGAAGTAGATCGGCGCGTCCTTGTAGAAGCGGGTCGGGGTCGCATCGAAGTGGCGCGCATTGACCAGTGCCGAGCCGTTGAGCAGTACCTCCGCGTCGGGATAGGTGCGCACCGCATAGTCGATCTTGAACCAGCTCGACTCCTCGCCCTCGCGGCCGCCCGGCTCGTAGCTGACCACGCCGTGCAGCATCAGCGCGCTGGACTGGTCGCCGGCCTCCTCGAGCCGCGCGATGGTCGTGGTCGGCATCGACTGACGCAGGTCGAGCAGCAGCAGGTCCCGCAGGTGGTGTCCCGAGACCATCGCCTCGGCCGTGTTGGCCTGGGGGAAACCGCCCAGCAGCAGCGGCTTCGACAGGCCCAGCTCCTGGGGCAGCGTCAGCCCCGGGATCGGCGACGAAAAGCGCTTGCCGACCTCCAGCGAGATGGCCCGCGAGACGTCGCGGACCTGCTGGAAGTGGGTTTCCGGCAGCTCCACGCGCGAGGCACAGGCCGCCAGCAGCAGGGCCGCCAGCGGCGCGGCGATGATCGCGAGGTGACGCCCGATCATGAGCGGCAGGGCACGATCTTGAACTCGACCCGGCGGTCGATGGCGTCCTGGGCGTCGTCGGTGCCGGAGCCGACGATGTTCTCCGAGAATCCCTTGCCGGTGGAGGTCAGGCGGCCCTTCAGATCGGGCCGGATCGACTGCAGCGAGCTGGCCACGAACTCGGCCCGGCGCGACGAGAGCCGGTCGTTGTAGGCCTCGGTGCCGCTGCGGCTGGCGTGCCCCAGCACCTCGAGGCAGGCGCTCCCCTCGGCGATCTGCTTGGCGATCTGCCGCTGCCACATCGGGTACTGGCGGGTCAGGTCGCCGGTGGCGGCGAAGGCGGTGCCGTTCACCTCGAAGAGGAACTTGATCGACAGCTTGCCCGAGCCGATCGCGGCAGCCACCAGGTCGCCGAAGGTGCGCTCGGCGGCGAGGAAGTCACCCCCCCGGAACTGGGACTGGTAGAGGCCCGACAGCGCCAGCAGGCTCTTGCCGCCGGAGGCGTCGAGGGCCTCCTGGAAGAGGCGCCCGGACTCGCTGAAGTTGCCGGCGTTGTATTGCTCGGTGGCCTCGGCGATGCGGGCCGAGACGCCGATCACGTCCTTGACCGGCGCGGCGTTGCCGCTCACCACCTGCAGCCGCTGCTGGTGTTCGTCGCCGGCCAGGAACATCGGCATGTCCATGTAGAGGCGGGTCGGCGTCGCGTCGAACTGCTTGCTGGCGACGAAGGCCACGGCGTTGGCGACCACCTTGCCGGTCTCCACCTCCCGCACCACCGCCTCGATCCGCGCGTAGGACTTCTCGTTGTCGGCGGTCTTGCCGGCCAGGCGGACGCTGCCGAGGATGGCGAGGCTGGATTTGGACAGGTTGCGAGTGGACAGGGCGGCGAACTCGTAGGTGTCGTTGGCCTTGGCGAGGCGCTCGACGAGGCCCTTCTGGACCTGCACGCCGGAGTTCGTCACCTCGGCGGACTGCTCGTTGAAGAAGGCATCCACGACGACGATGCTGCCGCCCTTGCCGACCGACAGCAGGCCGCCGGGCAGCTGCTCGGCGATGCGCCCGGCGAGGGAACCGATCGCGCCGTCCAGATCGTCGTGATAGGTGGGCGCGGCGACCTTGTCGCCGGTGCAGGCGACCAGGGCGAACAGACTGGCCAGCAGGACCAGCAGGCGCTCAACGGCAAACGGATTGTATGAAGGCTTGTTCATGTTTGGTCAGACCCTCCAGGCCCAGTGACAATTTGGTGAACAGACTGGCGCAGGTGCAGTTCGGGCAGTTGTCGCCTGCCGTCCTGGCTGGCTCGGTCGCCGCCGGGGCCGCCTGGGCCGGCGGCGCGACCGGCGCGCCGAACTTGAAGCTGGTGATCAGCGAGGTGCTCTCCCACGGGATCTGGCGCCCGCCGGTGGCTTTCACGACGAGCCCGCGGACCTGCTTGAAGACCTCCTCGACACTGGCGTCGGCATCGTCCAGCGCCTGCAGCAGCGCGGTCATGTAGGGGCTGTGCTCGCCGACGCCGTCTTCCGCGGTATAGCCGGGGGCGGTGGAGAACGCCACCAGTGTACCCAGCGGTGCGTTCATCTCGGCAAGGCCGCCCGAGGCGTTGGCCGCCTGGCTGAACGGGTTGTCGCGACAGGCGTCGAGCAGGATCAGCTTGGTCCGGGCCGAGAGGCCGTCGAGCCGCTCGGTCAGGAAGCGCAGGTCCACCAGCGTGAAGACCAGCTCGTTGCCGCCGACCTTGGCGTCGAGGGGCACGATGTAGTTGCGGCCATTCACCTGGATCGCGTGGCCGGCATAGAAGAACAGCACCTCCTGCGCATCGACGGCCTGGGCCAGGAAGTGCAGCAGGGTGTTGTAGGTCTGGGACTGGTCGAGATCCATCGCGGTCTCGACCTGGAAGCCGAAGCGCTGCAGCTTGTCGGACAGCGCTGCCACGTCGTTCACGACGTTGGGCAGGGGGCCGAAATCGTAGCTGGCGTTGCCGAGCACCAGGGCCATGCGGGGCGCTGCGCCCGCCGAGGCCGGCAGCAGCGCCAGGCTGGCAAGGGCAATCAGCAGGGCCAGGCACCAGAGGCGCAGGCAGGCGGCAGGAGGGGGGGAGAGCGGGCTCGACAAGGGATCTAGCGTCTGGCTGGCTTCTGGACCCGCGCCAGCCGCAGGACATCCACGGACGGGCAGGGAGACGGGCGCCCGGCGCTCAGGGCCGGGTGCTGCCCGATTCTATTCGCCCGCCCGGGCGCACTCAACGACCCTTGGTGACAAATGCTGTCGCGGCGTGGGATAGCACACGCACGGCGGCCCTTCCTGTCAGACCGTCGGCATGTCCCGGGCGAATTAAGAGCGGTTTAAGAATGCGCGTCCAAGCTGCCAGGCATCCTGACAAATCTGCTGGAGCTGCCATGAAGATTTCAACGCTGATCGCCGGCCTGTTGCTGGCGACAAGCCTCCCGGCAGGGGCGGCCGGGCCTGCCGATTTCCTGCAACGTTTCGAGGGGGAGGCACGCAGTGCCGACCCGGGCTTCGCAGCCTCGCCGGCACGAGGGCGAGACTGGTTTGCGGCCCCCCACGGGCAGGACTGGCGTTGCACGAGCTGCCACACGGCCGACCCGGGCAAGTCCGGTCGACACAAGGTTACGGGCAAGGCCATCGAGCCGATGGCGCCGGCTGTGAATCCCGAGCGCCTGACGAGCGAGCGCAGTGTCGCCAAGTGGTTCCGCCGCAATTGCCGCGATGTTGTGGGGCGCGAGTGCACAGCGGCCGAAAAGGCCGATGTGGTCGCCTACCTGATTCAGATCGGTCAATAAGGAGTCCGACCATGCACACGATGAACAGATCTTTCCGCCAGCACATGGCGCTCACCCTGGCCGCGATGTGGATTACGGTCCTCCCGGCAGGCGCGGCATGGGCAGACGATGATGATTTTCGCGGCGCGCCGCTGGACCCGCTGTATCTCGAGGAGTGCGGTGCCTGCCACGTGGCCTTTCCGCCGGCACTGCTGTCGCAGCGCTCGTGGGGCGCCGTGGCGGACGGACTGGCCGATCACTTCGGCACCGACGCCAGCCTCGACCCCGAGACGCTGCAGACCATCCGTCGCTACCTCGACGACAACGCCGGCAGGCGCCGCAGCGACGGGGCCGACGGCCGCCCCTTGCTGCGCATCACCGACACCCGCTGGTTCCGCAAGGAGCACCGCCCCGGCGAGCACGGCCTGCGGTCCGACACCTTCTCGCGCCCCGAGGTGGGCAGCGCCGCCAACTGTGCGGCGTGCCACCGCGGCGCGGAAGAGGGTCGCTACGGTGAGCGCGAGATCCGGATTCCCACCCCCGGCAGCGCCCGCTGACCGGATGTGCAAGAGGAGAACGTCATGATGGATGCCAGCATGGATGCGGGCCTCGGTGCCCGCGAAGAGACGACCGCAAGCGGCCGCCAGCCGGTCCGGGTATGGGATCTGCCGACCCGGGTCTTCCACTGGACCTTCGCCGCCAGCTTCGCCGGCGCGTGGCTCACCGCGGAGTCGGAGCGATGGATCAATCTGCACATGATGCTCGGCTATACCTTCGCTGCGATGATCGTATTCCGCCTGATCTGGGGCGTGGTGGGCTCGCGCTATGCGCGCTTCGGCAGCTTCCTGTTCCCGCCGTCGGCGGTGCTGGGCTACCTCAAGTCCCTTTTGACGATCCGGCCCCAGCATCACGTTGGACACAACCCCGCCGGCGCGATCGCCATTGTCCTGCTGCTCGGACTCGGCGCGGTGATTGCCCTGACCGGCGTCCCGATGGGGCAGGACATGGGTGGCGAGTGGCTCGAGGAATTGCATGAGGGCGCCGCATCGGCGATGCTCGCCGTGGTTGCGGTCCATGTCGCCGGGGTGATCGTCAGCAGTTTTCTGCACCGGGAGAATCTCGCCCGCGCGATGGTCACAGGCTGGAAGCAGGGCGACGCAAGCGAAGGCATTCGGAGCTTCCGCAGCATCGCCGGCGTGCTGCTGCTGGTGGCGGTCCTCGGCGCCTGGGGCGCCTGGCAGGCGGGCTTCGCGCCCGACTGGCTGCCTGCGGCGGGCGTGCAGAGCATGGACGCCGGCATGGGCGATCACGACGACGATGACGACGACGACTGAGCGGGCAGAGGGAGACATATCGCGATGAGAGTGCTGGTGGTCGAGGACGATGCGCTGCTCGGCGATGCGGTGCAGGTGGGGCTGCGTCAGGCCGGCTTCGTGCCGGACTGGATCACGGACGGGATCGGCGCCGAGCACGCCCTGGCGACCTCCGAGTACGGCGCCGTGGTACTCGACATCGGCTTGCCGCGCCGCTCGGGCCTCGAGGTGCTGGCCCGCATGCGGGCAGACGGCAACCGCCTGCCGGTGCTGATCCTGACCGCACGCGACACGGTCGATGACCGCATCGCCGGTCTCGATGCCGGTGCCGACGACTACCTCGTCAAGCCCTTCGCGATGGGCGAGCTCGCGGCACGCCTGCGGGCGCTGGTGCGCCGGGCCGAAGGGCGCTCTCAGCCGGCCGTCGTGGTTGGCGCCATCACCCTCGACCCGGCGGCCCATACCGTGACGCTGGACGGTGCGCCGGTCGAGCTGTCGGCCAAGGAGTTCGCGCTGCTGCAAGTCTTCATGCAGAACGCAGGCCGGGTGCTGTCGCGGGCGCAGCTCGAGGAGCAGCTCTACGGCTGGGACGACGACACCGGCAGCAACACCATCGAGGTCTTCATCCATCACCTGCGACGCAAGTTCGGGCGGGACCTGATCCGCACCGTGCGCGGCGTGGGCTACCAGTTGCCGAGACCGGGCGCGTGAGCACCATCGGCATCCGCACCCGCACGACCGCGGTCGTCGTCGTCGCGGTGGCCGCGGTGTGGTGTGTCGCCGCGATCCTGACCTGGTTCGAGGCCGAGCACGAGGCCGCCGAGATCTTCGACGGCCACCTGGCTCAGGCCGCCTCGATGCTGATCACCCAGACGGCGATGGAGATCGAGGAGCCCGAGGAGCTGGACGACGAGCTGCATGCGCCGCTCACCCATCGCTACGCCCGCAAGGTCGCCTTCCAGTTGTGGAGCCGCGAGGGCCGCCTGCTGGTGCACTCGGAGAACGCGCCCAATGTGCCCCTCGGCACGGTGCGCGAGGGTTTCAGCGACAGCGAGGTCGAAGGCGTGAGGTGGCGGGTCTATTCGGCCTGGAACAACGGCCGCGGAATTCTCGTCCAGGTCGGTGAACGGGCTGACGCCCGCAGCCATATGGCCGACGAGGTGGCCGAGGGCCTGCTCAAGCCACTGCTGTGGGGATTGCCCCTGCTGACGGTGTTGCTGTGGCTCGTCATCGGGCGGGCGATCCGGCCGCTGGGACTCGTGGCCAATGAAATCGCCGCCCGTTCCCCGTCGCGGCTCGATCCGCTCGAGGGGCTCGCCGTACCGCGTGAGGTGGAGCCCCTGGTCCGGCGTCTCGACGAGCTGCTGGTCCGGGTGGATCAGGCCCTGCAGGCTGAACAGCGCTTCACCGGCGATGCGGCCCACGAGCTGAGGACCCCCATCGCCGCGCTCGGCGCCCAGGCCGAGGTCGCCCTGGCGGCGAGCGACGACGCCGAGAAGCGCCGGGCGCTGGTTGCGGTGCTGGCAGCGGCCCGGCGCATGGGACGCCTGGTCGAGCAGCTCCTGACTCTGGCACGGGCCGACAGCCAGGTGGCCGGCGACTGGGCCGAGGTGGACCTGGTGGCCATCGCGCGCGAGGTCATCGCTGACGCGGTGAGCGCCGGCAGCGCCGATACCGTCGAGATCGAGCTGGATGCGCCCGAACGCCTGATGGTGGCGGGCGAGCCGGGGTGGCTGGCCGTGCTGCTCCGGAATCTGGTCGAGAATGCGCTGCGCTTCAGTCCCGACGGCGAGCTGGTGACCGTCTCGGTCACCCGCGGCGCGGATGGCGCTGTCGTCCTGGAGGTGCGGGACCGGGGCCCGGGTGTGGCGCCCGAAGATTTGCCGCGCCTGGGCGAACGCTTCTGGCGAGAGGCCCGTCAGGCGGGTTCCGGCAGTGGCCTGGGGTTGTCGATTGCCAGGCGCGTCGCGACCCTGCATGGCGCGACACTCGACTTCGGCGCTGGCGAGGATGGCAGTGGTCTGGTAGTCAGCCTGCGCTTTCCCGCCCGGCGCTGAGGGAAGACGCCGCGAAACGGCCGCTGTCGAGAAAGGTGGCGATCTCCCGCCCGACCCGGCGCGACAGCAGCATCTCGGAATGACCGACATGCAGCACGCGGCGGTCCTGCTCCCCGGGCAGGCGCGTTTCGGCCACCGACACCACACCGTCGTTGGGTCGCTCGATACCACCGAAAATGCGCGCCGCGGCGAGGCAGCGGGTGCCTGCGATCACGCCGATCTCGCTGCCGGCGGGCGCTGCGCAGGGGCCATGGTTCAGCCAGTCGGCGATCGAGAGGCCGATCACGCGAGCCATCAGCGCATTGCGCCGCAGTCGCGCTGCCAGCGCCGAGCCCTGGATCGGCGAGCCGAGCAGCACGCAGCGTTGGACCGGTGGATGGGGGCAGCAGGCCAGCATGCGCAGGATCACGACGCCACCCATGCTGTGGCCGACGAGATGGGCGCCGTGCGGTGTGCGTCGGGCGAGGAAGGCGGCGAGGCGTCGCGCGTTGTCGTCAAGACCGACACGCACGGTGGGATAGCTGTAGCTGAGGGTGGTGTAGCCCCTGTCGCGCACCTGGCGCGCCAGCAGACTCATGGTCAGCCCGTGCATCCACAGGCCATGAACGAATACGACGGGAAGGCTGCGGTCGGGCGAGGAGGCGCCCATCGCGGAGGAGCGCGGCTCAGTCGACGGTGCGTTCGTCGACGATCCGCCAGCGGCGGCTTTCACGGCCGAAGGTGAGCTGCTTGGTGTTGACGACCTTGTAGCTGTCGCTCTGGTAATCCTGGACGAAACGGGCGATGGCCTTGTCGCCATCGACGGAGACATCGATGTCGGTCAGCGTGACGCGAATGCTGCCGGGCTTGCCGACGCGGGTGCGGCGCTGCGCCTTCCAGCCATCGAGGGTGTTGCCGTCGGCCGGCACGAAGCGGCGCGAGTAGTGTGTGAGGTAGGCCTCGGGGTCGCCGGAGGACCAGTCCTCGGCCCACTGGGCGAGGGTCTTCCGGACCTGACTGCGGTCGGCCTCGGTGGTGTCCTTGGGCTCGGGTGCGGGCTTCGGCGCTTCGACGGCCTTCTCGGGTGCCGGGGCCGGCTTCGACGCCTCGACGACCTTCGCGGGCTCAGGTGCAGGCTTCGGCGCTTCGACGACCTTCTCGGGCTCAGGTGCAGGCTTCGGCGCTTCGACGACCTTCTCGGGTTCGGGCGCGGGCTTCGGCGCCTCGGCGACCCTCGCGGGTTCCGGAGCAGGCTTCGGCGCCTCGACGACCGTCTCGGGTTCGGGCGCGGGCGTCGGCGCCTCGACGACCTTCTCGGGTTCCGGCGCAGGCGCCGGCGCTTCCACGACGGTCTCCGGCGGGTCGGCCGGCGCCGACTCCGACGCCACCTGCGCGTCGTCGGCCGGCGCCGGATCCGACCCGGAAACCGCCTCGGCGGTTTCCGAGGCGGGTTCCGCCGCGACCGAGGCATCCGCCGCAGGATCGCTGCTGGCCTCGACCGCCGCCTGGCGCTGGGGAAGGCTCGGTTCGGCAGTGCGGATCGGGCCGGTGGCTTCGGCTTGCTCGAGCAGGGTCTTCAGGCCGCTGCGATCGATGCGGAGCGGGCTGATCGTGCGCGTCGCACTGACCTCGAGCACCTTGACCGGGGTGCGTCCCAAAGCATTTGTGAGGGTCGCGTCGGCACCATAGGCCAGCAGGCTCTTGGCGAGATCGACGGCATCGGCGGACGGGCGAGCACCGGCGAGCAGGTGCAGCGGGGTGTTGCCCTCCGCATCGGCTGCGTTCGGGTCGGCACCCGCGTCGAGGAGCATGGCGGCCATCGCCGAGTCGCCCCGCTGGGCGGCGTGATGGAGCGCCGTCCGGCCGGCCAGCGCCTGGCGGTGGTCCGTGGCTGCCAGATCGGCGCCGGCCATGATCCGGTCGAGAACCCGGTAGCGGTCCCCGCAGGCGGCGGCTGCCACCAGGGGGCGGGGTAGGGCGACATCCTGCGGACAGGTGACCTGCGCCGAACTGCGCAGTTCGGACCAGAGCGAATTGTCGGGCGTGGCGGGCGCGGCGAGGGCGCTGGCCGACAGGCCGAGGGCGGCGATGAACTGCAGGACCCTGAGCGAGCGGCGTCGTGATCGTGGAGGTGTTTGCATAGTTCTACCGTGAGCGGGAGGCGCTGATTTTAGCCCGGAATGCCCCACGCTTGGACGCCGGATCTGGATCCGGTGCTCACCGCTCACGGCCAGAGGCCCAGCCTCGCGGCCGGGCCCCTGGCGGGTGGTGCAACGATCAGCCCTTGCGCGCCGGGGCGGGCTGCAGGCCGCCGTCGCGCAGCGCGACACGGTCGCCGGAACGGAAGGCAGGCGGGCCGGGCAGGCGCACGACCTCGCGGCTGCCGTCGTCCATGCGGATGGCGACCTCATAGGCGGTGCTGCTGCGGACCTTGCGCTCGATCTGGTTGCCGGCGATGCCGCCCAGCACGGCGCCGCCGATCGTGGCGAGATCCCGTCCGGTGCCCTTGCCGACCTGGTTGCCCAGCACGCCGCCCACGACACCCCCGGCGATCACGCCGGCGCCGCTGCCCTGGCCCTCGACCGCCACCGGGCTCACCGACTCGACCACGCCGCAGCCATCGCATTGTGGCGCCGACGCGGCAGGCGCTGGGGCCGCCTCGGCGCGGGATGCCGCCCTCGGCGCCGGCTTCGGTGAGGCTGTGGCGGTGGAGGCCTCGGCGGCGGCCATGCGGGATTCGCTCTTGATCTCCTGGTGGCTCTGCGTGGTGGGCAGGGTGCCGGTCAGGGCGGCGATGCCGACGGCGCTGAAGCCGATCACCGAGAGGGCGGCGAGCCACTGTACCGGGTGCAGTCGAAAGCGGGGTTTGCTGTTCATGATGATTTCTCCTTGTTGTCCGTGCTGACACGTCAGGAGCAATCTAGCGAGATCCAGCACGGCCTGGAGGCGGCCAGAAAAAGGCTTACAAATGAATCGCTTCCGCTTACTCGTCGTTACGAATCCGGGCTCGCGACGGGCGCAGCAGGAAGCGTCCTGGGTCGAGCCCCTCGACGATGTCACGCTCGAGCGGAAGGGGGTCGCCGTCGAGCTGGCTGGCGACCAGTTCGCCGATCAGGGACGACCAGACCAGGCCCCGCGCGCCGAAGCCGGAGATCGCGAAGAGGCCCGGGTGGCGGGGCAGGTGACCGGCCAGCGTGGCACCGTCCGGGCGCTCGCCGGTTGGCAGTTCGCCGACCATCGGCAGGCGGTCCGGCGAGGCCGGGCGAAAGCCGACGCGGCCCGCCAGGCGGGGCGCAAGCAGCGTCTCGCCGAAGCCTGGCAGCATCAGCTCGAGGCGCGAGAGGTTTTCTGCCTGGTCGGCGTCGCGCAGGGCCGGTTCGTCGTCGGCCACCTGGAAGGTGGCGCCGGCGCAGCGCACGCCATCGATGGCGGGGCTGACGTAGCCCAGGCGACAGACCACCACGTCGGGCGGGGTGCCGTCGGCCGCGTCGAGGTGCGTCACCTGCCCGCGTGCGGGGCGCACGGGCAGGACCCGGCTGGGGGCGAACGCGCCGATGCCGACGCCGTTGGCGAGGATGAGATGGGGTGCCTCGGCGATCACTGCGCCGTCGTCGCTTCTTGCGAGCCAGTGCTCGCCGAGGCGCTCGAAGCGTGCAAACCGGGTGCCGAAGTGGCTGTGCAGCCGGTCGCCGCAGGCGGCGAGGTTGGCGGCGCAGAGGGACGGTGGCTGGACCCAGCCGGCCTGCTCGAACCACCAGCCGCCGGCCTCGACCGGCCAGCCGGCCAGCCGCGCCGCCTCGGCCTGCTCGACGAAGCGCAGGTAGGCCGCAGGCGGCGCGTGGGCCTCGACCACCTGGGCCTGCTTGGCCTGGTGGTCCCGATCGCGGGCCAGGTGCAGCACGCCGCAGCGGGACCAGCGTGGCGCCTGGCCGAGGGCCTCGAGCATGGCCAGGTGGCGCAGGCCGTGCAGCGTGCCGGCGCGGGTTAGTCGCGAGAGCCGATTGTCGTCGAGGCTGGGCAGCGGGCGCAGCACGCCGGCGAGATTGCCCGAGGCGCCCTGTCCGGGGCCGTCCGCCGCATCAATCAGGTCGATCTGCCAGCCCCGGGCTGCAAGCCGCTGTGCCACCGCGGTGCCGGCGAGGCCGGCGCCGACCACGATGGCGCGACGCTCTCGAGGCGCGGGCATGGCCGCTTCGGCCCGCGCCGACAGGGTCGCGTTGAGCTGGCCGGTCAGCATCTCGCGCTTGCCGGCAAAACCGGCACTGCGCTGCAGGTCGAAACCGGCATGGCCGAGGGCCTCACGCACCGCGCCGGCCACCGACCAGGTGGCCAGCGTGGCCTGTGGGGCGCACAGGCGGGCGAGCAGGTGGCAGATCCGGGGCGACCACAGCTCGGGATTGCAGGCAGGCGAGAAGCCGTCGAGGTAGAGCGCATCGGCGCGGCAGACGAGCTTTTCCAGAGCGCTCGTGGCGTCGCCGAAGAGCAGGGTCAGGACGACCCGCCCGCCCTCCAGCGAGAGACGGTGGATGCCGGGCAGCGGGAGCGGCCAGTCGCAGACCAGTGCCTGGGACATGGGGCCCAGTTCGGGAAATCCCTCGAGCAGGCGGGCCAGGTCCGTTGCCGTGAGCGGATGCTTCTCCACCGAAACGAAGTGCAGGCAGTCACTTCGCGCAGGGTCGTCCCGCCAGGCGGCCCAGGTGGCGAGGAAGTTCAGTCCGAGGCCGAAACCGGTCTCGAGGATCGTGAAGCGACGGCGCCCCTGCCAGCGCGCAGGCAGACCGTTGCCGCGGAGAAATACATGGCGGGCCTGACCCAGGGCCCCCGTACGGGTGTGGTAGACGTCGTCGAAGCGGGTGGAGCGGGGCGTGCCGTCGTCGTCGAAGGCCAGCTCGGCGGGCTCGATGTGCTCGTACATCGGCGGGCGTCGGAGGACCGGGCTCAGTGCAGGACGCCGGTGGGCGGCGTCGCCTGGGGCGCGCGAGGGGCGTCGCCCGCGGCATCGAGATCCAGATCCCAGTCGGCGGCCCGGGTGCCGGCGCGCAGCATCGCGCAGAAAACCTGCAACAGGCTGTCGTTGAGGGTCAGTGACATCGAGCGCGCCCGGTGCTCGCGCAGGACGAGGACGAGATGATCGGCCTTGTCCCGCTCGATCCGGGCCTCGGAGACCAGCAGCGGGACCTGGCCGAGGGGGCGCACGAGATCGTCGGCGGGGGCGTAGGGCTTGTCGAAGCGCCCCGCACCCGACGAAGGCCTCGCCGCGGGGACGGCTTCTGGCGCGCGCGCCAGCGGGCCGAGACTGGGCCAGATCTGGCGCACGAAGCGGCGTGTGAGGTGGGCGAGGTACTCCTCGCCGGCCTGGGTCGACACCCGCAGCAGGAGGCGGTCGGGGACCGCCTCGTAGGCGATCTGGATCTGGTGGATGCCCATTTCGCCGATGCGCAGGCCCTACTCGGGCCGCATCTGCGGGAACAGGATCACGTCACGGATCGCCGGGCTGTCGGTCAGCAGCATGATCAGCCGGTCGATGCCGATGCCACAGCCGCCGGTCGGCGGCAGGCCGAATTCGAGGGCGCGGATGTAGTCGGCGTCGTAGAACATCGCCTCCTCGTCCCCGGCGTCCTTGGCCTGGACCTGCTCCTGGAAACGCTGGGCCTGGTCTTCCGGGTCGTTCAGCTCGGAGAAGCC
Organism: Rhodocyclaceae bacterium; assembly: GCA_020445665.1. Taxonomy (GTDB): domain Bacteria; phylum Pseudomonadota; class Gammaproteobacteria; order Burkholderiales; family Rhodocyclaceae; genus Cognatazoarcus. The sequence continues at coordinate 22,933 of JAGRGD010000098.1, forward strand.
GTTGGCGATCTCGCGGCCGACGATGAACAGCTCGAAGCGCTCGGTGATCTCCGGGTTGGTGTCGCTGCGGCGCGCCAGCGGCGAGACCTCGGCCGGGTAGTCGATGATGAAGGTCGGCTCCCAAAGGTCGGCTTCGGTGGTCTCCTCGAAGAGCATCAGCTGCAGCGCGCCCAGGCCCATGCCGGCCTTGAGCTCGACCTTCATCTCGGTCAGCTTGCCGCGCAGCCAGTCTGCGTCGCCGAGCTGTTCGAGGCTGAAGCCCGGGTGGTACTTGTGGATGGCCTCGACGATGGTCAGGCGGGCAAAGGGCTTGGACAGGTCGAGGGTGCGTTCCTGGTAGGCGAACACCTCGGTGCCCAGCGCCTCGCGGGCGGCGTGGCGCAGCAGGCCCTCGGTGAAGTTCATCAGGCTGCGGTAATCCGCGTAGGCCTCGTAGAACTCCATCATCGTGAATTCGGGGTTGTGGCGGGGGCTGAGGCCCTCGTTGCGGAAGTTGCGGTTGACCTCGAAGACCTTCTCGAAGCCGCCCACCACGAGCCGCTTGAGGTAGAGCTCCGGCGCGATACGCAGGAAGAGCTCCATGTCGAGGGCGTTGTGGTGGGTGACGAAGGGCTTGGCCGCGGCGCCGCCGGGGATGGGGTGCATCATCGGCGTCTCGACCTCGAGGAAGCCGTGCTCGACCATGTAGTTGCGGATCGACTGCACCAGGCGGCTGCGCGCGACGAAGGTGAAGCGCGATTCCTCGTTCATGATCAGGTCCAGGTAGCGCTGGCGGTACTTGGTTTCCTGGTCGGTGAGGCCGTGAAATTTCTCGGGCAGCGGGCGCAGGCTCTTGGTGAGCAGGCGGGCCTCGCTGCAATTGACGGTCAGCTCACCGGTCTTGGTCTTGAAGAGGGTGCCGACCGCGCCGACGATGTCGCCCAGGTCCCAGTGCTTGAGGGCCTCGAGGGTGTCCTCGCCGGCGTCGTTCTTCGACACATAGAGCTGGATGCGCCCGGAGAGATCCTGGATGGTCAGGAAGGCCGCCTTGCCCATTACCCGCTTGAGCATCACGCGGCCGGCAACCTTGACCTCCACCGGCAGGCCTTCGAGTTCCTCGCGGGTCTTCTCGCCGTAGCGCTCGTCGAGCTTGCCGGCGGTGTTCTCGCGGCTGAAGTCGTTGGGATAGGCTTTGCCCGATGCGCGCCACTGGGCCAGCTTGGCCCGGCGCTCGGCGATCAGCTGGTTCTCGTCCTGGATCGGGGGGGTGGATGGCTCGGACATGGTTCGCTCTGACGGTGATGGTGCGCGCCACGGCGCGCGCGACGCGTGAAAAAGAGCGAAATTTTGACACAAGGACCGCCTTTCGTGCCGGATTTGCGCCGGCATGGGCGCGGATCAGTCGAAGAAGATGTCGGCTTCGGCCTGGTGGTCGGCGGCTGCGCCGTCGTGGGACGTCAGCTTGCCCTCGCGGACCAGCGCCTCGTAATCGCTGGTCTGGTTGCGGCCGTTGTCCTTCGAGTAGTAGAGGGCCTCGTCGGCGCGCCCGAGCAGTTCGGCGTGCAGTCGCGACGGGTCGATGCGGGTGAAGCCGACCGAGCACGTGACGCGGCCGATCTGGGGGAAGGGGTAGTCTTCGACGGCCCGGCGGAAGCGGTCGAAGATCAGGCCGACCACGTCGGGCTCGGCGTGATAGATCATCACCACGAACTCCTCGCCGCCGAAGCGGAAGAGCTTGTCGCTGGCACGGAAGCTGTGGCGCATCAGGTCGGCCACGCGGATCAGCACCTCGTCGCCGAAGAGGTGGCCGTAGGTGTCATTGACCCGCTTGAAATGATCGATGTCGATGACCCCCAGCCAGCACGGGCGGGCCAGCTCCTTCGGCCCCACGGGGCGCTGGCGCTCGAACTGCGCGCGGGCAGCCTGGTCGATCAGCTGGTCGAAGTTCTCTTCGAAGGTCTTGCGGTTGAGCAGGTGGGTGAGGGTGTCGAGGTTGGCGTACTCCCACTGCAGCTGCTGGTTGTAGAAGCAGCGCAGGAACAGGGCGGCCGCCTCCAGTTTGTCCGGCGTCGGATTGTGCTCGCAATGCACCTCCAGCAGCCATTGCGCGGCCAGCGGCTCGCCGATGGCGAAAGCCACCGTCCAGTCGCCCCCGTTGCACTGCACCGAGCAGCCCGTCTGGGAACGGTGGCAATCCGCCAGGAGCGGCGCGGGGTCGAAGCGCGGCAGCATCGCGTCGGCGCTGATCCAGTGGTCCTCCTCCTCGCCGGCGATGCGCCAGCCGAGCGGGTGCACGTGCATGCCGTCCCGCTCGGTGGAGACCTTGTACATCAGCGAGTAGCGGCCCCCGAGGAAGCGCAGGAGGCGATCGCTGGTCTCCCGGTAGGCGTCCTCGCGACTGTGCAGGCGGCCGAGGGACTCGGCGCCCTGGAGGAGTTCGAGAATGGATCCGACGTCGGGCACGGCGCTGCAGTGGGCGGATGGGTCGTGCAGACTGTTACGGCGCGGCTCCGGCCGACTTGAACCGCACGGCGGCGTGGCGCCGCGCCGATACCGGCGTGAGCATCGCGCGTGGTCGCGTGTGCGGCTCGCTCAGGTCGCCTGGCTGAAGAGGGCTTCCTGTTCGCCCTTCAGGCCGGTGTCACGCATCCAGCACAGCAACCGATGCAGCCCTTCGGGCAGGTCCTGGGCCAGGAGCTGCTCGCACAGGCGCCGGTCGCGCTCGCTCAGCGGGCGATGGTGGGGCAGGGCGGAGAGTGCCGCCGCGTCCATCCGCCAGGGGGTCCAGTCGAGGCCCCGGGCCTGCCACACTGCGCCGGCCTGCATCGCGATCTGCACGCCGTCCGGGTCGGGATCGCAGGCAATGGCGGCCGGTGCCGGCGCGACGAGCAGGAGCCGCTCTGCGGCCTCTCGCCACCACAGCGGGGGGTAGCCCGGCAGCCAGACGGCGCCCTCGTCTGACGGCAGCGTGCGGGCGACGTGGTCGAAAGCCGACCGGTTCTCGACCACCCGCCATCGGGTGGGTGCATCGATGATCGCATCGAGCGAATCGAGGGCCACGGCCGGCACGCCAACGAAGCCGCCCAGGGCGCCGCAGTCGATCTGGCCGGATGCGGTCGCCAGGCGGAACCGCCCAGCCAGCAACAGCAGCGGCACGTGATCGGCGATACCGTCGGCGGCCAGGTCGATGACCGATTCGAGCCACTGCCACTCGGCGGTCGAGATGGCCTTGGTGTCGCCGCGCGCCTCATAGGCGAAGTCCCGCTTCGTCGCAGGCGCCCGCCCACCGTCGGCCTGGCGCCGCGACAGCAGCGCCTCGAGGAGGCCGAACCTGGCAATGGCGAGGCGTGGGGGCTTGTCCGCGAGGGTGGCGGCGGCGGCGCGGAGGTCGTCATCGACCAGATCGCGCTGCGCCAGCGCCTGCCAGTCCCGTGCGGCCTCGTCGGGATCAGCCAGGCCAAGCGCCTCGCGCAACGCGGCCGGATCGAGAAACCAGTAGCGTGTCGCCTGCCAGCCGTGGGCCGATTGCTGCTCTTCGGCGCACAACTGGCCGAGCACGAACAGATGCTCGATGAGGCGCAAGGCGTCGTTGGCGGCGTCCGCGCCCGCCTGGCGAAGGAGGGTATCGCGCCGGATCGGCCGATCGCCCAAAGCGCGTCGCAGCCACCGCTGGGCGATGGCACGCCAGGGCGCCGGCCAGGCACCGGCATCGGCGGGCTCGCGCGGGATCCGCTTGCGCATCCGGCGCCCGCGCAGGCTGGCGCGCATCGGGTCGCTGAGCCAGCAGGTGCTGACCCCGTCGCGGCCCACCGCCTGCCACTCGGCGGTGGCGGGGGTCACGCGGCCCATCGCTCAGGCCCGCTCGCGCAGCATCACGCCGATCGGCGGCGCCCAGGCCTCGGCCGGGGGTTTCTTGCGGGTCACCAGCGTCAGCTGCGCCGGCTCGAAGACGTTGGCGTTGTGGGTGACCGGCGTGGTGATCAGGTACTGGGCGCGGGTGGCCCGCAGGAAGCTGCCGACGCGGTCGATGTTGGCCACGTCGAGGTGTGCGAAGGGCTCGTCGATGAAGACGAAGCCGCCGGGCCGGGCGTCATCCATCAACAGGGCGATCAGCAGGATCAGCGATTTCATCACCTGCTGTCCGCCCGAGGCCTCGCCGTCGTTGAGGCCGACCGCGCCCTTGCGGTCGAAGTCGAAGCGCACGTCGAGCCCGGCCTGGGAGACCGCCAGGTCGTCGTTGTCGAGCATCGGCGTCGCGCACTCGACGCCGACATGGGCCAGCTCGCCCAGGGCGCGCAGGTTCTTGGCGTACTGGCGCACCGTGGCGCGGAGCTTCGCGATGTAGGCGGCGCGGGCCTCGTCGGTGTGGCGCCGCGCGGTGGCGCAGTAGCCCTGGCGCTGCTGGTAGTCCTGCTGGCGCTGGCCGACTTCGTCGCGCAGGCGCTCGGCCAGGGTCATCACGGTCGGATCGGTGATCCACTCGCCGTCGCCCAGGCGCGCCTCGAGGCGCTGCAGCTCCCGCCGGGCGCCGGCGGCCCCGTCGTAGCGCTCGGCCAGGAGGGCGATGCCGTCGCCGTCCAGCCATTCGGGTGCGAGGCTGCGGCGCTTGCGGCGAAGCAGGAGCAGGCGCTCCGCCTGGCTGCGGCGGCGGGGGCCGTTGTCGCGTGCGATGGTGGCGATGCGCTGCTCCAGCGCCTGTCGGTCGCGCCGGCGGCGATCGAGTTCGATGTCGATGCCGCGCAGCCGGTCGCCCGCGGCGTCGAGCTGTCGGCGGCTGGCATCGCGCTGCTGCTCGGCGCTCTGCTTCGCCTCGCGCGCTTCGTCGAGGGCCGCCTCGGCGGCGGCGTAGCGCTCGGCATTGGCCGCCAGCAGCTGGGCCGATTGCAGCCCGAGCAACTGCTGGCGCAGCGCCGAGAGGTGGTCGCGGGCGGCGTCGATTTGGGGCCGCAGGGTCTTCAGCTGCCCGTCCAGCGTCGCGACGTCCTGTTCCAGTGCGGCGATCCGCGCCTGACGCGCCAGTTCGCCGAAGTGAAAGTCGCGCGGCCGCCCGAGGTGGCGGGCGCCGCGGCGTTCGCGGTGGTAGCCGTCGCGGGTCAGCCACTCCTGGTCGGCGGGCAGGCCGCGCGCCGCTTCGACATCCTCGACGCGGCGAATCCGGTTCAGCAGATCGACCAGCCAGCGGGGCACCGGCGCCGTGAAGCGCACCACCTCGGCCAGGCTGCTGCTGCGGGGCGGCGCGGCCGCCTCGCGCTCGGGCACGACGAAGTGGCGGAAGCGCTCGCGCTCACCCAGGGCCCAGGCCCGGTGGCGATCGCCGTCGCGCTCGAGCAGCAGGACGTGGCGATAGGGGCGCAGCACCGCCTCCAGCGCACTTTGCCAGGCGGGGTCGGTGACCTCGACCGTCTCGGCCAGCGCCAGGTGGGCGATGCCTTCTTCCGCGAGCAGGGCGCGGAAGCGGCTGACCTCGGGGTCGCCCGGCGGCCCGCTGCGGCTGCGTGCGGCGCGCAGGTCTTCGCTGCGCGCCTCGAACTCGGCCACCTGGGCGCGCTCCTCGTTGCGCAGGCTGCTCAAGGCCGCTTCGGCGGCTTCGTGGGCCTGCTCGAGGGCGACCGCGTCCTGGCCGTGCTCGGCGGCGACGCGCTGGCGCAGGGCGTCGCGCTCTTCGAGCGCCTTGTCGATGTCGCGCAGTCGGTCGTGGGCGGCCAGCAGGGCCTGCTCGCTCTCCCGGTCGGTGTCGCGCAGCGCGGTGCGTTCGGCCTCGGCGGCGGCGCGCTCGCCGGAGACCCGTTCGATGGCCTCGGCCTGGGCGCGCAGTTCGGCCTGGCGGGCGGTGCGCTCGTGGTTCAGCGCGACCAGCTCGGTGCGCTCTGCGTTGGTGGTGCGCAGCAGCTCGGCCACCTCGAGCCGGGGCACGATCTCGCCGCGCAGGGCGTCTATCTCGTCGTGCAGGCGCTTCCATTCAAGGTAGCGGTCAGCCTCGAGCCGCTTGGCTTCGGCCTGGGCCGAGAGGCGGGCCAGATCGAGCCCCAGCGCGTCGAGCTCCCGCTCCGCATTGCGCTGCTCCTCGCGCGCGGCGTCGTAGTTGTCGAGCACCTCCTTGTCGCCGAAGACGTCGAAGACGAGTTCGAGCAGGGCCTTCGGTGAATACTCGCAGAGCTTGTCGGTGTCGCCCTGCTCGAGGGACAGGACCTTGGCGATGGCGGGCGTCAGCCCGCCCCAGGCGAGGCGGTTCTGGTAGTCGCGCAGGCCGGCCCAGTCGGTGCCGTCCTCGATCGCCTCGATCGCGATGTCGCCGTCGAGGATGGCGTAGTCGCGGGTCCAGTCGCCGCCTGCCTTGCGGATCCGGCACACCAGGGTCACGTCGTCATGGAGGCACGGGAAGAAGGGCCGTCGCCCGGACAGGCCGGGCTGGTTGGCGACGACCGCGCGGATCCAGGCGAAGCTGCGGTCGGCGCGGCGCACGTAGCGGCGGAAATCGCGCTTGCCCGAGCAGCGCAGGGCGAAGAGGGTGCGCAGGGCGTCGAGAAGGGTCGTCTTGCCGGAGCCGTTGGGACCGACGATGGTGATGATCTGCGCGTCGAGGGGCAGCGAGAAGCGGCGCCAGAAATCCCAGTGGACGAGTTCAAGCTGTTTGATGTGGAACATGGTCAGCGCTCAGGGGCAGGCGGCAGCACGCCGTCGAGGGCGAAGCGCACACCGGCTTCGGCGTGGATGGCGGTGGTGTCGAAGACGGGGCAGGAGACGTCGTCCGGCCCGATCAGGAGCCCGATCTCGGTGCAGCCGAGGATGACGCCCTCGGCCCCGTCGGCGAGCAGACGGGCGACGGCCTCGCGATAGATGCTGCGGGAGGCGGCCTCGCACCGCCCCAGGCAGAGCTCCTCGTAGATCACCCGGTTGATCTCGGCGCGGGCGTCGGCCCCGGGGGTCCGAACATCGAGGCCGTGGGCGAGCAGCCTGCCCCGGTAGAAATCCTGCTCCATGGTGTATCGGGTGCCGAGCAGGGCCACGTGCGACAAGCCCGCGGAGCGGATCGCCGCAGCGGTGGCATCGGCAATGTGGATCAGGGGCAGGCCGCTGGCCGCCTCGACCGCGCCCGCCACCTTGTGCATGGTGTTGGTCGCGATCAGGATGGCCTCGGCCCCGGCGCGGGCGAGGCCGGCCGCCGCGTCGGCCAGCTGGGCGCCGGCACCGTCCCAGTCGCCCGCCGCCTGGCAGGCCTCGATGGTGGCGAAGTCCACGCTGTGGACCACCAGGCGGGCCGAGTGCAGGCCCCCCAGGCGTGCCTTCACGCCCTCGTTGAGCAGCCGGTAGTAGGTGGCGGTGGATTCCCAGCTCATGCCGCCGATGATGCCGAGCAGGGGCAGGGACTGCTCAGTCATCGATGTCCCCGGCGTCTTCGTCGTCCGCATCCTGGGCGACGTCGAAGGCGTTGCGGTCGGGCAGCACGCGCCCGGCACCGGCCAGCACCTCGGCGAGGGTGCCCGAAATGACCCGGTCGGCCATTACCCGATAGTCGAGCAGGACATCGAGCAGCGGGCCCTCGTGGATCACGCCCTGGCGGCGCTCGATGAAACCGAGCCGGGCCAGCTTCCCAAGCATGAAGTTGCGCACCTTGGTCTTGCCACCGAGGCGGGCACCGAAGTCGGCGATCAGCGAGGCCTCGGACAGGCCGGCCGACACGCCATCGCCGTGCTCGACCGGCTTGTCGGTGCCGAACATGTCCTCCTGCCCCTCGTTGGCGAGATCCTGGCGGGTGACCTGGCGCTCGCGTTTGGGCAGCACGATCAGCGACCAGATGATCACCAGCAGCGCCACCTCGTCGCGGGTCAGGCCCAGGTTGCTGGCGGCGTATTCGCGGCCGGCGCCGAACACCGGCTCGTGCATCTCGGCGGTGAGGCCGACGGAGACGTGGGCAGCGTAGGGGTTGTCGAGCAGTTGCAGGCCAACCGCCTCGAGGCGACGCTCCAGTTCGCCGCGAAAGCTCTCGTCCACCAGGGCGCGGCGGACCAGGCGATCGTTTCGCGGCAGTGCGCGGGTGGCCAGCAGGCGCGCGGTGAGGGTGCGGATATCGTGTTCCATCGTCGTTCAGGGCTCCGCTGAAGGCCGCGGGCGGACATCGCCGCGGCTGACAGCTTCGATTTCGTCATGTCCGACCGTCTCAAGGCCGGTTTCGAAGCGGACCGCCAGGGGCACCTGCATGAAGGCCCCGATCGGACCTTCGGCGGGGCTGGCCTCGCTGCCGTCGGCCAGGAGCGCGAGCAGCGAGAGGCGGTAGCTGGCGGCGCCGAAGCCGCCGCCCGCGACGGTCGGACCGAGCGGCGCGGCGGCGTCGATGGCGCGCAGGCGGTCGGTGAAGTGCTCGAGCAGGCGCAGGTCCTCCACCTCGGGCGCCGCCCCCACGTCGGCGGCGTCGGGCGGCGGCAGGGTGAGGTCGGCCTCGGCGCGGCGCACGTCGTCCGACAGCACCAGCTCGGCGCGGTCGAGCAGTTCGTGACCCCCGGCCAGCAGGGCCGGAGACGGCGGCACGACGGCGGCCCCGCCGGCCAGCGCAGCCAGCTGATCGGTCGGCAGGCCGCGAAGCCACGCCGAGACGTCCGATGACGAGATACCCGAGGCACCCAGCGTCACCCGCTGGGACTCGATCTTGTTCAGCGCCCGCTGGAAGGCGGCGTCGACCCGTGCCAGCCGGGACTGGGCGAGGCCGATGCGCTGGGCGACGCGGGCGATCTCGAAGTCGACCTCGGGATCGGCCAGCAGGCGGTTGAGGAGACCCGTCCCGCGGTCCAGCCAGCGCCCGTTGGCGGCCAGCCGCCGGCGGGCGTCGACGATGCGGAACTCGGACCCGGAGGCGATCGCGTCCTCGAAGTGCAGGGTCAGGTCGTTGAGCTTGCCGAGCAGGTGGCCCAGGGCTTGCGGCGTCATGCTGCCGGTGGCTTCCAGGCCCGCCAGCTGGGCGGTCAGGAAGCCCAGCTCGGCATCCTCCTCGGCCGCGAACTGCAGCAGCGCCGACAGGGCGACGACCGCATTGCGCCCCAGGTCGCTGAGCCGGTAGTGGCCGTCGTCGCCGAACTGGAGCAGCGCGTGCTCGCGCAGGCGCTTGAGCACCGTCTCGAGCTTGACCGGGTCGAGGTAGGCGAAGCGCTGGCGCAGCCCGTCCGGCGTCCAGCGCGGGGCCTCCGCCTCGTGGCCGATCTCGCGCAGCACCAGCAGGCGCATCAGCACCTCGGCATCGCTGCCGCGGAACAGCGAGACGAAGCTGCCGAGCACGCCCCGCGCGTGCAGCAGCGATGCCAGTTCGGGGACGTCGTCGGCGCTGACGCCGGCCGCCAGTACCTCGGACAGGTCGGCGTCAAGCATGGCTCGGTGGATCCGGCGGGCTCAGACGCCCTGCTTGAGGCTGGCCTGGATGAATCCGTCGAGGTCGCCGTCGAGCACCGCCTGGGTGTTGCCCACCTCGAAGCTGGTGCGCAGGTCCTTGATGCGGCTCTGGTCGAGTACGTAGGAGCGGATCTGGTGACCCCAGCCGATGTCGCTCTTGGCGTCCTCGAGCTGCTGCTGCTCGGTCTGGCGCTTGCGCAGCTCCAGTTCGTAGAGGCGCGCGCGCAGCATCTTCCACGCTTCATCCCGGTTGCGGTGCTGGGAGCGGTCGTTCTGGCACTGGACCACGATGCCCGTGGGCTCGTGGGTCAGGCGCACGGCGGAGTCGGTCTTGTTGATGTGCTGGCCACCGGCGCCGGATGCGCGGTAGGTGTCGGTGCGCACGTCGGCCGGGTTGATCTCGATCTCGATCGAGTCATCGACCTCGGGGTAGACGACGACCGAGCAGAAGCTGGTGTGGCGGCGGGCGTTGGAGTCGAAGGGCGATTTCCGCACCAGACGGTGGATGCCGGTCTCGGTGCGCAGGAAACCGTAGGCGTACTCGCCGTCCACCTTGATCGTCGCGCTCTTGATGCC
>JAGRGD010000099.1 GCA_020445665.1 Rhodocyclaceae bacterium
CGCCCACCCGATCGAGGACGCGCTGGAGAACATCACCCACTCGATCTGCACGCTCGAGTTCGAGGACCAGCGCCCGTTCTACGACTGGCTGCTGGCGCAGCTCGTGGAAGGCGGCTTCTTCCCGCGGCCGGCGCCGCAGCAGATCGAGTTCTCGCGCCTCAACCTGACCTACGTGGTGCTCTCCAAGCGCAAGCTGATCCAGCTCGTCGAGGAGGGTCACGTCGACGGCTGGGACGACCCCCGCCTGCCGACCCTCGCTGGCGGCCGCCGCCGTGGCTATCCGCCGGAGGGTTTCCGCCGCTTCGCCGAGCGCATCGGCGTGTCCAAGTCCGACTCGCTGATCGACTACTCGGTCCTCGAGGAGTGCATGCGCGAGGTGCTCAACGAAGACGCCGAACGGCGCGTGGCGGTGCTGGACCCGGTCAGGCTGATCATCGACAACTACCCCGAGGGCCAGAGCGAGGATTGCTTCGCCCCCAACCACCCGCTCAAGCCGGAGCTCGGCAAACGCAGCATGCCGCTGACCCGGGAACTGTGGATCGAGCGGGAAGACTTCATGGAAGAGCCGCCCAAGAAATATCACCGGCTCTATCCGGGCAACATGGCGCGCCTGCGCTACGGCTACGTCGTCAAATGCACCGGCTGCGACAAGGACGCCGACGGGAACATCGTCGCGGTCCGTTGCGAGTACCTGCCGGATTCCAAATCGGGCACGCCGGGCGCCGACAACTACAAGGTCAAGGGCAACCTGCACTGGGTCTCGGCCGAGCACGGCTGCGCCGCCGAGGTCCGCCTGTTCGACCGTCTGTTCTCGGTGGCAGCCCCTGGCGCGCGGCGCGAGGGGGATGCGCCGGAGCTCACCCGGGACTTCCTCGACGACATCAATCCGGATTCCCGCGTCGTGGTGCAGGCGATCCTCGAACCCTCGCTGCGGGACGTGCCGCCGGAGGCCCGCTTCCAGTTCGAGCGCCACGGGTACTTCGTCGCCGACCGGCGTGACTCGCGCACTGGCGCGCCGGTCTTCAACCGCACCGTGACCCTCAAGGACTCCTGGGGCAAGCCGGCCCGCTGACGCCGTCGGTCGCGCCGCGAGGCAGGCCACTGGCGGCCGGGCAACGCGACCCGCATACTCCGCGCGCCAGCGATGCAGCCGGCCTTCGGAGTGCCCTGATGCGCCCCCTGTCAGTCGTCGCCGTTGCGCTGTGGCCCACCTGGGCCGCGGCCACTTGCCCGCCCGCCGAGCCCGAGCCGCCCGGTTCGTTCGCCGTCGCCGCCCCCACCGCACTGATCGTCACCCATGCCACCGGGGTGCACGATCCGCGTCTGGCCACCAAGCCGGGAATCGACGCGGCCGTCGCACTGGCGCGACGCGAGGGCCTGCCGGTGATCTATCTCCAGGACGACAGCCCGCCGGACTCCTATTTCGCCGGCGACTGCGCGCCGGAGCGGCGAATCCGCTCGGAAGGGGGCGAGCTGGGCTTCGGCGTGCCCGACGACGCGGTGGTGTCGGTCGGCGGTCACCTGGAAATGTGCCTCTCCGTCAGCTGGCACGAGGTCCTCCTGCAGTGGTCGAAGCGGCCGCCGCGATCACGGACGCTGACGGTGTTCATGGATGGCGTTTACTCCAACGCCAAGGCGATCGACGAGCAGGACCCCTACTACGACGCCCTGTCCCGCTTCATGAACGTCGTCACCTACGGCCGCCCGGGTGGCGAGCACTGGCCCAAGCTGACCCTGCTCGAAACCCTCGGCATCATCATCGAGCCTGCCGCCCAGATTGACTATCTGGTGCGCGTGCTGCCGAACTGGGCACGCACGATGCCGCCCGCCTATCGCGTCGAGCTGTGGCTCAACGGCGCGCTGGCGCGGCGCCTGCAGGGCGGCGAGGGGCGCATGGCCCCGGTGCTGCGCTTCGATTTTCGCGACAGCGCCCTGGACCCTGCCCTCAGCTTGCGCCAACCAAACCCGTGACGCGGATGGTGCGGTTCTCGGGCACCTCGGAATTGGCGACCACCTTCAGACTCGGCACGGCCCGACGCAGGAAGCGCGACAGCAGCATGCGTAGCTGGGCCGGCACCAGCAGCACCGGCGGCAGCCCCATGTCCTCCTGACGCTGGGCCAGTTCGGCGGTCTTCTTGAGCAGCCCGTCGGCCAGCCCCGGCTCGATCGCGCTGCCATCGCCGCCGCCACTGACCGCCTGGAGCAGGATGCGCTCCAGTTGCGGGTCGAGGGCCATGACCTGGACTTCGGCCTGCCCCGGGAAAAGGCTCTGCATGATGGAGCGGCCGAGACCAGCCCGCACCAGGGTGGTCAGTTCGCTCGGATCGGAGACGCGCCCGGCGTTGTCGGCCAGCACCTCGACGATGGTGCGCATGTCGCGGATGTTGATGCCCTCCTCGAGCAGGTTCTGCAGCACCCGCTGCAGCGCACCCAGCGAGATCACCTTGGGCACCAGTTCCTCGATCATCTTGGGCTGGTCGCGACCGATGTGGTCGAGCAGCGCCTGGGTCTCCTGGCGGCCGAGCAGCTCGGAGGCGTGGTCGAGCACCAGCTGGTTGAGGTGGGTCGCGACGACGGTGCTGGCGTCCACCACCGTATAGCCCAGGGCGTGGGCCTGCTCCCGCTGGCCGCCGTCGATCCAGAAGGCCTGCAGGCCGAAGGCCGGGTCGCGGGTCTCACGCCCCGGCATCGGCCCGGCCACCCGGCCCGGGTTGATGGCCAGGAACTGGCCGGGGAAGGCCTCGCCCTGCCCGATATCAACGCCCTTGAGCGTGATCCGGTAGGCGTTGGGCTTGAGCTCCAGGTTGTCGCGGATGTGCACCGGCGAGGCGAGGAAGCCCACCTCCTGGGCGAACTTCTTGCGCAGGCCGCGGATGCGCTTGAGCAGTTCCCCGTCCTGGGCCTTGTCCACCATCGGGATCAGCCGATAGCCGACCTCGAGCCCGAGCACATCCACCGGCTGGACATCGTTCCAGCTCGCGTCCTGCATTTCCGGCGGCACCTCCGGCGCGGCCGCCCCCTCGGGCTCGCCCTCCCGCGCGGCGGTCGGCGCGGCGAGCAGTTCCTTGCGCTTGAACCAGCCCAGCGTGGCGAGGCCGGCGGCGAGCAGCAGGAACACCAGGTTCGGCATGCCCGGGATCAGGCCGAGGATGCCGATGATGCCGGCGGTCAGCATCATCACCTGCGGATTGTTGAACAGCTGGCGGCCGACCTGGCCGCCGATGTCGCCCTCGTCGCCGACCCGCGAGACCACCAGGCCGGCAGCCACCGAAATGATCAGCGCCGGAATCTGGGCCACCAGGCCGTCACCGATGGTCAGCAGGGTGTAGCGCTGGCCCGCCTCCGCCACCGCCATGCTGTGCTGGGCGACACCGACGATGAGTCCGCCGATGACGTTGATGATCAGGATCAGGATGCCGGCCACCGCGTCGCCGCGGACGAACTTCGAGGCACCGTCCATGGCGCCGTAGAAATCGGCTTCCGAAGCGATGTCGGCGCGGCGGCGCTTGGCCTCCTTGTCGTCGATCAGACCGGCGTTGAGGTCGGCGTCGATGGCCATCTGCTTGCCGGGCATCGCGTCGAGGGTGAAGCGGGCGCCCACCTCGGCGATCCGGCCCGCGCCCTTGGTGATCACGACGAAGTTGATCACCGTGAGAATCACGAACACCACGATGCCGACCGTGGTGTTGCCGCCGACGAGAAAGTGGCCGAAGGCCTGGATGACCTTGCCGGCCGCGTCCGGACCGGTGTGGCCCTCGAGCAGCACGATCCGGGTCGAGGCCACGTTCAGCGACAGGCGCAGCAGGGTGGTCACCAGCAGCACGGTGGGGAAGACCGAGAAGTCGAGCGGCTTGCGCGTGTACATCGCCACCAGCATCACCATCACCGACATGGCAATGTTGAAGGTGAAGAACATGTCGAGCAGGAACACCGGCAGCGGCAGGACCATCATCGACAGGACCATGATGATCAGGAGCGGCGCCGCCAGCTGGCGCAGGTTCTCTGGCGCGAACAGGGTACGCAGGTCGAGGGTGTCGTTCATCGCGGGCTCCGCTCTCAGGCCTCGTCAGGGCTACCCGGGTCCATGCCCTCGGGTACCGGAATGTCGTCGGGTGCATCGGGCGGCAGGCCGCCGGCTGCGTGGAAATGGTTGAGCTGGAAGACGTAGGCCATGACCTCGGCCACCGCCGTGTAGAGCGCGGCCGGCACGGCCTCCTCCAGCTCGCAGTGCTTGTACAGGGCGCGCGCCAGCGGCGGTGCCTCGAGGGTCGGCACACCGTGCTCGGCGCCGATCTCGCGAATCTTCAGGGCCACCACGTTGCGCCCTTTCGCCACCACCACCGGCGCACCGTGCTGGCTGGCGTCGTACTTCAGGGCCACCGAGAAGTGGGTCGGGTTGGTGACGATCACGTCGGCCTCCGGCACCCGGGTCATCATCCGGCGGCGCGCCATCTCGCGCTGCATGCCGCGGATGCGGGCCTTGATCTGCGGGTCGCCCTCGGTCTCCTTGGTCTCCTTGCGAACCTCCTCCTTGCTCATCCGCAGCTTGCGGTGGTATTGCCAGAGTTGGAAGGGCACGTCGAGCAGCGCCAGCAGGGCCAGGCTGGCCGTGATCAGCAGCGCCGACAGCAGCACCAGTTGGGAGAAGCTCTTCATCCCGGTCTCGAGGGGCTGGGAGAGCAGCGCGAACAGCTCACCCCGCGACTGCCACATGACCATGCTCCCGACGCCACCGACCAGCAGCGCCTTGAGCACCGCCTTGACCAGTTCGGCCAGGCCATGCACCGAGAACATCCGCTCGAGGCCCTTGAGGGGGTTGAGACGCGTGAGGTCGAGACGCAGCACCTTGGGCGCAACCACGAAGCCCCCCAGCATCAGCGGACCGGCGACCGAAGCCACCAGCAGGATGGCCATCAGGGGCGCCAGCGTAAGCACCGCCTCGGTCCCCAGGCGACCGAGCATGCCGGCCATCTCGGTGGCGTCGTACACCTCGGCGCGGGTCAGCGTGAAGCTGCGGCGCACGATGCCCTCCATGCGATCCGCCAGCCACTCCCCGAGAATCCAGATCGAGGCGACACCGCTCATCGTGATCAGGAAGGTCGACAGCTCGCGCGACTGGGGCACCTGGCCTTCTTCGCGGGCCTGCTCCAGTCGCCTCGGTGAGGGGTCTTCCGTTTTTTCGAGGTCGCTTTCCTCGGCCATGTGCCGACACTCCTGTGACGCTGCCGATTATCGGCGGCGGTCGACAAGTGTCAGCGACGGAAAAGCGGCAGGAATTGCCGCCTATTCGCGATCAGCGCGTCGCGATCAATGGCGGGCGGGCGCGTCCGCGGCCTGGAGTTCCGCCACACCGCGGATCTTCGCGCCCGGTCCGAGACCCCGCGCGGCGAACCAGCCCTGATTCATCTCGAGGGCGAAGCGCGCCGGGCCGGCGGCGCAGTGGCTGTCCTCGGTCTGGGGCGTCATGTCCTCGATGTTGAGGACACGCCCGGCCTCGTCGAGGAAGGCGACCGAGAGGGGAATCAGGGTGTTGCGCATCCACATGCAGTGGCGCGCATCCTCGGGGAAGGCAAACAACATGCCGTGCTGCGGCGACATCTCGCGACGGTGCATCAGGCCACGCGCGCGGGTGCCCATGTCGTTGGCGAACTCGGCCTCGATGCGGTGCATGCCGGCCGACAGCTCGACGACGGGGAACTGGGCGGCGACGGCGCTTGCACACAGGGCGAGCAGCAGGGGCAAGAGTCGGCGGGCGGTCATCGCAGCGGTCCGGGCGGGGAAAAGCCGGATTATACGAGCCAATGCGGTCCTACCGCCGTCTCGGCGGCGGCGCCGCAGTCAGCTTCGCCGGCACATCCCGCCACTGTCCGGGTGCCAGCCCATCGAGCGACCACGGACCGATCGCGACCCGCAGCAGGCGCAGGGTCGGAAAGCCGACTCGCGCCGTCATGCGCCGCACCTGCCGGTTCTTGCCTTCGGTCAGGATCAGCTCGAGCCAGCTCGTCGGGACCGACTTGCGAAAGCGCACCGGCGGCTCCCGTCGCCACAGCCAGTCCGGTTCTGGGATCGCCCTCGCCCGGCAGGGCCGACTGCGGAAGTCGCCCAGATCGACGCCGGACGCCAGCGCCGCAAGGGCCGGCGGGTCGATCTCCCCCTCGACCTGCGCCAGGTAGGTCTTGGGCTGCTTATGCCGCGGGTCGGCGATGCGGTGCTGCAGCCGGCCGTCGTCGGTGAGCAGCAGCAGCCCCTCGCTGTCGGTGTCGAGGCGGCCCGCCGGATAGACCCCGGGCACCTCGACGAAATCCTTCAGGCAGGGGCGCTCGCCATCGCGCGAGAACTGGCACACCACGCCGAAGGGCTTGTTGAGCAGGATCAGCCGCGACACGCGCCACGCCTCCCGACCGCCGGAGGGAATATCGGCCCCCGGGCGGCTGTTGGATGGAAGTGGCATATCCCTTTGTCACACCCCCGATCCATCACCGAGGCCCGAAGATGACACGCCTGAATCCGATCCGCCTGCTCGCCGCCGCCGCCCTCGCGGCACCCGCCCTGGCCCTGGCCGCGCCACCAGCCGCACCGAACGGCATCGCCCTGCCCGAGGGCTACCAGGACTGGCGCGTGATCGCGCCCTCCCACCGGGAGGACAACAAGACCCTGCGCGTGATCCTCGGCAACGACGTCGCGATCGCCGCGGCCCGCGCCGGCAAGACGCGCCCGTGGCCGGACGGCAGCATTCTCGCCAAGCTGGTCTGGAAGGACGGCAGTCATGCCGCGTGGGCCAGCGCGACGGTGCCCGCCGATTTCGTCCACGCCGAGTTCATGATCAAGGACAGCGCCCGCTTCAAGGACACCGGCGGCTGGGGCTTCGCCCGCTGGAAGGGGCTGGACCAGGTGCCCCACGGCAGCGACGCCGGCTTCGTCGCCGAATGCTTCGGCTGCCACCAGCCAGTGCGCGACAACGACTACGTCTTCACGCATCCGGCCGCGATGCCCTGAACGCGGCTCAGGTCGCGTAGCTGCGCAGGCGGCGGGAGAACTCCATCAGCTGGTCGATGCCGCTCTGCTCCGCCCGCTGCAGCCAGCTCTGGAGATCGCCGATCAGCTGATCGGTGGTCGCGCTGGAGCGAGCCCACAGGGCGGCCAGTTCGTCGCGCAGCCGCACCAGCAGCGCCAGCCGCGGAATCGTGCGCACCGCGTCTTCGCAGGCCGCCCGCTGCCCGACGCTGACGGCGCCGTCGCCACGGGCGATGAAGCGCAGCATCGCCTTCGGCTCGACGCCGCGACCCCGCAGGCGCGCCGCCTCCTCGCGCAATACGTTGCGCAGGGAGGCCGTGTAGCGACGCATGACGTCGTAGCGGTGGGTGATGATGGCCTGCAGCATCGCCGCGTCCGGCACGCTGCGGGCCTCGACGAAGCGGGGCTTGGGAATCACCTTGCGAACGCTGGCAAGCCCCACGACCTCGAGGCAGCGGATGTAGAACCAGCCGATGTCGAATTCGTACCAGCGGGCCGACAGCTTGGCCGAGGTGGCGAAGGAATGGTGGTTGTTGTGCAACTCCTCGCCGCCGATCAGGATGCCCCAGGGCACCAGGTTGGTGGAGGCGTCGGCGCAATCGAAGTTGCGGTAGCCCCAGAAGTGGCCCAGGCCGTTGATGACCCCGGCGGCCCAGAAGGGAATCCACACCATCTGCACGCCCCAGATCGCCATGCCGGCCCAGCCGAACAGGATCACGTCGATGACCAGCATCGCGAGAATGCCCGCCCAGTTGTACGGTGCGTAGATGTTTCGCTCGAGCCAGTCGTCCGGCGTGCCGTGGCCAAAGCGGGCCATCGTCTCGGCGTTGCGGCATTCCGCCTTGTAGAGGAACAGACCGCCCCACAGCACCCGGTGGATGCCCAGTACCTGCGGGCTGTGGGGATCCTCGGTGGTCTCGCACTTGGCGTGGTGCTTGCGATGGATGGCCGCCCACTCCTTGGTGACCATGCCGGTCGTGAGCCACAGCCAGAAGCGGAAGAAGTGGCTCGGCAGCGGATGCAGGTCCAGCGCGCGGTGGGCCTGATGGCGGTGCAGGAAGATCGTCACCGACGCGATCGTGATGTGCGTGAGCCCCAGCGCCACAAGCACCAGGCCCCACCAGGGGAGGCCTCCGAATATGCCGTTCATGTATCCCTAAATCCTTGATGTGAGGGTTTTTTCTTGTTGTCCGCGCAGTGTAGGCGAAAGCGGCGGCGGCGCCAATGGAGGCCGCTCAGGGAGCCACCCTCGCCTTCAGATCGGCGCCGACCGGCTCGGCGGCCTGCCGGTGGCGGTGCCAGTTGTCGGCGTAGCGTCGGGCCAGCGCCGGATTGTCCCGCAGGATCAGCACGTTCTCCGCGTTCTTGTGCTCGGCTGTCCACGTGAAGTTGTACGAGCCGGTGACCACGGCCGGGTGGCGACCGCCCGGATCCACCACGATCACCTTGTTGTGGGCGTTCGGGAAGTCGCCCTCGAGGGCCACCGGGATCCCCCCCTCGATCAGCGCCGGCAGGACGTTGCGCTGGGGCCGGCGGTGCGTCTTCGCGTCGGCCAGCACCTGCACGTCGACGCCCCTTCCCGCCGCCCGCAGCAGGGCCTGGGCAATCGGCCGGCTGGTGAAGATGTAGGCCTGGACGAGCACCTGCTCCCGCGCGCCGTCGACCACCGATTCGATCGCGCCGTCGGTGTCGTCCCCGGGTTCGAACAGGACCTCGACGCTGCCCCGCGCGGGCAGGATCTCTCCCGCCCAGCCGGTGCCCGCCAGCAGGGCGAAGGCCATCAGCAGCCCCGCCTTGCAAACCGTCAAGCCGCGCCCCGCTGCAGGGCCGCGGCGAAGAAGCCGTCGCAGTCATGCTGGTCCGGCCGCAGCGCGAGGCGCTCGCCAACGTCCAGCCCGACGCCCTGGGTCGAGAGAATCTCACCCGCCGACAGGGCCTGGAACTCGGGATGGGCGGCAAGGAACGCCTCGACCACCGCGCCGTTCTCCTCGCCCAGCAGGCTGCAGGTGGCGTACACGAGTCGACCGCCCGGCTTCACCAGCCGCGCCGCTGCGGCGAGGATCGCCGCCTGCTTGGCGCACAACTCGGCGACCGATTCGGGGCTCTGTCGCCACTTCAGATCCGGATTCCGGCGCAGGGTTCCCAGGCCACTGCATGGCGCATCCACCAGCACCCGGTCGGCCTTGCCGGCGAGGCGCTTGACCCGCGCGTCGTTCTCGCCGCTGATCACCACCGGGTGCACGTTGGACAGCCCGGCGCGGGCGGCGCGGGGCTTGAGCCGGGACAGGCGCTTGTCCGAGACATCGAACGCGTAGAGGCGGCCGGTGTTCTTCATCATCGCGCCCAGTTGCAGCGTCTTGCCGCCGGCGCCGGCACAGAAATCCACCACCATCTCGCCCCGCTTCGGCGCCAGCATCAGGCCGAGCAGCTGGCTGCCCTCGTCCTGCACCTCCACCTGCCCGTCGAGGAACAGGGGGTGGCGCGCCAGCGACGGCTTGCCGTCGAGGCGCACCGCCAGCGGCGACCATGGCCCCGGCCGGGCGGCGATGCCGTCGGCAGCCAGCGCAGCGAGGACCGCGTCGCGGTCGCCCTTCAGGGTGTTGACCCGCAGATCGAGCGGCGCCGGCTGGTTGAGGCTGCGCGCGAGGGTCAGCAGCGCCTCCTCGCCCAGCTCGGGCAACAGCCGCTCCACCAGCCAGTCCGGCAGATCGCAGCGTTCGCCGAGGGATTCGTTGTCGATCCGGCGGCCCTTGATCTCCGCCAGCCATTCCCGCTCGGCCGGCTTCAGCGCTTCGTGCAGGCGGCGCAGGGACATCCCTTCGCCGCGCACCAGCCAGGTCAGCAGCAACTCTCGCGGTGTGGCATGGAAACCCGCAAGTCGTCGCAGCCAGCGCAGGCGCCGCAGCACCGAATAGACCGACTCGGCGACGAAGGCGCGATCCCGCTGGCCGAGGCGCTTGTGCTCGCGAAAATGCTTCGACAGCACCCCGTCGGCCGGATGGCGGAAGGACAGCACCGAACCCAGGACCTGGACGGTCTGGTCGAGCACGGCCCGCGAAAGTGTCTCCTGCGAACCACTCATGACGGATTTCCCTTGGCCGCCCCGCGGCCGATTCGGATGCGCTGCGCGCGCTGGTCGAGGATTTCGCCCTTGCGATCCACCATCAGGATACGCACCGGCAGCAGCCCCTGCGCCTTGGCCAGCCAGACCTCCAGCGTCAGGCTGCCGTCGATCGCGGCCGCGCGCAGGTGGCGGGCCTCGAAGCGCCCTGCCGGGACCTCCACTGTCTCGTCGGGGAGATACTCGACCCGGCTCGGCGCAGCCGATTTGCCGGTCACCACGGTCAGCGTCACCTCGCCGGCCCATGGCTCGGCCAGCGCGATCTGGTGCCACAGGGTGAGGACGTCCTGGTCACCCTGGCTGAGCGCGGCCTGCCGGGCCTTGCCATCCCGATACAGGTCCACCTCGCCCCGCGCCCAGTCGAAGTCCGACCATTCGCGCCGGCGACCGCCCCGCTCCACCTCGAAGGCGTCGGGCTGCAAGCCCCACGGCGTGACCTCACCCTCGCTGCGCTGGGTGTAGCTGAGGCTGCCGATCGCGGCGAGCAGGCCACCGGCCTTGGCGACCGACTCCATTCGGTAACTGTTGCCCTCGCGCGTCCAGCGATGAATCGCGTTGCCAATGCGGAAGCCGAGTTTGCCATAGAGCACCTCGTATTCGATCACGCCGGCGGCCGGCCAGGCCGCAACGGCGTCGGCAGGCGCGGCGAGCGGGCCGCCGAGCGGCTCGCTTGCCGCAAGCAGCGGGCTCATCGCCATACAGGCCACGGCAGCGGCCCGACCCAGCACGCGACGACTGGCATCAAGAGCCCCCACCCGCTCAGGCCTCGATGGCCCCGGGCACGCACAGCGCCCGTTCGGCCGCAGCCTCACCGTGCACCCGCACCCGGCCCTCGCTGTCGGTACGAATCCGGCCCTCGGCGAACCAGCGCACCACCTGCGGGTAGATCCGGTGTTCCGCCGCGAGCACGCGCGCCGCCAGCGACGCCGGATCGTCTCCCGGCAGTACCGGCACCGCAGCCTGGGCAAGGATCGGTCCGCTGTCGAGCTCGGGGCTCACCAGGTGCACCGTTGCACCATGGATGCGCACGCCTGCCTCAAGCGCGCGCCGATGGGTATGCAGCCCCTGGAAGGCGGGCAGCAGGGACGGATGCACGTTGATCATGCGGCCATGATAGTGCGCGACGAAGCCATCGGTCAGGACCCGCATGAAGCCGGCCAGCACGATGAGCTGGGGTGCGAAGGCGTCGATATGGGTCGCCAGCGCCCGGTCGAAGGCTTCCCGCCCGTCGAAGCGGGTGTGGTCCACGACGCAGGTCTCGATGCCGCGCTCGCGGGCAAACGCCAGGCCCTCCGCATCGGGGCGGTTGCTGATCACCGCCACCACCTCGGCCCCGGCGATGCCCGCCTCGACGATCGCCTGCATGTTGGAGCCGCGACCGCTGATGAGTATCACCACCCGCATCACGCACCACTCCGCTGCATGCCGGTCCGCGCCGCCCAGCGCTGGCGCAGCCAGGCCCAGGTCAGGGGCGCCAGGGAGAGGGCGATGATGCCGAGGATCACGGCGGTCAGGTTGTCCTTGACGATGGGCAGGTTGCCGAACCAGTAGCCGGCCAGGGTCAGGGAAAAGACCCAGATGCAGCCGCCGAGGAAATCGAGCACGACGTAGCGCGGATAGGTCATCGCCGCGACGCCGGCCACGAACGGCGCGAAGGTGCGCACCAGGGGCAGGAAGCGGGCGATGATGATGGTCTTGCCGCCGTGGGTCTCGAAGTACTGGTGGGTCTTGTCGAAGGCGGCCTTGTTGAAGAAGCGCGAACTCTCCCAGCGGAAGACACGCGGGCCGATGTAGCGGCCGATCCAGTAATTGGTGTTGTCACCGAGCACTGCCGCGGTGAGCAGGACCGCGCACAGGATGCCGATGTCCATGCCGCCGGTGGCCGCCAGGGCGCCACACACGAAGAGCAGCGAGTCGCCGGGCAGGAAGGGCGTGACGACCAGGCCGGTCTCGCAGAAGATGATCAGGAACAGGATCGCGTAGATCCATGTGCCGTAGTCGGCCAGCAGCGTCTCGAGGTACTTGTCGAGGTGCAGCACGATGTCGAAGAACTGGGCGATCAGCTCCATGGGCTCGGGGTGGGCAGGGCAATCCGATATTCTACCCGAGGCGCCTTGGCGGCCCTTTCTTTTGCGCAGCGCAGCAGGGGCTGCCACCGGCGCGCCGGATATAATCCGCCGATGCCCAGCATCCGCCAGCTTCCCGACCTCCTGGTTAACCAGATTGCCGCCGGCGAAGTCGTCGAACGCCCTGCCTCAGTCCTCAAGGAGGTCCTCGAGAACGCCGTCGACGCCGGCGCCCGCAGCATCGAGGTGACCCTCGAACAGGGCGGCGTGCGGCGCATCCGCGTTGCCGACGACGGCTGCGGCATCAGCCGCGATGACCTGCCTCTTGCGCTGGCCCGACATGCCACGTCGAAGATCGCGGTGCTCGAGGATCTCGAGCGGGTCGCGACAATGGGCTTCCGGGGCGAGGCCCTGGCCGCGATTGCGGGTGTCTCGCGCATGAGCGTGACAAGCCGCGCCAACGGAGAAGCGCACGCCTGGCGCATCGAGGGCGGGCAGGCCGAGCCGAGCCCGGCCGCCCTGGCCCAGGGCACCGTCGTCGAGGTGGCCGACCTCTATTTCAACACCCCGGCGCGGCGCAAGTTCCTGAAGACCGATGCCACCGAGTACGCCCACTGCGACGAGATGTTCCGCCGGGTGGCCCTCGCCCGGCCCGAACTGGCGATGCAACTCACCCACAACGGCCGGGTCGTGCATCGCCTGCCGGCCGGCGAGCCGGAGCGTCGCATCCGCGCCCTGATGGGCGATGACTTCTTCGCCGAGTCGCGCCTCGTCGAGGTGGACGCCGGACCCTTGCGCCTGTCCGGCCGGGCGTCCCTGCCTGCCTACTCGCGGGCCGGCCGCGACGCCCAGTACTTCTTCGTCAACAGCCGCTTCGTGCGCGACAAGCTGCTCGCCCACGCGCTGCGCGAGGCCTACGCCGACATCCTGCACGGCAGCCGGCACCCGGCCTTCGTGCTGTTCCTCGAACTGGACCCCGCCGGCGTCGACGTGAATGTTCACCCGGCCAAGATCGAGGTCCGTTTCCGCGAGGGGCGCGCGGTTCATCAGTTCGTCTTTCATGCCCTCAAGCGCACGCTGGCGGAATCCGGCGCCGCCCTGCCCCGCGCCGAGGTGCCCGCGCCGGCGGGCGAGGCGTCGGCCCCAATGGCGGGCTGGCCGCGCCCGGGCGGCCCCGGCCCGAGCCAGTCGCGGCTGGCCATGGA
>JAGRGD010000100.1 GCA_020445665.1 Rhodocyclaceae bacterium
GAAGCCGGCGTGTACCTCGACACCGACAACATGCAGGTCTTCAAGGGCGAGTCAAACAAATGCCGGGACCGGCTCTTCAAGAACTGCTGCTATTCCGACTCGGCCGGCGCCGGCATGACCAACCAGAGCCTGTTCGGCA
This sequence comes from Rhodocyclaceae bacterium, assembly GCA_020445665.1. Taxonomy (GTDB): domain Bacteria; phylum Pseudomonadota; class Gammaproteobacteria; order Burkholderiales; family Rhodocyclaceae; genus Cognatazoarcus. Next base: position 140 of record JAGRGD010000100.1, read on the forward strand.
TGGGTTCACGCCTCGTCTATGACGTGCTGATGAACGCCGACAACCGCGAATTCCTGTACCAGGGCATGCAGGCGCTGCTGATGAGCGGCGGGTTTTCCGGCAGCTTCACGACCTATGGCGTCACGGTCGCCATCAACGGCACCGCGCTGCCGGCCAGTTCGGTCGTGCTCTACTCCGGCGACGGCCTGGTGGTCGCCTTCGATCCCTGGTCGCTCGCCATTGCCGTGGTGATCTACATCGTCATGTCGATGTCCTCCTGCAACGAGGAGGAAGGCAAGCTCGCGATGAAGGAAGGCGCCGGCCTGTGCCATAGCATCGGGACCTATTGTTCGTCGTGCATCCGCATCCTCGGCGCCTGTGTCGCCTGCATCGAGCACACCACCGGCAAGTGCTGCTTCAACAGCAAGCTCGCGCGCATGGTCAACGAGCAGGGCCGCATCCAGGTGGGCAAGAGCTGGGGCTCCGGCAAGAGCCCCGACTGCTCGGGCTTCACCATCGCCCAACTGCAGAGCCTCAACTTCGCCGCCATGGACCTCTCCGAGTTCTATGCCTCCGTCGTCCCCACCCTGCCCAATGTCGGAACGATCCAGGGCAGCAACGCCGCGCGCCTCACCACCTGCTATTACGGACAGGGGAAATGCCAATGAAGCCCATAAATGCCGTTGTGCTGTTCGGCGCATTGGCGTTGCCCGCCTTCGCCGACGACGGGCTCCGCACGCCGGTGCCCGATGCCCGCCCGGTGATGCTGGCCGCCCTGCAGGCGACCGACGGGCAGGCCCACGGCGTCCTCACCGGCGAGATGGCCGATGCGATCACGCAGCGTTTCGGTGCCACCTCGCCGATCTTCATCGACGTAACGACCGAGAAGCGCTACGCCCAACCGGGTTGCAGCCGGCTGAAGGTCACATTCTGGCAAGACGGCGTGCTCCTGCCCGGCGCGACGACTCCGCGCCGGCAGACGATGGACTTCGGCATCAACTTCTGCCTCGACGGCCGGCCGCCGCAATCCCTGAAGTAGGGCCCCTATGAAGCGCTTCGCGTTCCTCACGCCCGTTCGCCTGCTGCTGGTGCTGTCCTTGATGCTGGGCGCCAGCGCCGCGTCGGCCCAGGATGCTGGTGCGCGCTACTGGTCCGACAGTTGGCGCGGCTGGCATTTCTACGAGGATCCCATGCCCGAGGAACAGGAACGTCCGCCGTTGCCGGACAAGGGGGTGCCCGCGGCACCACCGGCTCTGCCCTCGAAAGCCCCGGAATTGGTCGAGTTCGAACGCCTGCAGAAGACGCTGGAGGACACCCGCAACATCGCCATCATGCGGCCGACCGAGGCGAACGTGCGCCGCTACATGGAACTAGAGTCCCAAGTGGTCGCGCGTGCCTCCTATTTCGCCGACGTGGCGCAGCGGGTCGCCTGGGCCACGCCGGCGCTCGATCCGACGCTGCAAGGTCGGCCGGTCAACGCCAAGGCGCTGGAGGTATTCGAGCAGACCGAGTTGGTGGATCGATCCCGTTCGATTGCCGAACTGGGCAAGGACCACGTGCTGTTCTTCTTCTACCGCTCGGATTGTCCGTATTGCCATGCATTTGCGCCTACCTTGGCGGCCTTCCAGGCGCGCCACGGCATCCAGGTCGTGGCCATCAGCGTCGATGGCGGCCCGATGCCGGGCTTCCCCCAGGCGCGTACCGACAACGGCATCGCCACCGCCCTGAAGGTCGCCCAGGTGCCCGCGGTATTCCTGGCCCAGCCCTTCACCGGAAAGATTACGCCCATCGGTTTTGGCGTGCTCTCGGAATCCCAGTTGCTGGAACGCATCGCCGCCGTGTCCGGCCCGCAGGCCGAGGCCATGCTGCCCGGAACGACGCAACGTCTCGCCCTGCCGCAGGAGGCCCCATGAAGCACCCCGACCATCGCCCATTGCGGCGTACTTCCGCCGCGCTGCTGGCGTTGCTGCTGGCGATCTCGCCGCTGCCGCTGCGTGCCGGCGACCTGAACACGGAGGTGAATGACATGTTCAACAACCTGGGCGCCATCGGCAACTACACGGCCCCCGGTGCCTTCCGCGGCCAGACCTTCAATACCTACACCGGCGGCAACCTGATGATGCGCTCGCCCAACAAGGTTTATCAGCTCGCGGCCATCCAGTTCCCCAGCGCCAAGGCCGGCTGCGGCGGCATCGACGTCTTCGGCGGCAGCTTCAGCCACATCTCGGCGACCGAGTTCAAGAACATGCTCAAGAACATCACGGCCGCCCTACCCGGCATTGCCTTCCAGTTGGCGCTCGAAGCGGTCTCGCCCCTATTGGGAGGACTCACCAAGTGGGCCAAGGGGCTGGAGACCTGGATCAACAATGCGCGCATCAACTCGTGCGAGACCGCCAAGGCCATCGTCAGCACGGCCGCCGAATCCGTCGGCTACAGCTCGCAGGAAACCTGCGCCGACTTGGCCGTCGAGATGGGCCTGGAGAGCGACCGGGATGCGGCGCGCCGGCGTTGTGGCTCCGACCGGCCCAGCATCCTGGCGTCGGCACGTTCCTCCAGCGATCCGAATGTGAAGAACAAGGCGCCCTTCGTCGGCAACCTGACCTGGAAGGCGCTGCAGTACACGGGTTCCTACCTCGACGATCAGGAGCGCGAGCTGATCATGAGCCTGGTCGGCACGATCATCTACTACCCGGAGGAATCGGCGCGTGACCCCGAGCCGATCGCGCCCACCCTCACTTCGATCAGCCAGTTGCTGTACGGGCAGAGCGCGGCGGGCGGCACGGATGTCATCCAGCACATGCTGAAGTGCAACGACTACACCAACTGCGACGTGGTCAGCCTGAATACCACCTACACCCACACACCCTTCACCGCCAAGGTCGAGGCCATGATGCGTTCCATCGCCGAGAAGATCGCTTCGCGGACCGCCATTCCCAATAACTCGACCGAGGTCGGCTTCGTGAACCAGACCACCGAGCCGGTCTACAAGATGCTGTCCATCGGCACCAGCATCCCGGGCTCCGGCCTCTCC
>JAGRGD010000101.1 GCA_020445665.1 Rhodocyclaceae bacterium
CGGATAGTAGCCGGCCGCGATCAGACCGGCGTAGTGGGCCATGTCGACCCAGAAGATCGCGCCGACATCGCGCGCGACCTTGGCGAAGCGCTCGAAGTCGATGCGCAGGGAGTAGGCCGAGGCGCCGGCGATGATGATGCGCGGCTTGTGCTCATGGGCCAGGCGCTCCATGGCGTCGTAGTCGATGGCTTCCTTGTCGTCGAGGCCATAGGCAACGACGTTGAACCACTTGCCGGACATGTTGAGCGGCATGCCGTGGGTCAGGTGACCCCCTTCGGCGAGGCTCATGCCCATGATGGTGTCACCCGGTTTGGCAAAGGCCATCAGGACGGCCTGGTTGGCCTGCGAGCCGGAGTTGGGCTGGACGTTGGCCGCATCGGCGCCGAAGATCGCCTTGATACGCTCGATCGCGATCGTTTCGGCCACGTCGACATGCTCGCAACCGCCGTAGTAGCGCTTGCCCGGGTAGCCTTCCGCGTACTTGTTGGTCAGTTGGGAGCCCTGGGCCTCCATGACGGCCCAGCTGACGTAGTTCTCCGAGGCGATCAGCTCGATGTGATCTTCCTGGCGGCGGTTCTCGGCCTGGATGGCGTCCCAGATCTCGGCATCGGATTTGGCGATGGTGTTCTGCTTGGAAAACATGCTTGTCCCGGCAATGGCTTAAAGGCGGATATTAGCACGCAGGGTGGGGGGCGATGGTGCGCCGCACGACGCGGCTAGGCGTTGGGCAATTCATCCCGGGCCGCGTCCAGATGTGCCTGCTGGGCCCAGGCCTCGATGGTCCAGCCTGATGCCTCGCGGCGCACCCAGTTGAGGGCCGCGTTGGGGATCAGGAAGTCTCGCTGGGGCTGCAGGTCGAGCCCCCGAATCATCCGGTTGATACAGTCGAGCACGCCACCGTGGGCGACCACCAGCAGCTGGCCGCCGGGATGGCGATCGGCGACGCCCGTGATCGCTGCCGAGATGCGGGCGTAGAACTGCGTCAGGCTCTCTCCGCCGTCGAAGTCGTAGTGCGGGTCCCGCGCCTCGAAACGCCGGTAGGCCGCCGGGTGGCGCTCGCGGGCTTCGTCGTAGGTCAGCCCCTGGAATTTGCCGAAGTGGCGTTCCCGCAGGGCCGGCTCGGCGATCTCGACCAGGCCCAGCACCTCTGCACAGGCCCGCGCGGTCTGCCGGGCGCGGCACAGATCGCTGGTATAGATCGCGTCGAACGGCTGGCCCGCGAGCTGGCTGGCCGTCGCGCTGGCCTGCGCTTCGCCCACGGCATTGAGCGGAACATCCGAATGGCCCTGGAGCCGTCGCTCGGCGTTCCAGGCCGTTTCTCCATGCCGCACCAGGCAGATCCGAACCGTCATCGACCACGTCCTCCTTCTCGGGGCGCCTAGAATGAAGACTCGGCCCGCCCCTGTCCACCGTTAAGCGTTTCCCCTGATTTCGCATTTTCCGTGCGTCGCCATAATGCTGGCCCAGCACACATTCGGGCGTGGCAGGGGCGTGGGATCGCGCTGCCATAACGAAAAACCATTCACGGGAGGGTTGTCTTGTGACGCCTCTACTCAAGTTTGCCCACGGGATCGACTGGGTGAACGACAAGATCGGTCGGGTCACCATCTGGCTCGTTCTGGTGGCCTCGGTGATCAGCGCGGGCAACGCGTTCAGCCGCTACGGGTTCAATCTCAGCTCCAACGCGATGCTCGAGGTGCAGTGGTATCTGTTCTCGGCGGTCTTCCTGCTGTGCTCGGGCTACACCTTCCTGCGCAACGAGCACGTCCGCATCGACCTGGTCTCGAACCGCCTCTCCGCCAAGAGCAGGAACTGGGTCGACATCGTCGGGATCGTCCTCTTCCTGCTGCCGGTCTGCTACATGATCGTGACCATGTCGTGGCCGTCCTTCGTCGAGTCCTACGTCAATGACGAGCAGTCGTCCAACGCCGGCGGCCTGGTGCGCTGGCCGGTCCGCATCCTGATCCCGATCGGCTTCACGTTGCTGGGCCTGCAGGCCCTGTCCGAGTTGATCAAGCGGGTGGCCTTCGTCACCGGTCAAGGACCGGACCCGCTGCTGAAGGGTGGGCATGGCGAAGCGCACCATGACGAGGAGGTCTCCCAGTGACGGCCTTCCTGATCGAAAACATGGCGCCGCTGATGTTCTTCACGCTGATGCTGTTCCTGCTAAGCGGCTTCCCGGTGGCCTTCGCGCTGATGGCCAATGGCCTGTTCTTCGGCTTCCTCGGCATCGAGTTGGGCCTGCTGACGCCGGCGCTGCTGCAGGCCCTGCCTGAGCGGGTGCTTGGCATCATGGCCAACGACACGCTGCTGGCGATCCCGTTCTTCACCTTCATGGGGATCATCCTCGAGCGCAGTGGCATGGCCGAGGATCTGCTCGAATCGGCCGGCCAGCTGTTCGGCCCGATCCGGGGCGGCATCGCCTACGCGGTGATCTTCGTCGGCGCGCTGCTGGCGGCGACCACTGGCGTGGTGGCGGCCTCGGTCATCTCGATGGGCCTGATCTCGCTGCCGGTGATGATGCGCTACGGCTATTCGCGGGAGGTCTCCGCCGGTGTCATCTGCGCGTCCGGCACGCTGGCCCAGATCATTCCGCCATCGCTGGTGCTGATCGTGCTGGCCGACGTGCTCGGCGTGTCGGTGGGCGATGCCTACGCCGGCGCGATCATCCCGTCGATCATGCTGGTGACCCTGCTGGCGATCTACATCCTGATCCTCTCGATCTTCCGGCCCGACGCCGTACCGGCCCTGCCGCCGGAGGCCCGGACCCTGAAGGGGGCCGCGCTGATCAAGAAGGTGCTGGTGTCGATGGTGCCGCCGGTGGTCCTGATCTTCCTGGTGCTCGGCACGATTTTCATCGGCCTGGCGACGCCGACCGAAGGCGGCGCGATGGGGGCGGTCGGTGCGCTGGCCCTGGCCGCAATCCGGCGTCGGCTCCAGTTCGAGGTGGTGCGCAGCGCGCTGGAGACGACGGCCAAGCTGTCCACCTTCGTGCTCTTCATCCTGATCGGCTCGACCGTCTTTGCGCTGACCTTCCGCGCGGTGGATGGCGACCTGTGGGTGGAGCACCTGTTCAGCCTGGTGCCGGGCGGCGAGATTGGCTTCCTGATGGTCGTCAGCGCGCTGGTCTTCGTGCTCGGCTTCTTCATCGACTTCTTCGAGATCGCCTTCATCCTGCTGCCGCTCTTCGCCCCGGTGGCCGAGAAGCTCGGCATCGACATGGTCTGGTTCCTGGTGCTGATCGGCATGAACATGCAGACCTCGTTCCTGACGCCGCCCTTCGGATTTGCGCTGTTCTACCTGCGCAGCGTGGCGCCGGTGAAGGCCTATGAGGATTCGGTCATCAAGAAGCGCATCGAGGGCATCAAGACCGGCCAGATCTACCGCGGCGTGATTCCGTTCATCGTGATTCAGGTGATCGGCCTCGCGATGGTGTTCATCTTCCCGGAGCTGGTCTCCGGCAACCTGGACGAGAAGGTGAAGGTGGATCTCGACACCATCGAGATCAACGTCCAGACCTTCGATGGCGGTGGCGGCTACGGCTCGGGGCTGGACCAGGGCTACGGTTCGAATCCGTTCGACCAGGGCTATGGCGCGCCGATCGAGATCCCCGGGCAGGAAGGGGCGCCGGCCGACGGTGGCGGAACTGCCTCCGAACCTCAGACCCTCGATGCGCCGATCGACCCGAACCAGGCGATCATGGATGCGCTCAAGGAAGAGGCCGCGGCCGACGCCAAGAAGCCGTAACGGCGCGCGTACCCGGCAACCCATGGATCGGCCCTCGCGAGAGGGCCGATTTTTTGCGCCCGCGTCGGGAACCTCATGGTGATCGAGGCCTCTGTCGCTCTGAAGCCTTGCGGAGAATCGCCGATGCGCACGACCCGTGCCGCCATCCTGCTCGCCCTGGTTGCCGCGCCCGCGCTTGGCGCGGGCCTGGCCCCGACGCCCTCAGACATGCTTGGGCCGTTCTATCCTGATGTGCTGCCCCAGGACACCGACGAGGATCTGGTCCAGATCCGTGGGGCCGCTCGGCCGGCCGTGGGGCAGGTCCTCGAGCTGGTCGGGCGTGTGACCGACACTAACGGGCAGCCCCTGGCCGGCGTCCGGCTGGAACTGTGGCAGACGGATGCCCACGGGCGCTATATCCACTCGGGGGATCCGGAGCCCGCTCGCCGGGACCCGGGCTTCCAGGGCTTCGGCGTCGCACTGACAGACGCGATGGGCCGATACCGGTTCAGGACGGTCGTCCCCGGGGGCTACTGGACGCGTCCGCCTCACCACCACATCCGCCTGCTGATCGAGGGGCAGGAGGTGCTGGTGACGCAGCTCTATCACCCGGGCCGGACCCGCGAGCCCGGCATTGGGGGCGCGGCCCTGTCGTCGCGCGAGGCGGCGCAGACCCTGCGCCTGCGGCAAGGGGAGCGGCTGGTGCCGGTCGGCGAATTCGACTTCATCATCGACCTGGCTACCCCACGCCCGAGACGGTGAGCGCTCGCCCGGGGCTGTTCGAGCCCACGAAAAAGGGCCCCTCCGGGGAGGGGCCCTCGGTGCGTTCAGGCGCATGGAGCGCCCGGCGCAGGGATATCAGCGCTTGCGGCTCTGCATGAAGCGGTCGAAGTTGCCTTCGGTCACGCTCATCCACAGGGTCTGGTCTTTCTGGAAGTCCGTCATGTGGTCGTGGATCTTCTTGAAGGCCGGATTCTCCTTGCCCACCTCGGCGTACACTTCCTGGGCCGCGTTGTAGCACGCCTCGAGCACCGGCAGCGGGAACGGGCGCAGTTGCGCGCCGCCTGCCACCAGTTGCTTGAGGGCCGACGGGTTCTTGGCGTCGTACTTGGACATCATGTCGATGTCGGCCTCGGCCGCGGCGGCCTGGATGATGGCCTGGTATTCCGGCGGCAGGCTGTCCCACTTGTCCTTGCCGATGTACAGGGACAGGTTCGGACCACCTTCCCACCAGCCCGGGTAGTAGTAGTACTTGGCGACCTTGTTGAAGCCGAGCTTCAGGTCATCGTACGGGCCGACCCACTCGGCCGCGTCGATGGTGCCTTTCTCGAGGGACGGATAGACGTCACCGCCCGGGATCTGCTGGGGCACGACGCCCAGCTTCGAGAGCACCTTGCCGGCGAAGCCCCCGACCCGGAACTTCAGGCCTTCGAGGTCCTTGACGGTCTTGATTTCCTTGCGGAACCAGCCGCCCATCTGGGCGCCGGTGTTCCCCATCGGGAAGTTCAGGATGTTGTAGCCGGCGAAGAATTCGCGCAGCAGTTCGAGGCCACCACCGTGCTTGGTCCAGGCGGCGAACTGGCGGTAGTTCAGGCCGAAGGGCACTGCGGTGTCGAGGGCGAACGTGGGATCCTTGCCGAAGAAGTAGTACGAGGCGGTGTGGCCGCACTCGACCGTACCGTCCTTGACGGCATCCATGACCGAAAAGGCCGGCACCAGCTCGCCGCCCGGGAAGACGCGGATCTCGAACTTGCCACCGGTGGCTTCGGAGACACGCTTCGAGAATACTTCGGCGGCACCGAAGATGGTGTCGAGGCTCTTCGGGAAGCTCGACGCCAGGCGCCATTTGATGGTGGGCAGCTCGGCGGCGCGAGCGGGGCTGATCATGGTCGCGCCGACGGCGACGCCCGCACCAGCCTTCTTCAGAAAGGAACGTCGTTCCATGTGTCTCTCTCCTCGTTGAAATGACGTAGCGGAAAAGCGGGCCAAACGATAATCGACGCCAGCCGGCCCTGCTATTGGGGTTTCTCCCATAGGCACTGGCGCCGTTCCGAAGTGCGTCGCAGCCCGCTCCGACGCGCTTCAAGAACCCTGCTGCGGCCGCGTTGCCTCATGCGCCCGCGATTTTCATGTGGTCGATCAGGATCGAGCCGGTATGCTTCGCGCCCCGGTCCCAGACGTCGGCGCCGACCTCGACGATACCGGCGAACATCTCCCTCAGGTTGCCGGCGATGGTGATCTCCTCGACCGGATACTGGATGCGGCCGTCCTCGACCCAGAAGCCCGCGGCGCCGCGGGAATAGTCGCCGGTCACGTAGTTGACGCCCTGGCCGAGCAGTTCGGTGACCAGCAGGCCCCGGCCGAGCTGCGCCAGCATGCCCTCGAAGTCCCGTTCGCCGTGGCTGATCTGCAGGGTGTGGGAGCCCCCTGCATTGGCGGTGGTCTGCATGCCGAGCTTGCGCGCCGAGTAGCAACTGAGGAAGTAGCCTGCGAGCACGCCGTCGGAGACCACGGTGCGATCCCGCGTCGCGACGCCGTCGCCATCGAAGGGCGCGCTGCCGAAGGCCTTGAGGAGATGCGGCCGTTCGACGATCTGGATGTGCGGGGCGAAGAGACGCTGCCCGAGGCTATCCACCAGGAAGGACGACTTGCGGTAGAGGGCGCCGCCGCTGGCCGCATAGACGAAGTTGCCCAGCAGCGAGGTGGCGAGCGGGGCCTCGAACAGGACCGGAACCTCGCAGGTGGCTACCCGTCGCGCGCCGAGGCGCGCCTCGGCGCGGCGCGCGGCCCGGGTGCCGATGTCCGTCGCGTCGTCGAGGTCGGCAGCGTCGCGCCGGCTGTCGTACCAGTCGTCGCGCTGCATCTGGTCTCCCTCGCCAGCGATGACCGAGCAGGAAATCGAATGACGTGAGGTGGCATAGCCGGCATTGAATCCCAGACTGTTGGCGGTTACGAAGTGGGATTGCTGGGACGAGACGCTGGCACCCTCGGAGTTGCGGATCGCGGGGCTCGCGTCGAAGGCCGCCTGCTCGCAGCGGGTCGCCAGTTCGAGGGCCTCCTGCACGCTGGGCTGCCAGGGATGGAACAGGTCCAGATCGGGCAGCGCGGTCGCCAGCAGTTCCTTCTCGGCGAGCCCCGCGCAGTCGTCCTCGGCGGTGAATCGGGCGATCTGCAGGGCTGCCTCGACCGCCGCCTCGAGCGCGGGTTGCGAGAAGTCCGAGGTGCTGGCGTGGCCGCGCTTCTGACCGAGATACACCGTGACGCCGACACCCTTGTCACGGTTGTACTCGATCGTGTCCGTCTCGCCCTTGCGAACCGTGACGCTCTGGCCGAAGCCCTCCGATACGTCGGTTTCGCAGGCGCTGGCGCCGAGCTTGCGCGCGTGGTCGAGGATGGATTCGGCGATGGTCGAGAGGTGGTCGGGGGAGAACGAGAAACCGTGACTGGGCATTGGGAGGGGATCCGGCTGTCGAGTCTATAATCTTAAACCTTTCAGCCAGGGCACCACCCAATGCACGACGAGGCGCCGGACGAGTTCCAGGACGATTTGCCACCCAGCAAGACACGCATGAAGAAGGACATGCATGCCCTGCAGGCGCTCGGCGAGGCGCTGGTCGCTCTGACCGCCGAACGCCTCGAGAAGGTGCCGATGCCGGACAGCCTGCGCGACGCGGTGCTCGAGGCGCGCCGTATCCGTCAGCACGGGGCGAAGCGGCGCCAGTTGCAATACATCGGGCGGCTGATGCGCAACGTCGATGCGGATCCGATCCGCGCCGCGCTCGACGCCCTCGAGGGCAATTCACGGGAGGCGGTGGCGCGGCAGCACCGGATCGAGCGGCTGCGTGACGCGCTGCTGGAGGACGAGGGCGTGCTCGAGCAGGTGGCGTCCGACTGGCCCGGCGCAGATCTCCAGCAGTTGCGCGTGCTCAGGCGAAATGCCCTCAAGGAGCGGGAGAAGGACAAGCCGCCGCGGGCCTACCGGGAGCTTTTCCGCGTTCTGCGCGAACTCGACGAGGAAGAGGGTCGTCCCGAGTGGGAGCGATAGCGACCGCCCATGGAATCCAGGCGCCCGGTCTCGCCAAGCAGGTCAGGGCCCGCAACGATCACCGGGGCGTATGCCCCCCCGACCCGGTTTGAGAGGAACTCAGATGATGGATGATTTGCTCAGGATTGGCCTGGTGTCGATCAGCGATCGCGCCTCAGGTGGCGTTTACGAGGACAAGGGTGTACCGGCCATGCGGGAGTGGTTCGGCAACGCCCTGACATCGCCGTGGGAGATGGAGTCACGCCTGATTCCCGACGAGCGGGACGTCATAGAGCGGACCCTGGTCGAGCTGTGCGATACCGCGGGCTGTCACCTGGTTCTGACCACCGGTGGAACCGGTCCGGCGCCGCGGGACGTCACGCCGGAGGCGACGATGGCCGTCGCCGACCGCCTGATGCCGGGCTTCGGCGAGCAGATGCGCCAGATCTCCCTCAACTTCGTGCCGACCGCGATCCTCTCGCGCCAGGTGGGTGCGATTCGCGGCTGCACGCTGATCCTCAATCTGCCCGGCCAGCCCAAGTCGATCCGCGAAACCCTCGAGGGAGTGAAGGACACAGAAGGCGGGGTCAAGGTCCCGGGCATCTTTGCCGCTGTACCGTACTGTATCGACCTCATCGGCGGTCCGTACATCGAGACCAACGAGGCCGTGGTCAAGGCGTTCCGACCGAAGAGCGCCCAGCGGCCGAAGTCGTGATGCAGTTCTCGGCGGCCGGCTGACGCCAGGAACCGCTCGCTCGCCCATGGAGTCGATCCTTTGCCACCCGTGGAAGGAGACACCATGGAGAGCCCGTTCTTTCTGATCCTGCTCGTTTTCTGGATCCCGGTCTGGTTTGTCCGCCGCGAGATCGCGTTCCGCCACACGCCCGGCTACTGGCGCCGCTTCGGTGCGGTCGTGCTGAGACCCGGCGCGCTTCAGGGGCGGGAGGAATCCATTGGCTCCTACATGGGCGCCCCGATTTTTCGCCGGGTGCGCTTCCACGGCTGCGACTACGACTTTGACCGGGTCGCGCCGTCCGAGGAAAGAGATCTGATCGCCGGCGGCGAACTCTTCCTGGAGCCCGGGATTGTCTATCGGATGCGCCGTGAGCGCCCGTCGGGCGTTTCGTCTTCGGCGTGCGCTCAGATCACGGACGGCTCGACCTGATCCGGCGAGATCGCCGGTTCGTCCGTTCGGCAAACGGACCCGGTCAGCGGGAGGCGATGGGGATCACGCGCCTGCCGGAGGGGCCGCGGGGCGGCGCGCCAGGTGGCGTGCGCAACTGGCGGTGGCGTTCCTGATTCCGCCACCAGGCGCGGATACCGAGCAGCCCTGCCAGCACGGCGCTGTAGATGAGCGGCTCCAGGTAGTCCGCCTTCACAAGCCACCAGAAATGCAGCACCCCGAGCAGCGCGATGGCGTAGATCGAGCGATGCAGGGACTGCCAGCGCCGCCCACCGAGGCGACGGATCATGAAAGCGTTGGAGGTCAGCGCCAGCGGCGTCATCAGGACCAGCGCAGCGAAGCCGACTGTGATGTAGGGGCGCTTGAGGATGTCCATCGCGATGGCCGTCCAGTCGAAGAACTGGTCGAGGCCGACGTAGGCCAGCAGGTGGGTCACGCCGTAGGCGAAGGCGAACAACCCGAGCATGCGGCGCAGGCGCAGCAGCCAGTGCAGGCCGGTCAGACGGCGTAGCGGCGTGACCGCCAGCGTGATCAGCAGGAAGCGCAACGTCCAGTCGCCCGTGGCATGGGAGACGGCCTCGATCGGATTGGCGCCGAGGTCGTCGGCCCGCCAGGCAAGGATCAGCTGCAGCAGGGGCACCAGGCAGGTGACGAAGAGCAGGCCCTTGATGATCGACAACTGCAATGGGGATGGCGTACTGCGCGCCGCATGGGGCATCTCTTGAAATCCTGATCGAGCGTGGGTCAGTGAAAGCGCGCCAGGTCCATGCCCTGGTAGAGTCCGGCAACCTGCTCGGCATAGCCATTGAACATCTGCGTCGGGCGTTTCAGGAAGTCGCCGATCCGGCGCTCCTTGGCCTGGCTCCAGCGGGGGTGGTCGACTTCCGGATTGACGTTCGAGTAGAAGCCATACTCCTCCGGCGCGGCGGTGTTCCAGGCGGTGGCGGGCTGCGACTCCGTGAGCCGGATCCGGACGATCGACTTGGCGCTCTTGTAGCCATACTTCCACGGCACCACGATGCGCACCGGCGCACCGTTCTGGTTGGGCAGCACCTCGCCGTAGACGCCGAGGGTCAGCAGGGTCAGCGGGTGCATCGCCTCGTCGAGGCGCAACCCTTCCTGGTAGGGCCAGTCGAGGATCGGCCGGCGGGTCATGATCTCCGGGTCGTAGTGGGACGCGAAGGCCACGTAGCGGGCGCTGCCCAGCGGCTCGACCTGCTTGAGCAGCGCCGAGAGCGAGTAGCCGATCCAGGGCACGACCATCGACCAGGCCTCGACGCAGCGGAGCCGGTAAATGCGCTCCTCGAGGGGGGCGAGCTTCAGCAAGTCCTCGAGGCCGAAGGTCTTCGGCCGGGCGACGAGGCCCTCGACGCGCACCTCCCAGGGGCGGGTCTGCATCACGCCCGCATTGCGGGCCGGATCTTCCTTGTCGGTGCCGAACTCGTAGAAGTTGTTGTAGCCGAGAACCGCCTTTCGACCGGTCAGCGACTCGTCGGTCGACAAGGGGCTCAGGCGGGCGGGCAGGGCCTGGGCGGCAGACGCCGTCAGGGACGTGATCCCCACGCTGCCGGCGAGGGCTGCACCGCTCATCCGCAACAGCTGGCGCCGTTGGCGAAAATGCTCCGGGGACGTGATGTCAGAAGGCGTGATGTCGGCCGGTCGTCGTATCAGCATGCGGTGAACCTCGTGTCGCGTCTTGGGAATCCCTGGCTTGGACGTGCCCGCGGGCCCCTGCCTTACAAAGGATGTGTGTATGGCCGGAAAGGGATCCGTCGTGCGCGTCAGCCGGGGTTCGCACCACGGCAGCCGTCGACCCTTCGAAAAGCCGTCGGCTCAGGGGTTCAACTCGCGATATACCAGCGAGGCGATCTGCAGCAGGTCTTCCCGCGGCATATCGGCCGACAGGGCGTAGCCGGTGCCGCCATCCACCCAGTAGAAGACACTGATCCCGTTCTCCTCGGCGAAGCGGAAGGCGGTGTCCTGCTGGCGAGTGGCGTCGTGGGTCAGGTACAGGGTCAGACGGCGGCCGCTTGCGTCCTGGTACATGAACTGGGCGACCGGCCCGTCGCCGCCCGGCAGCAGGCGCCCGCCCATCAGGGCGAAGCCGCCGGTGGACAGCTCAGGGGTGCGGAGCGGGGTGCCAAGCCGCTTGCTCAGCCAGCCCACCAAATGGGCCTGCTGCTCGGCACCGACCTCGACCGGGTGGCGCACCTCAGGCACATACACCGCGTGGGCGATGGCGGCCTGCCGCGGCAGACTCGGGGACATCACGAGGGGGGCAGCGGGGGGCGTGTCCATGGACTTGACGCCGTAGCCGACGAGGCCACCCAGGGCCAGCCAGCCGACCACCGCGGCCCGCCGCCAGTCCACTCTGCCGAGGCGCCGCGCCGCAGGGCGCTCGCCGGACGCGGCCGCGAGCAGGCGCTCCGGGACCGGCTCGTCGAGTACCGGATCGAAGCGTGCGTGCAGGGCCCGGTTCTGGGCCTGCCAGTCGGCCACTCGAGCGGCCACGCCCGGTTCTGCCTCGAGCAGTCTGCGCAGGCGATCCCGCTCGCCACTCTCGAGACGCTCGTCGGCATACGCACACAGTTGCTGGTCGGATAGGTGTCGTTCGTTCATTTCACACGCTTCAGTGGGCCATTCGATGCGCCGCTGGCGATCAGTTTCCGCAACCGGTCGCGGGCGCGCGCAAGTCGCGACATGACCGTCCCGATAGGCACGCCGATCACCTCGGCGCACTGTTCGTAGCTCAGCTCCTCGAGTCCGACCAGCAGCAAAACCTCGCGATGGTCCGGGCTCAGCTGCGCCAGCGCTCGCTCCAGGTCACGCAGGTCCAGAGCATCCTGCTGGGCCGGCCGTACCGGTGTCTCCGGCAGATCCTCGTCGGCGCGGAACTCCATGTGCTGCGCCTGCTTCCACTGATTCACGAAAATGTTGTGCATCAGCGTGAAGAGCCAGGCGCGCAGATTACCGCCCTGCCACAGATGGGCTTTGACCAGGGCCCGCTCAAGGGTGTCCTGGACCAGATCGTCTGCCCGACCCGGATCCCCGCACAGGGCTCGGGCGTAGCGACGCAGGCGGGGTATCTCGTCCAGCAGGCCCTGCTTCTCGAACATGCGCGTCCTTGTTTTCGCACTGCGCCGCCAGCCCCGGCCGGCAGGTCTCGTGTCCTGTCGAATGAACAGGGTGTCGCGCTCGATTATTCCATGTCCCCGGCCGGCGACGGCGTGGCGGGCGGGGCCGCTGCTTGGGCTAGAATGTCGGATTGGCCAGACACCGCGTGACGAGCACAGCATGACCGCATCCGTGAAAATCCACATCGACGACGTCCGTATCTCAGAGATCAAGGAGCTGGCGCCGCCCGCCCATGTCCTGCGGGAGTTTCCCGCGACGCCCGAGGCGGCCCGTACCGCCTTCGAGGCCCGTGCCGCGATCCACCGCATTCTCTACGGAGCCGATGACCGCCTGCTGGTGGTGATCGGTCCCTGCTCGATCCACGACCCGGAAGCGGCCCTCGACTATGCCCGCAAGCTTAAGGCCGAGGCAGATCGCGTCAAGGACGACCTGCTCGTGGTGATGCGTGTCTACTTCGAGAAACCGCGCACCACGGTCGGATGGAAGGGGCTTATCAACGACCCGCACCTGGACAACAGCTTCCTGATCAACGAGGGCGTGCGGCTCGCCCGCAAGCTGCTGTGGGAGGTGAACGAGCTCGGACTGCCTGCCGGCACCGAGTTCCTCGACATGATCACCCCCCAGTACATCGCCGACCTGATCAGCTGGGGCGCGATCGGTGCCCGCACGACCGAGAGCCAGGTGCACCGGGAACTGGCCTCTGGCCTGTCGTGCCCGGTAGGCTTCAAGAACGGCACCGACGGCAACGTCAAGATCGCGGTGGACGCGATCAAGGCGGCCCAGTCGCCGCACCATTTCCTGTCGGTGACCAAGGCGGGCCATTCGGCCATCGTGTCCACCCGCGGCAACGAGGACTGCCACGTGATCCTGCGAGGCGGCAAGCGCACCAACTTCGACGCCGAGAGCGTCGATGCGGCTTGCAAGGATCTGGCCAACTCCGGCGTACCGGGCAAGGTCATGATCGATTTCTCCCATGCCAACTCGCGCAAGCAGCATCGGCTGCAGATCGAGGTGGCCGAAGATGTCGGTCGCCAGATGTCGGCCGGTGAGGACCGCATCGTCGGCGTCATGGTCGAATCCCACCTCAAGGAAGGGCGGCAGGATCTGGTGCCGGGGCAGGAACTCGAGTATGGCAAGAGCATCACCGATGCGTGTATCGGCTGGGAGGACAGCGTCGGCGTGCTCGACACCCTGGCCGAGGCGGTGCGCAATCGCCGCGTGACGCGCGCCGCTCAGTCCGAATAGCGTCACGCCTCGGGGGCCATGGCGCCCGGTGCCACGGGTGCGCCGGATATGATCCGGAAGATCATCCACTGCGACTGCGATTGCTTCTACGCCGCGATCGAGATCCGGGACGACCCGGCCCTGGCCGGTCGCCCGGTGGCTGTCGGAGGTAGCCCGGAGTCGCGCGGTGTGGTGGCCACCTGCAACTACGAGGCGCGGGCCTTCGGGGTGCGCTCGGCGATGTCGATGGCCAAGGCGGAGCGGCTGTGCCCCGACCTCGTCCGTATCCGTCCGCGCTTCGAGGCCTACCGTTCGGCCTCCCGACAGATCCTCGAGATCTACCGTGAGTTCACCGAGCTGGTCGAGCCCCTGTCCCTCGACGAAGCCTATCTCGATGTGAGCGGCATCGACCGCTGCCAGGGCAGCGCCACCCTGATGGCCCGCGAAATCCGTGACCGGATCCGGCGGGAGGTAGGCATCACGGCCTCGGCCGGCGTCGCGCCGAACAAGTTCCTGGCCAAGGTCGCCAGCGACTGGAACAAGCCCGACGGCCAGTTCGTGATCCGTCCCGATGAGGTGGATGCCTTCGTCTCGGTCCTGCCGGTGCGACGCATCTTCGGCGTCGGCAAGGTCACGGCGGAGAAGCTGCAGCGCCTCGGCGTCGAGACCTGTGGCCAGCTGCGGGACTGGTCGGCCGGTGAGCTGGCGCACCACTTCGGCAGCTTCGGCGGCAGCCTGTACCGCCTGTGCCGGGGCCAGGACGATCGCCCGGTCGCGCCCCGCTCGGCGCGCAAGTCCCTCTCGGTGGAGACCACCTTTGCGACGGACCGGGCCGACCTTGCGGCCTGCCGGGCGGAGTTTCCGGCCCTCATCGCTGAACTGGCGGCCCGCCTGGCGAAGCTGAACCGGCCGGCGCCGATCGACAAGCTGTTCGTCAAGATCCGCTTCGACGACTTCGTTCACACCACGGTTGAATGCGGTGGTGATGCACCCGACCCGACGCGACTCGACGCGCTTCTGGCGCGGGGGTGGCAACGCCGCAGCCGGCCGGTGCGGCTCCTCGGGGTGGGCGTGCGCTTCGCCGAGGTGGACGAAAAAGCCGGGCAACTGGCGCTGTTCGACTGAACCGCGCCGGATGCCCGGCAAAGGGACGATCTGACGATCAGTTGGTGATGATCTCGGGGCCCATCATCAGGGTCGGCAGCCACGTGGAGACGAAGGGCACGTAGGTGACGATGATCAGGAACAGGAACATGATCGCGACCCATGGCATGGCCGCCTTGACCACGTTCATCACCGACATCTGCGCCACCCCCGCTGTCACGAAGAGGTTCAGGCCGACG
>JAGRGD010000010.1 GCA_020445665.1 Rhodocyclaceae bacterium
CCCGCGAGGCCACCGACCCGGAGCGGGCCGTGGCGCGGGCCCGTGCGCTGCTGGAGGCTGCCCGCGCCGAGGGCGACGCGCGCCTCGCCGGCCAGGCCGCCGGTGCGCTGGGGCCCTGGTCCGACCCGACCACCGATCCCCTCCCCGTCGTCGTGTTGCAGGCCACGGTGGCCCAGCACCTGCACGACTTCGCCGGTGCCGAGCGCCTGCTGCTCGCCGCGCTGGCACGGGACACACACGACGCCCAGGCCTGGCTGACGCTGGCCACGGTACGACGGGTCGGCGGCCGGCTGGATGCTTCCGACAGCGCCTGCCACGCCCTGGCGACGGCCGGCGCACCGGCGGCCGCCGAGATCTGCCTGGCCGACAACCTGGCCTGGCGGGGCGACACCCGCGCCGCGCTGACGCAGCTCGGGCGGGTGCTGCCTCGCCTGCGTACATCGGCCGAACGCGCCTGGGTGCTGGAGTCGATCGCCCTCGCCCGGCAACTGGCCGGTCAGCCAGCGGAGGCCGAAGCCGCCTACCGCGCCGCCCTCGCCGCCGGAGCCGGCCTGCACGCCCGCGTCGCGCTGGCGGACCTGCTGCTGGACGGTGGTCATGCCGCGGCGGCGGCCGCGCTCCTCGACGGCCAGCCGGCCAGCGACGCCGTGCTGCTGCGCCAGGCCATCGCCGCCCGCCGCCTCGGTGAGGTCGGCGCGCCAGCGCAGATCGATGCCCTGGCCCGCCGCTTCGACGCCTCGGCCGAACGCGGCGACGGCACCGGCCACCTGCGCGAGCGGGCGCTGTTCGCGCTGGCGCTGCGCGACGACCCGCCGGCCGCACTGGCCCTCGCCCGCCGCAACCTCGCCCAGCAACGCGAACCGGCCGACCTGCTGCTGGCCAGCCGCGCCGCGAGAGCCGCCGGCGACCGGGACGCGGAGCGGGCGCTTACCCGCCTGATGAACGAGATGGGAGTCCGCGATGCCCGCATCGATGGCTGATTGCCGCGCCTGGCACCTCGCCTGCCTGCTGTGGCTTGTGCTGCTGCCGTCGCTGGCAACAGCCCACAAGGCCAGCGACAGCTACCTGGTCCTCACCGCCGGCCCGGGCGAGGCGCAGACGCTGCGCTGGGACCTCGCGCTGCGGGACCTGGACCTGGCCCTCGATCTGGACCGGGATGGCGACCGCGTGCTGCGCTGGGGCGAGTTGCGCCCGCAGCTCGACGCCATCGCCGCCCACGCCGCGGATTCGCTGGCGCTGCTCGCCGCAGGCGGTCAGCCCTGTGCGCTGACCCTCACCCCCCGCGGCCTCGAGGCGCGCAGCGACGGCAACTACCTGGTGCTGGCCGGCGACGCCGCCTGCCCGGGGGGCCTGCAGGGCATCGACTACCGCTTTCTGGCCAGCCGCGACCCGACCCACCGGGGCCTGCTGCGCCAGGACGACGGCGGCGCCACCAGTGTGCGCCCCCTCGACCCCAACGCCGGCCCCCAGGCCTTGGCGGCTGCCGGAGAGAGCCACTTCACGGCCTTTGTCGGCGAGGGCGTGCACCACATCCTGATCGGCACCGACCACCTGCTGTTCCTGCTGTGCCTGTTGCTACCGGCCATCATCCATCGCCAGCCCGGTGGCTGGCGCCTCGCCCCACGGCCGCGGGCCGCCCTGGGCCGGGTGCTGGTGACCGTCAGCCTGTTCACGCTGGCCCACTCGATCACCCTGGCGCTGGCGGCGCTGGGGCTGGTGCGGCTGCCGCCGGCCCTGGTCGAGGCCGCCATCGCTGCCAGCATCGTGGTCGCCGCCGCCGGCAACCTGCGTTCGTCGTCGCGACTCCACGCCCCGTGGCTGGCCTTCGGCTTCGGCCTGATCCACGGCTTCGGCTTCGCCAACGTTCTCGATGGGCTGGCGCTACCGCCCGGCCAGTTCGCCACCGCGCTCCTGGCCTTCAACCTGGGCGTGGAGGCCGGCCAGCTCGCGGTCGTGGCCCTCGCCGTCGCGGTGGTCTTCGGGCTGCCATGGCGGGCGCGCCTGGTACCCCACCTGATGCCCGCGGGCAGCCTCGCGGCAATGGCGATCGGTGGCTGGTGGCTGGTCGAACGACTGGGCGGCGTGGTGCTGGCTGGCTGAAGGCTGCCGCACGGGCCGGATCGCCTATCATGGGCGGGTTGTGCGCCGCGGTTGCGGGCGCACGTCCTGTAGCCGCCCAATGTCCCGCCGCCCCCCAGCCTGGCAGGTGATCGCACTTGTCGTCGTCATCGCCTTCGTCCTCGACTGGTTCATCCAGCGCCCGGACGCCCCCGCGCGCGAACTCAACGCGCAGATCGAGGCCCGGGCCAGCGAGGCGCTGCGCGCCTACCCCTACCCTTTCCGCGTCCTGCGGGTCGAGAACGGCACCGCGGTGATGAGCACGCCGCGCAACGTGGATGTCCCCGCCTTCCGCTTTCTCGCCGTCATCCACCCGGACATCGACGTGCGCGACCGGCACGACCCGGCCTTCGTCGCCGCCCAGGCCCGCCTCGCCGCCGCCCAGTCCGAGGCACGCGCCATCGTCGAAGCCGCGCCGGGCATCCGCGCCGTGCGCTGGGAGCTGGACCGCCACTGGCTGGCGGCACACGGCATCGAGGTGCCCGACCGCCCGTGATCCCTGCCACGCCGCGGGGCCATCACCACCGCCCGCAGTGAACCGGCCTCGCCTGTCGCGACACGTACCGATGAACGCGGCCGACCGGTCGCGACGCCGACACGACACGCCCTGCGGGCGGAACGGGAGAACAGGAAGCCATGGTGCACGCCTCACGCTGGCAGGGATCGATCACCGGGTGCCGCCCCCACGGGCGACGCACGGTTGAGGCCCGGCGGGGGCTTTCATACACTTCGGGGAAGCTCCCCGTCGCCGAGACCCCCATGACACCCCTCGCCCGCCTCGCCCTGATCCTGCTCTCGAGCACCCTGCTCGGCGCCTGCGCCAGCCGTGTCCCCACCGTTGCCCACACCCATGTCGGCCACGCCCTGAGCGGCTGGGTGGACACGCCCGGCGAGCGCGGCCTGCTCGCGGTGGCCGAGAGCGAGGCGAGGATCGCCGTCCAGCACGCCGAGTTCGCCGTCGCCGGCGGGCGCGACGTGGCCGAGGTCCGGCTTCACCTGGGCCACGTCCTCAACACCCTCGACCCGGCCCGCGAGCCGGAAGGCCCCGGCCAGGGCTATGGCCTGATCCGGGCCCTCGAAGGGGCCAGCAAGCACGTGCAGTTCGCCGGCGAATCCACCGACGCCAGTGGCAATCTGCGCGCCGGCGCGCTCGTCTTCGCGCGCCTGGCGGCGCCGGTCCTCGACGAGGCCCGCCTGACGGCCACCCTCGCCGACACCGCACGCGCCACCTCCGACCCGGCCGAGACCCTGGTGTTCGCCGACGAGGTGCTGACCCGCAGTCGCCACATCCGCGACGGCCTGGCCGGCCTTCGCCGCCAGATCGAGGACACCACCGACCGCGAGGACCCTTCCTACCAGCCGGTCGAGCGCTGGTACCTGTTCAACCTGATTCGCCTGCCCTCGGGCGACTGGATCTTCCGAGACCGCAATGATTCATCGACTTCGCGCAACAGTGGCGGCTATCTCTAGCCTCCCCGCCCTCGCCCTCACGGCCCTCCTGCTGCTGGCGCCCGTGGGCGCCGCATGGGCCGACGACCGGGCCACCTGCATCGACGGGGACGATGCCGTCGCCGTGCCTGCCTGCCAGCGGGTGGTGCGCGCCGACCCGTCCGACTTCTCGGCCTTCATGGCGCTCGGCGACGCGCTGGTCCGCCTCGAGCGCCTTGCCGAGGCGAGCGAGGCCTACCACCAGGCCGTGTCCCTCGAGCCCGGCAACGAGCGCGCCGCCCAGAAGCTGCGCCTGGCCCGCTCCAACCTGAAGGAGGCAGATTTCCTGCGCCAGCAGAAGTCCGCGCCGGCCGCCGCCGAGGCAGGCCACGCGAGCGCGCTCGACCGCATCCGCTGCACCCGCATGAGCGGCGACGCGGCGCTGGCCGCCTGTGAGCGGGCGCTACGCGCCGCCCCTGGCGACAGCGAGCTGCTCGCAGCGCGGGCGCGCCTGGCGGGTGTCACTCAGGTCGCTTCGTTGCGCAACAAGGAGGCATCGGGCAGCGCGACGACACCCGCGCCGGACGCGCTCGCCGAGCGCCTGTCGGCCCTCAAGCGCCTGCGCGACGCCGACGTGATCACCGCCGAGGAATACGCCAGCCGGCGGACCCAGGTGCTCAACGCCATCACCGGCCTGCCGCCGGTCGCACTAACCGAGCGCGCCGCGCCGGTGCCCACCCCGGCGCCAGCGGTCAAGTCCCGCTACGCCGGCATCGAGTTCGGCCGCTACCACGCCCTGGTGATCGGCATGGATGGCTACCGCCACCTGCCGGCGCTGGAGACCGCGGTCAACGACGCCCGCGCCGTCGCCGACGTGCTGCGCGGCCAGTACGGTTTCGAGGTCAAGCTCCTCACCAACGCCTCGCGGGGCGACATCATCGAGGCGCTCGACACCTACCGGGCGACCCTCGGCGAAGGGGACAACCTGCTGATCTACTACGCCGGCCACGGCTGGCTCGACGAGGACGCCCAGCAGGGCTTCTGGCTGCCGGTCGATGCCAAGCGCGACTCGCGGGTGAACTGGATCTCGAACGACAGCATCCGCGACGCGGCCCGGGCGATGAAGGCCAAGCACGTGCTGGTGGTCGCCGACTCGTGCTTCTCCGGCACCCTGACGCGCAGTGTGCGCATCCCCAACCGGACCGCCGACTACCTGCGCCGCATGGCCAGCAAGCGGGCCCGCCTGGCGCTCTCGTCAGGGGGCCTCGAGCCGGTCGCCGACGCCACCGACGAGGGGCGCCACTCGCCCTTCGCACGCAGCTTCATCGAGGCCCTGCGCACCAATGACAGCGTGATCGACGGCACCGAGCTGTTCAGCCAGCTGCGCCACCCGGTGATGGTCAATGCCGACCAGACCCCGGAGTACGCGGACATCCGCCGCGCCGGGCACGATGGCGGCGACTTTCTTTTCGTGCGTCGCTGACGCCACGCGCGCGGCGACCGCTCAGCGCACGGACTTCACAAAGTAACGGGGCGCGTGGCGATAGCCCTGCGCCTCGTAGAAGGCGTGGGCGGCCGTGCGCAGCTCGGCACAATGAAGCTCGATCCGATCGCAGCCACGTTCCCGCGCCAGCGCCGTCGCCCGTGCTTCGAGCGCCTGGCCAATACCCCTGCCCCGGGCGCCTTCGGTGACGCACAGGTAGCTGATGCGGCAGAAGTCTCCGTCGAGCGCCAGCTGGGGGATGAAGTGGAGCGAGATCAGGCCCTCGACCCGGGCGCCGTCACAGGCGACCAGCAGCACCGCGTCAGGGTGCGCCAGCAGCTGGGTCACCCGCCGCGCGACGAAGGCGCCGCCGCCCGGGTAGCCGAGCTCGTCGAGCAGGCCGACGATGGCGGGGCCGTCGGTCGCCGTTGCCTCGCGGATCTGCGTCATGTTCCCCGCCCTCCCGTTCGTTGCGCCACTGCCCGCTCGCGGTGGCATGCCGTCACGATACACGGGGGCGCCCCCCCGCGACGCGCCGATCCCGCACAATGGTGACGCCAGCCGCCGCAACGGCGCGCGGACACCGGAAGCACCATGAACGAGATCCTCACCATCATCGTCCTCACCGCCCTGGCGGGCGCCTGCATCCCCCTCGGCGGCCTGCTGGCCAGCGTCGAGCGCTTCCGCCCGCACTGGCTCGAGCGGGAGTTCCGCCATTTCCTGATCGCCCTCGGCGGCGGCATCCTGCTGGGCGCCGTGGCGGTGGTGCTGGTGCCCGAGGGCAAGGCCCTGCTGGGCGGCTCGCTGTGGGCGATCCCCCTGTTCCTGGCCGGTGGGCTGGCCTTCTTCGCCATCGAGCGGATGCTCGGCCTGCGCCGCCGCGAGGCGCCCCAGCTGATGGGCATGATCCTCGACTTCGTGCCCGAGGCGATCGCCCTCGGTGGCATGATGGCCTCCGAATCACCCATCGCGCCACTGCTGGCCCTGCTGATCGGGCTGCAGAACCTGCCCGAGGGCTTCAACGCCTATCGGGAGTTGCGCGACCAGGGTCGGACTCGTCACGCGACCCTGACGACGATGTCGGCGCTGGTCATGATCGGCCCGGCAGCGGGCCTCGCCGGTTACCTGTTCCTCAGCGATCACCCGGCCGCGCTCGGCGGCATCATGCTGTTTGCGTCGGGGGGCATCCTGTACCTGATCTTCCAGGACATCGCGCCCCAGTCCCGCCTCGCCCGCCACTGGGGGCCACCGCTGGGCGCGGTGCTCGGCTTCAGCCTGGCCCTCTTCAGCCGGATGCTGGCGGGCGGCTGAAGAGGGCCCGCAGGCCGATCACGGCCAGTGCGGCGAGGATCAGCCCCATGCCCAGCAGTTCGGACAGGGGTGGCCGCTCGCCCAGCTCGATCGCCCCGGCCAGTACGCCGACGAGGGGAATCCCGAGCGAGCTGAGCCCGGCCGCGCCGGCTGGCAGCGACCTGACCACGAACAGCCACAGGATCCACGCCAGGGCGGTGGCCGGCACCGCGTTGTACACGAGCGCGCCGACGAGATAGTCCGACCACTCGATGGGCCGGCTCGGCACCAGCCAAGCGATGACGCACAGGGCGATGGCGCCGAACAGCATCTGCCAGGCCGTCAGCAGCAGCAGGTCGGCCCCCTGCTGGATGCCGAGGCGACGCGCGACGATGGTGGCGACGGCCCAGCACAGCCCGGCCGCCAGAGCCAGCCCGCTGCCCTGCAGGCTCCCGCCGAACCCGGCCGGGCCCACCACCAGGGCCAGCCCGACCGCCGCCATCGCGATGGCGAGCCACTGCAGGCCGCGGATGCGTTCACCGAGCGTCAGCCACGCCAGCGGCAGCAGCCAGAACGGCATGGTGTAGACCAGCACCGCCGTGCGGCCGGCCGCACCGGAGACCAGCGCCATCTGGATCAGTGCCAGGAAGGCGGTGTTCTGCAGCAGGCCCATCAGGAGCAGACCGGGCACCCGCACGGGCCGCAACGGCCGGCGTAGCACGAGCAGGGTCGCGAACAGCGTCAGGGCGCCGAACAGCGCCCTCAGGGCCGAGAAATCGAGGGGGTCGGCGAAATCAACGACCCGCTTCATGACCACCCAGTTGTAGCCCCAGATCAGCCACAGCAGCAGCAGCGCCGCCACCGGCCCGGCGAAGGACGGACGTGTCACTGAGCCGCTGGCGCGACCGGCGCGGGCGGCGGCAGCGGCTCCTCGACGCTGACCTCGACCACCACCTCCATGCCAAGATAGGCATCCGCCGGCCCGATGAAGCTGCCGGTCAGCGGCGCCGCCTGGGAGGGGTCGCGCGCGACGGCGACGCGGATCAGGTTGCGACCGCCCACGATCGCGTTGGTGGGGTCGAAGGCGAGCCAGCCGGCGCCCGGCAGGTAGACCTGGACCCAGGCGTGGGTCGCGCCGCCGCCCACCATCGCGTCCTGCGCGTCGAGCAGCGACTCGTCGTACAGATAGCCGGAGACGAAGCGGGCCGCCAGGCCGAGGCTGCGCACCGCCTCCATCATCAGCAGCGCGAAGTCGCGGCAGCTTCCGCTGCCCAACTCGAGGGTCTGGACCGGCGGCTGGGTGCCCTCCTCGTCCCGTGCCTGGTACGCGAACTGCGCCTTGATGGCCCGCGTGATGGCCTCGATCACGACCAGCGTCTCGTCGCTGCCGGCCTCGGCGCACACCTCGCGCACCCAGGCGTCGACCCGGTGTTCCGGGTCCGCGTAGGCCCGCTCCACGCTGCGGGCCAGGTCGGGCATCTCGCTGGCGTCGTAGCTGAAGGGCAGGCGCAACGCGTAGGGTTCGATCAGGCTCATGTCGGGCTCGCCCGGGAAGTGCTCCGCGACGAAGGTGGATTCGAACAGCAGTTCCTGGGCGTCGTTCTGGAAGCTGGCGACAAGGACCGAGTTGCCGAACACGTCGTGCACCCAGCGCACGTCGGCAGGCGGGTCGATCCGGATGCCGGTCTCGAACAGGCGCAGGTCGTGGCTGTCGCGGGGACGGCACATGAAGCGGTGCTCGCTGAAGCGGACCGGCTCCGCATAGTGGTAGAGGGTCCGGTGCAGGACCTTGAGTCGGGACATGGGGGCTCTCATCGGGTCGAGGTGTCGCAGCATGGACACGGAGGCGGCCATGATAGTGCCCTGCGCCGCCAAATGCCGTGACGCTCGGTGACCTCGATCAGGCCGCGCGTAGCGGACCGGCGCGGCGGGCAGCGATGACGGCGAACGCAGAGAGGTTCATCAGCAGCGCGTAGATCACGCTCGGCACCGCCAATTCGGGCCGCCCGAGCACGCTGATCGCCAGCGTGATCCCGAGGGCGCCGTTCTGCATGCCGCACTCCATCGCCAGCGCCACCCGGCCGGCGCCCTCCAGCCGCACCAGCGCGCCGAGGCCCGCACCGACCGCCATGGTCAGGGCATTGAGGAGCAGCGCAGCCGGCCCCACCGCCGGCAGGTGCGCCAGCATGGCGTCCCAGTGGCGGGCGAAGGTCGCCACCACGATCAGCGCAAAGACGACCGCGGCGGCTCGCTGGACACGCCGCACGCCGGCCGGTCCGAGCCGCCCGCTCGCGGCCACGGCCAGGCCGGCGGCGACCGGCAACAGCGTGACCAGCAGCAGCGCACCGGCGGTTGGCCCAAGGGGCAGGCGGATGCTCGCCCCGGTCGAGGCGAAAAAGGACAGGCCAGCGCCCACGACCAGCGGCACCGAGACGAAGGCCACCAGGCTGGTGAGCGCCGTCAGGCTGATCGACAGTGCCGTCTCGCCCCGTGCCAGATGGGTCACCATGCCGGCCGTCACGCCGCCCGGGCAGGCGGCGAGGATCATCAGGCCGGCTGCGGCCAGTGGGGGCAGGCCGAGGGCCACGGCCAGCGCCCAGGCGATGGCCGGCAGCAGGATCAGTTGCGCGACCAGGCCCGCGGCCAGCGCCCGCGGCCGGACCAGCACCCGGCGAAAATCGTCGAGCCGAAGGCCGAGCCCGAGCGAGAACATGATGAAGGCCAGGCCGACCGGCAGCAGCAGCGTCACGCCAGCACCAGCCCGAGGCCCAGCGCCGCTCCAAGCAGCAGTTGCGCCCGCGCCGTGCGGGCCAGCTGCCCGTTCATCGCAGTGCCGGGCGGCATGCGCTGGAAGTCCCGCGCGAGGGCCACGCACTGCGGCGCGACGAGCAGCGAGGGGAGCAGCGCCGGCCAGTGAACACCGGCCGTGGGCACGATGGCCAGCAGCACGAAGGGCGCCAGCATCAGGAGCGCGTAGGCGCGCCGCGACCGCGCCAGCCCGAGCACGGCCGCCAGGGTGCGGCGCCCGGCGAGCCGGTCCGCTTCGAGGTCGCGCACGTTGTTCACCAGCAGCACGGCCGCCGCCGGCGTACCCAGCAACAACCCGAGCAGGGGTGCGGCCACCAGCCAGGCGCCGCTGTGCAGGAAGTGGCTGCCCGCCACCGCGACGAGGCCGAAGAAGAGCATCACGAACACCTCGCCCCAAGCACTGTGGGACAGGGGCCGCGGACCGCCCGAATAGGCCCATCCGGCTGCCAGCGACGCCAACCCGATGGCGAGGATGGGCCAGCCGGCATGGATGACGAGGAAGACGCCGCCCACCAGCGCGAGGCCGAAGCACAGGGCGGCGGCGCGGCGCACCTGTCCCGCCGTGGCGAGCCCGGCGGCGGTGACCCGCAACGGGCCGAGGCGGGTCGGGCCGTCGTTGCCGCGCAGGAAGTCGCCGGCGTCATTGAACAGGTTGGTGCCGGCCTGGATGGCCAGTGCGCAGGCCAGCGCGACGAGGAAGGCGAGCCCGTCGAAGGCCGCACCCTGGTGCACCGCCAGCGCGCTGCCCACCCCCACCGGCACGGCGGCCAGGCTCAGGGTGCGCGGACGGATCGCCAGCCACCACAGGGCCAGCCCGCCCGGCGGGCGGTGGGACGCGTCGGCGAGGCGGCTGCCGCTGCGGCCGCTCACGCCGGCGCTCCGGGACGCCGTGCGCGGTGAATGCAGGCGATGCCGAAGGAGAGGTCGCACCAGCCGACCTCGTCGAAGCCGGCGGCCGTGAGCATCGCGGCGAACTCCGCCTGGTCCGGGAAACGGCGGATCGACTCGACCAGGTACTGGTAGGCGGCCGGCTCGCGCGCCACCCAGCGGCCGAGGCGCGGGATCACGTGGAAGGAGTACGGGTCGTAGAACGGCCGCAGCCAGGCAGCCGGGCGCGAGAACTCGAGGCAGGCGAAGCAGCCGCCAGGCTTGAGCACCCGCCGGATCTCGGTCAGCGCATCGGCCAGCCGGGTGACGTTGCGCAGGCCGAAGGAGACCGTCAGGGTGCCGACCGAGCGATCTCGCAAGGGCAGCCGCTCCCCCTCGGCGGCCAGCCAGCGAATGCACCGATCCGAGGCCGGCCGGCCGGCGCGCATCATCGGCTCGGACGGGTCGATGACGAGGACCGCGCCTGCGCCCGCGGCGGCCAGCAGCCTTGCCACGTCACCGGTGCCGCCGGCCAGGTCCACGACCGGATCGGCGAGAGGCAGGTTGCGCACGAGCCGCCGCTTCCAGAGCCGATGGATGCCGAAGCTCATCAGGTCGTTCATCAGGTCGTAGCGGGGTGCGACGGCGCGGAAGACGTCCCGGATGCGGCGCTGTCGCTCACGCGGCTCGACCCGGTCGAAGCCGAAGGAGCGGTCGAGACCATGCCGATCGTCCCGCATCAGCGATAGCGCGCAGCGTCGAAGTAGGCCTTGAGGCGACGCACGATCACCGGCACCGGCGTGCCGTAGGCGAACTTCGTCAGGTACTCGCCGGCCGGGCCCAGCAGGAACATCCCGGCGCTATGGTCCACCGAGTACTCCGCCTCGGCGGCACCCGGCTCCCGGACCACCTCGAAGCGCACCCGGTAGTTCTCGGCCACCCGCGCCACCAGCGCCGGCGCACCGGTCAGGCCAACGATGCGGGCATCGAAGAAGGCGGTGTAGCGACCGACCACTTCCGGCGTGTCGCGGGCCGGATCCACGGTGATGAAGATCGGCTGGAGCCCGGCGGCGCCGTCTCCGAGGGCCTCGAGCACCTGGGCCATCTCGGCGAGCGTGGTCGGGCACACGTCCGGGCAGAAGGTGTAGCCGAAGGTGATCAGCTGGAAGCGGCCGGCAAAGGTGGTCTCGTCGATGCTGTGGCCCTGGCTGTCCATGAGCAGGAAGCGGGGGTTGCGCGGGCGGCCGTCGTCATACTCGGCATGGGCCGTCGAGAGCCCCACCAGAGCCACCGCGATGACCATCAGGCAGGCCAGCCAGCGGGCGCTCACGAGGCCCCCAGCAGGGCGCGCAGGCGCGCCTCGAGGCGATCCACGTCTGCGGCGACGGTGGCCGCGTCGGGGCAGGTGGCACCGCCCTGGTGCTGGGCCAGGAAGCCGTCGTTGGTGGCCTGTTCGAAGCGCTCGCCCCAGGCCCGGGTCCTGGGCGCCAGCGCGATCACCAGGCGCTTGATGCGTCCGGCGTTGTCGCTCTGACGACACGCCAGCGCGGTCCCGTTGGCGACGCCCAGTTCGCCGAGGGCGGCGAGACCGGCCTCGCGCGGGTCGCTCTGGGCCTGGGCCGGCAGCCAGGCCAGCGCCAGGATGATGCACAGGATGGCTCTCATCGGGATTCCTCCAGGTACTGCAGTTCGGTCAGGTGGGCGAGGAGGTTCTGCAGATCGGCCTCGGCGAGCCCGTCGAGTGCACCCTGGCCGAGGATCTCCACGTCGTGAAGGCGGTCGCCGGCCCGGAAGTGGGCCATCTGGCGCTCGAGGTAGGCGGTGTATTGCCCCACCAGCATCGGGATCGAGCCGCGACCGCGGCCGGTGTCGCCGTGGCAGCTGGCGCAGAGGGCGTCATAGGTGGCCTTGCCGGCAGCGCGGTCGCCCTCGACCCGCGGGATGATCATGACCTTCTCCATCGCCTGCAGGCGGGCCAGCGCATCATCCGCCTCGGTGAACTCGGGTGGCCGGGTGGGCAGCTCGATCGCCGCCAGGTAGGCGGCAATGTCGCGGATGTCCTCGTCCGGCAGCTCCCGCGCCTGGGTGTAGGGGTACATCGGAATGTTGATCCGCTCGCGGGCCCGGAAGGCCTTCAGGGTGGCGGCGATATAGCGAGCCGAGAGGCCGGCCAGTCGCGGGTACTCGCCCTGCTTGCCGCCCTGCCCGAACTGGCCGTGGCAGCCGGCGCAGGTGCCGTTGATCTCCTCGCCGTTGTCCAGGTCCGGCTGGGCAGCGACGGCAAGGGAGGACATCGAGCACGACAACAGGAATGACAGCAGCAAACGACGCATGAGACCCCCGATCAAATTGCGGCCGATTATCCGGATCGACCGCGGCCCTGAACTTGACGCAGGACAAGGGCCGCGAATCAGGGACGGCGCTCGACCTCGAACATCCGCGGTGCGTCGTCGCGCAGGACCCGCGACGGGTACGCGAAGGGAGCAAGCCGTTCCAGGAAATCGACCAGTTCCATGAACGGGGAATTGCGGAAGAAGCGTGTCTCCGGTGCCTGCATCCAGATCCGGTCGGCGTAGGCGAGCAGCTCGTAGGGACGGTCGCCGGTGCCGTCCTGGTCCAGGTCGAAGCCCTGGTAGTCATCCCACAGGTTGCCGTGCCAGCTCTCCAGATCCGGATTGCCGCCGGCGGTTGCCGTCACCTGCCAGATGTTGTGCTCGAAGCGGTTGTTCATCACGATCCGCCCGCCCCGCTCGCCATACAGGTTCAGTCCGACGATGTTGTGGGCCACCCGGTTGCGGTGGATGAAGATCTGGCTGATCGGGTTCGACGGCGAGTCGGCCATGATGCCGGTGGCACAATGGACGATCTCGTTGTCCTCGACCAGCGCCGCGGTGGTCTCCTTCAGGGCGATGCAGGCCCCGGCCGCGCTCATCGTGTGGAGCACCCGGTTGCGGCGGATCAGGAAGCCGCTGGAGTTGATAACGACGATGCCGGCGTCGTTGCCCTCGAAATGGTTTCCCTCGACCCGGCTGCGATGCGAGAAGAGAAAGTTCATCGCCCGGCGGCTGTCGCGGATCTGGTTGCCGGTGAACAGGTTGTACGGCGAATTGCTGATCGTCAGGTCCCGCACGTGGGCGATGTCGTTGCCCTCGATGCGGTTGTGGGCGGCGTTCCACAGGCGGATGCCGTCGCCCCGGTCTGCCGTGTCCGCACCGCGGGAGCGGATCCGGTTGTCACGCAGCAGGTTGCGCTCGCCGTTATGCACCACGATGCCGAACAGCACGTCGTCAAGGTCGTTGCCCTCGATCACGTTACCGCTGCCCTCGACGACGATGCCGGCGTCGATCCGGTCGTGGGAGTCGCCGCTGGCGCGGATGCGCAGGCCCCGCACCGTGGCGCCGTTGGCCTCGACCCGCAGGACACTGCCGTTGCGATCACCCACCAGTTCGGCCGCCCCGCCCCCATCGACCACCAGCGGCATGCGCAGCGTGGCCGGCCCGGCGTACTGCCCGGGGGCGAGACGCACCACGCCGCTCGGCGGTGGATCGTCCAGCAACGGCTGCAGCGGCACCGGCGCGGCAGCCAGGGCGAGCCAGGGCAGCAGGCAGCCGGCCAGGGCGACACAGCACCCCGACCGGCGCAGAAGAGACTTCGACACGATCGCTCCGCAGATGGCCACGGGGCGACTCTAGGCCGCGGGACACCCCGCGACCACGACCGAAGTCAATTTTCCGCGATCGACCGCGTTCAGCTCACGCCGAGCAGCTCGACCTCGAAGACCAGCGTCGCGTTGGGCGGGATCACGCCACCGGCGCCGCGCGCGCCGTAGCCCAGCTCGGGCGGGATCGTGATCTTGCGGGTACCGCCGACCTTCATGCCCTGCACGCCCTGGTCCCAGCCCTTGATCACGTGGCCCGCGCCGAGGGGAAACGAGAACGGCTGGTTGCGGTCCTTGCTCGAGTCGAACTTGGTACCGTCTGTCAGCCAGCCGGTGTAATGGACCGAGACGCTCTTGCCGCTCTCGGCGGTGTCGCCACTGCCTGCCACGACGTCTTCGATGATCAGGCCGTTGGAATCACTCACGGATCGAATCTCCTGTTGGGGTTGTCCGCGCGACGGGCGCCGCACGCCCCGGGCTCGGATGCGCCCGGAGCCCCATTGTAGGCCACCGGGCCGTCGCGGCCGCGTGGACTGCCACCCCGCACCCAGGGTGGGCGACGGCGGCACTTCAGCCGGCGACGAGATGGGTGAATCGGGTCTGCAGCAGGGTCAGCTTCGGCGCCACGACAAGCTGGCAGTACGGTTCGGAAGCGTGATTCAGGTAGTAGTCGCGATCGGCGTCATCCGCCGGCCAGAAGCGGCTCGCCGGCTCGACCTCGGTCACCACCGGGTCGGCGTGTTGGCCGCTGGCGTCGATGGCCTCGATGGCCTCGCGGACCCACAGCTCCTGATCGTCGGAGACGGCGAAGACGACCGAGCGGTACTGGCACCCCACATCCTGCCCCTGCCGGTCGCGGGTGGTCGGGTCGTGGATGGCGAAGAAGACCGCCAGCAGGTCCGCGTAGGCGACCTCGCCCGGGTCGTAGTCGATGCGGACCACCTCGGCGTGCCCGCTGTTGCCGCCGCACACCATCGCATGATCGGGCGCCGACAGGTGGCCGCCCGCATAGCCGCAGGTCACGGCCCGCACGCCGCGGACCCGCTGGAAAACGGCCTCGAGGCCCCAGAAGCAGCCGCCCCCGAAAATCGCCGTATCAATCTGTATGGTCTGGTCCGCCATGCCGCTCTCCTGCCCCGCGTCGCAGTCACACCCTCCGCCGCCGCGTGAACTGCCTTGCCCTTTTCACCTTAACGGCATGTCATAGGCAAGATTCAGCGGAACGTGAAGGTGTAGAACATGTCGATGGCGTTGTCGGTCCCGCCGCGGGCCACCACCGACAACCGCTTGCCGAGCTGGTGGGTCAGCTTGACGATGCTCTCCGCCCCGGCGAGGCTCTGCTCGAAGGCGAGGAAGGTGTCGGTTGACAGCCGCTTGCCGAGCGTCACGACCTGACCGGAGACGCTGCCCGCGTTGCTGCGCACGCCGGTGTCCACCACCGAGCTGGTCGCCCCACGGCTGGCCCCGTTGAGGTCGCCCTGACCGATGCTGAGCTGGTCGAGGCCGAGGGAGTTGGAGAGCTGGCCGGTGATGCCCCCACCCGGCCCGCCGAGCAGCGCCTGGGCGGCCGGAATCAGCAGGCCGAGGTCCGCGCTGCTGCTGGTGTCGGGCGGCCGCCCGAGGATGATCCAGGCGAGCTTCTCCGAATCCGGCACGCTGGGCGAGGACACCAGCTGCACCCGCGGCCGGCGCGCCGTGCCGGTAATCGAAACCCCGGCTTCGACCTCGAGGCCCTTGCGCAGGGCCGTGATGTTGAGCGACGGGTTGCCCGGCGGACCGGCAAAGTTGACGGTGCTGTTCTCCACCGCCAGCTTCTGGCCATAGCCCTCGAAGAGCCCGTCCTCGAGACGGATCACGCCGCTCGCCGCCGGGTCGATGCCGGGTCGCACATAGACGTCGATGCCGCCGGTGAGGCGCGTATCGAGGCCCATCGCGGTCAGGTAGAACGCCTTGCCGAGGCGGATCGCGATGTCGGCATTGACCTTGAAGGTGCCTTCCTCTCTCTCCTCGCCGAGGATCACCACGTCGTCCGACAGGCTGGGCGGGAGGGCCTCGCTGATCGTGATCGCGCCCGCATCGGCCTCGAGCCGCGCCTTGACGTCCACAAAGTCCCAGCCACTCACGCCGTGCCCTTCCCCGCTCACCGCCAGCCAGCGATCTTCCCGCTGCAGGAGCGGCAGGCGGTCGGCGAAGTAACCGAAGACACCGGCGCCGGTCGCGAGGTCAATGCTGCCCGAAGCGTGCAGTCGGCCGGGCTCGGCCATCAGCTTGCTCACATCGATGCGCGACTCGGTCGGCCGGACCCGGTTGGGCGACACGAATTCGAGGCGGACAACGCGCAGGTAGTCGTGGTCGAAGCTGGCCTCGAGGGTTCCGCCCGACAGCCGCAGTCCCACGTCGGTGAGCGCCAGGGACAGGTCGTGCCCCTTCAACTGCCCGAGGGCGAGCGGCGTTTCCGGCGAACCGGAGAGGGAGAAATCCGCCTCGAGACGCCCTCCCGTCAGCATGTTGGCGTCCACCAGCGGGCCCAGCCATTTGATGGTGGGCATGTCCAGATGGGCGGAGCCCAGCAGGGGTGCGCCGGGCACCAGGCGCACGCCGCTGTCGGTGCGCTCGACCGAGGTCGTGAGCGTGCCGGCGACCGTGCCGAGCTGGCTGCCCGCACCGCTGAACGACACGGCCACCTCGCCCGCGTCAGCGTTGAAGATCGCCTCCAGTTCGGTCAGGCCGAGTCGGGCCGTGGCATCGCCGAGCAGGACCAGGTCGCCGCTTTCGCGGCGGATCCGGGCTGTCCCGCTGATCTCGTCGGCGACACTGACATCCCATTCGCCGCCGAGGCGCAGCTGCCCCTCGATCGGCTGCACGCCCCCTTCCGGCGGGGGCGCCAGGGCCACCTTCAGGCCGCTCATGCTGCCCTCGAGCTGGAGCCCCTCCGGCGCCCACTCGGTGCGCTGCAAGCGGATGCTACCGCCCCCCCCGCTGCTGAGCCGGGCTTCACCGAGGCGCGCCTGTGTCGCGCCAAGCGCCAGCGAGGCCGGCGATTCCAGCTTGAGCGCGACGCGCCCGTCGGTTTCGAGCGCCTGCAGGCTGCCGGTCCAGACCTGGTCCTCGCCGAGGGCACCGGCGAGTTCGGCGTCAAGCGAATCCCCCTCGCCGGCCACCAGCGACACCGTCGCCTGATGGCTGCCCCGGGTCCCGTCCACCGAAACGGCCGCGCGCTTGAGCAGGATCGCCCGGTCAGCGCCGAAGACCTCACCGACGCCGGCCACCAGCACCACGCGCCCGTCGAGCCCGCCCTCGAGCCGACCCTGGAGATTGACGCCGGCGACGCGGATGCCGCCAGGCAGGCGCAAGTCCGTCCCGGTGGCCAGGACCTCTCCGGCCGGCACGTCGGGGGTGCCGCTCAGGGTCGCCTGGACCTCGGCCCGACCACTGAGCTCCGGCTGGACGATATCGAGCTGATCGGCCTCGAGGGACAGGGCGAGCCGATCGCCCTCCCGCCCCCAGCTACCGTCCGCCTGCAGGCGGTTGTCGGCCAGGGAGAGCCACAGGTGGGCATCGGCGACGTAGGTCTGACCGGCCACCAGCTCGCCTTCACCCCCCAGGGCATGCCCCATCAGGGTGCTGTCGGGCGCCAGCCGGTAGCGCACTGCGGCCTGCGGCGCCGGCGCCAGGTTGCCGCTGGCCTGCAGCGTCGCGTTGAGGTAACCCTGGGGCGCGTCGGCATACAGGCGGGCCGGGTCCAGGGCCGCCAGGACCAGATCAGCCGAGAACGCCTGATCGCCCTTGAGATCCACCCGCGCCTTGCCGGACACCGTTGCCTCGCCCTGGCGCAGGCGCAGTTCGGCGACATCGATCACCTGGTTCTCGTGGCGGGCGCGGGCGTCCAGCGACAGCCCCTCGCCCGCGATGCGGGCATCGAGGGTCTGCCGCACGCCATCGCCCTTGCCCGCCACGCGTCCCGCCAGCGCAGCCTCGGGCAGGCGCGCATCGAGCGCCTGCAGGCGCACGCCGGCGAGATCGAGCGCCAGCTCGAACAGCCCGACGGGATCGTCCGCCACCGGCTGCCATGTCGCGCGGCCGTTCACCTTCCCGCCGGCCGGCAGTGACAGGGCCAGTTCCTCGGCCTCGAGCTGGCGCTGAGCCCAGCGGAAGCGCCCTGCGAGGGCCTCGAGGGGCAGCCGCCCCGCGTCCCACGACCCCGGCTCGGCGTTGGTCACGCTCAGGGGCCCCTCGAGGCGCCAGTCCAGCGGCTCCGGTGTGCTGCCCGCCTCCGCCGCAGCGACACGCAGGTCGGCCTCGAGCGACAGGGCGGCCTTTGGCGCGCCCTCGGCGAGCGCCGACGGGTCGATCGGACCGGCCGACAGGCGCGCCGAGCGCAGGGGCACCGGCGCGAAGGGCGATGCCACCGTGTCGAGATCGAAGGGAACGCCCCGCCCATGCCCGGAGAGGTGAACCCGCGGCTCGGTCAGGTCGCCCTCGGCCCGGGCGGCGACATCGTAGGCCGTGTCCTCGAAAGCCCCCTCGAGGTTTGCCGTCAGGGTCAGCGGATAGGGCATCGCCGTGCCGATCTCGCCGTTCGCCGTGGCGCGCCCCCAGGGCAGCGTGGCGCCCAACTGGCCGATCTCGATGCGCCGGGGTCCGGCCGATGCGACCAGGTGTGCGTCGGTGATCTCGAGCTGGGGCTCGCCGAAACCGGCCTCGGCCCAGCCATGCTGGACGAACCGGCCCACCTCGAGGCGGCCTACCTGCACGGTCAGGGGCAAGGGGATCTGTTCTGGTAGCCCGCCCCCGCCGCCCTCGGACGGACGGGTTGCAAGCCGGATGCGCTGCGCAGCCAGTTCGTTCAGCTGGAGTCGCTCGTCGGTCAGGCGCAGGGGTGACCAGTCGAAGCGCAGGCCCTCGACCTCGACGTGCAGGTCCGGCAGATTCACGCGGACCGTGTCGATGGCCAGGCGATCGAAGATGCGGCCGGTGACGCCCTCGAGCCGGACGGCGCCGTTGGTCGACGATTCGACCAGACGCGCCACGGTGCGCAGGCCCGGCTCGGTGCCCGACACCCATGCCGCCAGCAGGGTTACGGAGAGGATCAGGAAGACGATGAGGCCGATGCTCCAGCCCAGCGCCCTTCGGGCGATGTGGCGGCGCTTGCGGGGGGCCTCGGCTTGCCGGGTGTCCTGGGCTTCCGGCATGGGCGTCCTCAGCCGAACAGGGCCCTCAGCGCAGCGCCGGGGTCATCGGCCCGCATGAAGGCTTCGCCGACCAGAAAGGCATTGACGGCACGTTCGCGCATCCGCGCCACGTCCGCAGGCGCGAGGATGCCGGACTCGGTCACGACGATGCGAGAGGGAGGAATGCGTTCGAGCTGGTCAAGCGTCGTGTCGAGGCTGACCTCGAAGGTGCGCAGATTGCGATTGTTGATGCCGATCAGCGGGGTCTCGAGCTGCAGCGCGATGTCGAGCTCCCCGGCATCGTGGCTCTCGACCAGCACCGCCATGCCCAGCTCGGTGGCCAGCGCCTCCATCTCGCGCATCTCGCCCAGGGACAGGGCCGCGACGATCAGCAGGATGGCGTCCGCGCCCATCGCCCGCGCCTCGAGCACCTGGTAGGGGTCGACGAGAAAATCCTTGCGCAGCGCCGGCAGGCCGCAGGCGGCCCGCGCCTGGCGCAGGTAGTCCGGCGAACCCTGGAAGAACTCCCGGTCGGTCAGCACCGACAGGCAGGCCGCGCCGCCGGCCTCGTAGGCGGCTGCGATATCGGCGGGCACGAAGTGTTCGCGCAGCACGCCCTTGGACGGGCTGGCCTTCTTGATCTCGGCGATCACCGCCGACTCGCCGGCCGCGATCCGCGCCCGCATCGCACCGACGAAGTCGCGCGGGGGCGCCTGGTCCGCCGCCTGCGCGCGCAACTCGGCCTCCGGCAGCGCCGCCCTGGCGGCAGCGACCTCGTCGGCCTTGACGGCCAGGATGCGCTTCAGAATGTCGCTCATTCGCCTCTCACTGGAATCGTCGCGTGTAGCTCGCGAAGGCATCGACCTTAGCGCGCGCGGCACCCGATGCGATGGCCTCGCGGGCCCTCGCGATGCCGTCGCCGATGGTATCGGCCAGGTTGGCCGTGTAGAGGGCCACACCGGCGTTGAAGACCACGATCTCCCGCGCCGGCCCCTCCTTGTTCTCGAGCGCCCCGAGCAGCATCGCGCGGGACTCGTCGGCATCGCCCACCTGGACATTTCGGCTCGACCGCATGGTCAGGCCATAGTCTTCCGGGTGGATGTCGTATTCGACGATCTGGCCGCCCTTGAGTTCACCGACCATGGTCGAACCGCCCAGCGTGACCTCGTCCATGCCGTCGCGGCCATGCACCACCAGCACGTGCTCGGCGCCGAGACGCTGCATGACGCGCACCTGGATGCCGACCAGGTCTGGATGGAAGACCCCCATCAGCGTGTTCGGTGCGCTGGCCGGATTGGTCAGCGGGCCGAGGATATTGAAGATCGTGCGCACGCCCATTTCCTTCCTCACCGGCGCCACGTTCTTCATCGCGCTGTGGTGGTTGGGGGCGAACATGAAGCCGATGCCCGTCTCCTGGATGCACTCGGCGACCTGCTCGGCCGACAGCGCCAGATTGACGCCGAGCGCCTCGAGCACGTCAGCGGCGCCGGACTTGGACGAGACGCTGCGGCCGCCGTGCTTGGCCACCTTCGCACCGGCCGCGGCGGCGACGAAGATCGTCGCGGTCGAGATGTTGAAGGTGTGGGCACCGTCGCCGCCGGTGCCGACCACGTCGAGAAAGTTGGGCTGAGTACCTGGCACGACGACCTTGGTGGACAGCTCCCGCATCACGGTCGCGGCGGCGGCGATCTCGCCGATCGTCTCCTTCTTGGTCCGCAATCCTGCCAGCAGCGCCGCCGTGACCACCGGCGAGATCTCTCCCGCCATGATCTGGCGCATCAGCGAGAGCATCTCGTCGTAAAAGATCTCGCGGTGCTCGATGACGCGCTGCAGCGCCTCCTGGGGCGTGATGTTCATGCGTGTGTCTCCATGCCGGCGCCCGATCCCCAATGAACCGGGCCGTGGTGTGGGTAGGGCCGGGTTCAGGCGGCGACCGTCTGCTCGAGGAAATTCCTGAGCAGCTGGTGGCCGTGCTCGGTGAGGATCGATTCGGGGTGGAACTGCACGCCCTCGATCGGCAGCGTCTTGTGGCGCAGGCCCATGATCTCGCCATCCTCTGTCCAGGCGGTCACCTCGAGGCAGTCGGGCAGGCTCTCGCGTTCCACCGCCAGGGAGTGGTAGCGGGTGCAGGTCACCGGGTTGGGAAGGCCGCGGAAGACGCCCTCGTCCTTGTGATGGACCGGAGAGACCTTGCCGTGCATCAGGCGCTTGGCGTGCACGATGCGCCCGCCGAAGGCCGCGCCGATCGACTGGTGGCCGAGACACACGCCGAGGATCGGCAGCTTGCCGGCGAAGTGCTGAATGGCCGCGACCGA
The DNA here is from genome assembly GCA_020445665.1 of Rhodocyclaceae bacterium. Taxonomy (GTDB): domain Bacteria; phylum Pseudomonadota; class Gammaproteobacteria; order Burkholderiales; family Rhodocyclaceae; genus Cognatazoarcus. The sequence continues at coordinate 21,139 of JAGRGD010000010.1, forward strand.
CACGCCCGCCTCGTTGGGGGTGCACGGCCCGGGCGAGATCACCAGCTGTTCCGGCCGCATCGCCTCGATCTGCTCGATGCCGATCTCGTCGTTGCGAAACACCTTGACCGTCGATCCCAGCTCGCCCAGGTATTGCACGAGGTTGTAGGTGAAGGAATCGTAGTTGTCGATCATCAGCAGCATGGCGTCTCTCCGCAGGTCGCGCGCGAACCGGCATTCTCGCCGATTCCGGGCTGCCGCTCAAAACACCGCCTCGACGGTCCTGGCCGGACATCGTCACCCGTTCACGCGATGCGGAACGGCGGGCACGCCCCCTGCCATTCGAGGATCGCCTCACACGGCGTGAGCGGCGGCTCATCCGCGACGGCGGGCACCGCAGGCACGCCACGCATGCCCGCCTCCCCGCTCGGGGGCGTTTCGCTGTGGGCCGCCAGCACGCCGGCGACCAGTCCCACGCACAGGGCAATCACGCAGATGGAGAAGAGCGCCACCGGGTCGAGACGGATGACGAGCAGGCGGGAGGGAAACATGAGGTCGCTCCGGGAAAGGGTTGCATGCCTGAGATTGTCCGCGCGACACCCGCGCGCGCCTGTCGGATGCCACCGCGCGCCGTGCAGGAGGCGACGCCAGGGGCGTGTAGGCGGCGTCCTACGTGCGCGACACCCCACGGCGTTCCGCCCGTCCCGGAAACTCGACCTAAAGTTGGGCCGCGGACGGCCGATTCCGGACCTTCGGGTCTTTCGCCCGCTGCCGACCCCATCCGCCCGCTCGATACCCAGACCAAAGAGAGAGATCGACACATGTCCCAGAAGGCCCTCGCCACCGTTGCCCTGTCCTGCCTGTTTGTCCTGCCGGCGCATGCCGACACCCTCATCTCGGACGACCTGATCGTCGACGGCAGCCATTGCGTCGGGCAGGACTGTGTCAGCGGCGAGGCCTTCGGCTTCGACACCCTGCGCCTGAAGGAGAACAACACGCGCATCCGCTTCGACGACACCAGCTCGTCAGGCGCCTTTCCGAACACCGACTGGGAGCTGACCGCCAACGACTCCACCAACGGTGGCCGCAACCGCTTCTCGATCAGCGACGTCACCAACGGACGGGAGATCTTCACCGTCAGCGCCGGAGCGCCGGACTTCAGCCTCTTCGTCACCGCCGCGGGCAACATCGGCTTCGGTACCGACGCCGCCCAGAAGGCGCTCCACGTGGTGGGTCTGAATTCCCCGTCGATCCGCCTCGAGCAGGACGCCAGCGGTGGCTTTCCTGCCGCCACCTGGGACATCCAGGCCAACGAGGACGGCCTGAGCATCGCCTACAACGGCTTCCTGCGCCTGCGCCTGGACAATGCCGGCAACCTCAGCCTGGGCGGCAGCGTGTCGGCCTCGAGCATCCCGGCCTCGGCGGTGCCCGACTATGTCTTTCGCGACGACTACCGCCTGATGCCCCTCGATGAGCTGTCGAAGTTCGTCACCGACCACCGGCACCTGCCGGAGATCCCGCCCGCCGAAGCGATCGCGCGCGACGGCCTCAACATGACCGACATGCAGCTCAAGCTCTTGCGCAAGATCGAGGAGCTGACCCTCTACACGATGCAGCAGCAGGCGCAGATCGATGCGCTGCAGGCCCGCCTGAACGACCGCGACGCCCGGTAAGCCGCGATGCGGATACTCGAGCACATCGCCCACGCCGGGGCGCGAACCGGCCTGCCCTGGCTCGCCGCGGCTGCCCTGCTGGCGCCAGGTGGCGCCGTCGCGACCACTGTCAACCAGTCGTTTCTACCCACCACCATCGGCCCGGGCGCAGCCACCCAGCTGACCTACACGATCACCGCAAATACCGGCGCCATTACCGGCGCGGGCCTTTCGAACACGCTGCCTGCGGGCACGACGGTCGCCGTCGCACGGCCGGCGGACAGCACCTGCGGCGGCCAGCTCTCTGCGGCACCGGGTGCCAGCGTGGTCACCTGGAGTGATGGCCGGCTGGCACTGGGCGAATCGTGCCGGATCGTCGTCTTCGTGACCTCGGCCACCGCCGGTTCGCACACCAATGCCAGCTTCGACCTGAACGCCAGCGATGGCGCCAGCGCCTTCCCGTCGCGGACCCTCACCGTCGACGCAGCCAGGCCGGGCCTCCAGCGCTCGTTTTCGCCATCGAGCGCAGCGCCGGGGGAGCGGGTCACGATGACCTACACCTTCGACAACTCGCTGAACGCCTCCAATGAGAGCCCGAACTCGTTCAGCGATGTGCTGCCGACCGGCACCCGCGTGGCCTCGCCAGCCAATCTGGCGACCGACTGCCCGCCAATCTCGCCCGGATTCCCGGCGGTACTGGAGGCCGAGCCGGGCGGCGATGCGGTGTCTGCCAGCCAGGTGAGAGTCGACGCCGGGACCACCTGCGCGGTCACCGTTGACATCGTGCCCAGCACGCCGGGGATCCTGAACTTCGTCAGTGCACTGGCACGCAGCGGCTTCGACGACATCGGTCACGCGGCTGGCCAGCTGGCCGTCACGGCCTCCACGGTCTCACTGGTGCAGTCCCTGCCTGACGGCACGGCGTCGCCAGGCCAGTCGGTGCCGCTGCGCTTCCGCCTCGTCAATGCCTCCCGCAGCGCGGACGCCACCGACGTCGGCTTCAGCGTCGACCTCGACGCCGCGCTGTCGGGTCTCGTCGCGACCGGCCTTCCCCTCAGCAACATCTGCGGCACCGGCTCGACGCTCTCGGGCAGCGGTACGGTGAGCCTCTCCGGCGCCACGCTGACGCCGGCGTCTCCGGTGTGCGAATTCGAGGTCCATGTCGCCGTACCCGCGGGCGCCACGACCAATCAGTACACCATCGCCAGCTCGACCATCACAGGCGACCTGAACGCCGCGCCCTTCACCTCGCCTGCGGCCGCCACGCTGCTCGAGGTGGTCCCGGTTCCCCAGTTGAGCCAGAGCTTCGGCTCGGCGGTGATCGGCGCTGGCCAGAATCTGACCATCACCTACACCCTCACGAACACCAGCGCCACCGCATCGCTGACCGACTTTACCCTCGCCGACACCTACGGCTCGGACACCGTTGTCCTGGTGACGCTGCCGCCCGCCGGCAGCTGCGGTGCCGGCTCGAGCTTCACGGTCTATTTTCCACCGTCGAACCTCGACCCCAGCGGCCTGCTGGCCAGCGGCCTGAACCTGCCACCCGGCGAGAGCTGCACCTTCCCGGTGGTTATCGCGATACCGATCGGCACCGGCTCGGGCCGCTTCGCCAGCGTGGTCGAGACCGCGGAGGGCACGGTGGACGCCGTCACGGTCGGCGCCTCGGTGACGAATGACGTGGCGCAGGTTGTCTCGCCACCCGCCCTGGCCCTTGCGCTCGCCGACCCGATCGTCGCCGCAGGCGGCACGACAACCCTTCGCGTGGACCTCGCCAACGACAGCCAGGGCCAGCTCGACGCCGACGAGTACCCCGACTTCTCCGCCATCGGCTTCAGCCTCGACCTGAATGCCGCGCTCGCCGGCCTCGGCGCCAGCGGCCTGCCCGCCGGGGATGCCTGCGGCGCCGGCTCGTCCCTGAGCGGTGGCGGTGCGCTGGTGCTGTCGGGTGGCAGCCTCGCCGCCGGTCAGAACTGCAGCTTCACGGTGAGCCTCGACGTGCCGCCGGGCGCCGCCTCGGGCCTCTACACCCTCACCAGCACACAGCCCCAGGCGCAGGCGTTCGGGGCAAGCGCCACGGGTGCCGCCGCCCAGGCCGTGCTCCAGGTCGGTGGGCTGGCCCGCTCGATGGCCTTCGGCACAACGCCCGTCGCGCCAGGCGACAGTGTCACCCTGACCTACACCCTGCGCAACGAAAGCCAGACCGAGTCCGCCACATCGATCGGCTATCTGCACGACCTCTCCACGCTTGGATCCGGCTACGTCTTCGACGTCGCGCTGCCGACGACGCCCTGCGGCGCCGGCTCCTCCCTGACACTGAGCTCGGCCAACCGGCGGCTGACCCTCGCCAACGGCAGCCTGGCCGCCGGCGCAACCTGCAGCTTCGCCGTCACGGTCCAGATCCCCGGCGGCACCGCGCTGGGCGACCTGCCGACGACGACCGGGTCGGTGAGCACACTCTTCAATGCCACCCCGCTCGTCCTGCCCGCCTTCCAGACCGCCCTGCGGGTCGAGGACCCGGCCCAGCCCCGCGATCTGACCCCATCCAACCTGGACGAGCCCGACCCGGACGGCGATGGCCTCACCACAGCCGTCGAGCAAGCCGCCGGCGACGCCAACGGCGACGGCATTCCGGATGCCATCCAGCCCACGGTGGCCGGCCTCGTCAGCCCCGTCACCGGGCGCCCGGTGGCCCTGTCGGTCGCAGGTGGCTGCAGTGCCATCACCAGCTTCTCGGTGGCGCCGTTCCACTCGCTGTCGGCGCCCGACGGGCAAGGCGTGTACCCGGACGGCATCGCCAGCTTCACCCTGCCCTGCAGCACGGCCACGGTGACCCTGACCTATCCCGGCTCGAACTTCCTGCCCGGCCTCGTGCTGCGCAAGTACGGCCCTCAGGCGCCGGACTTCGCGGGCGGTGACCGCTGGTACTCGATGCCCGGCGCGAGCATCAATCGATCCGCCCGCTCGGTCACCTACACGCTGACCGACGGGGGCCTCGGCGACAGCACGGCGGTGGACGGCCAGATCGTCGACCCGGTCGGGCTGGCCCTTTTCCCGGCGACGGACATCCCCGCTTCCGGCTGGCCGATGGTCGCGATGATGATCCTCGGCGTGCTCGCCCTCGGGACCATGCGCCTGCGCAACCGACCGACCTGAGCGCCCATCCACGGAACGCAACGGGCCGCGGCACAATGTGCCGCGGCCCGTTTCCCTCTGGCGGATCGAACGGCCTAGGGTTCCATGTCGAGCGACGGGATCAGGCCCTGCAGGGTCGAGACAGCCGGCGCACCGCGCAGCAGCGCGAGGCCCGGCAGGATGCCCTCGTCGAGGGACAGGGCGTAGCCCATCGCCCATTCGGAAAACAGCCGCCCGCCTTCGATGGCCCCCTCGTGGAGAACCATGAACTGCTCGTGCCGGGAATCCACGCAGATCGTGTCGGAGAGCCGCCGCACGGCCTCCTCGGGGCCCTCGATGTACTGGCAGAAGCGGCCGCCGTCGAAGACCAGCAGGCCGGTGATGCCGTGGAGGGCGTTGTTGGCCCTTGAGGTCCGGATGATGTCCGCGACGCAGGTCGGGTGCGCGTCGTCAGCGAGCAGGCTCGAATAGATGAGATGGTAGAGCGGTACGTCCATGGTGATGTGCAATTGAACCTCGCAAGGCCGACAGTTAGCCACGCCCGGATCATGCCGGGGGGAAGGGATTGCAAATTTTGATCGAACACGGCGGCAGGACGGGTCGCCCCGGTTCGCGCCGCACCTCGATCGTGCATGCCGGAATCTACGCCTCCTGCGGCAGGCGCGGGATGTAAAATGACATATGTGCGGTCCGCATCGCGCCGCGCGAGGAGCCGCCACCGTGCCGACAGACATCACCTGCCGCAACTGCCCGCTTCGGACCGCTCCCCCCTTCGCCGGGCAGGAGGGGCGAACGCTGGCCTTCGTCGAAGCCTTCCGGAAGGACCAGAGGCGGTACGACGCTGGCCAGACCATCATCCTCGAGGGCGCCAGCGAATCGCCGCTGATGACCGTCTTCTCGGGCTGGGCCTTCCGCTACCGCACACTCTCCGACGGCCGTCGCCAGATCCTCAACTTCCTGCTGCCGGGCGATTTCGTCGGCCTCCAGCAGGAACTCGACGCGGCGGCGACCCACGGCGTCGATGCCCTTACCGGGCTCGTCGCCTGCGTCTTCGACCGTCGCCGCCTGTGGACCCTGTACGAGGACTTCCCGCGCCTGGCCTACGATCTCACCTGGCTATGCGCCCACGAGGAACTGATCGTCGACGAGAACCTGGTCAGCGTTGGCCAGCGGCGCGCCAGCGAGCGCATCGCGATGCTTCTGATCCACCTTTACAAGCGCGGCAGCGCGCTGGGCCTTTGCGAGTCGGGGGTACTGAACCTGCCCCTGGGCCAGCAGCACATCGCCGACGCCCTCGGACTGTCGCTGGTGCACACCAACAAGACCCTGCGCAGATTGCGCCTGGCCGGACTGATCGAACTGGATGGGGGCCGCCTGCGCATCGGTGAACTCGGCCAGCTTCAGCGCCTGGCCGACTACTACGGCCTGCCGGAGCGGCCCCGCCCGCTGATCTGAGCGCCGACTCGCGACGGAGGCAGGCCCGCGCAGCCAATCCGCCTAGATCGAGAAGCGCTTCGTCGTCTCGCGCAGTCCCGACGACAGGCGATCCAGCGACTCCATCGATACCAGCGTCTGGCGCATCGACTGGTTGGACCCGTCGCACATGAGGGCGATCTGTTCGACCTGCTGGGCAATCGCCGTGCTCGCGCCACTCTGCTCGCGGGTCGAGGCAGCGACATCCCGGATGTTTCGCAGCGACGCCTCGGTCGCCACATTGATCTGGTCGAGCGAGTGCGCAGCTTCTTCAACCAGGGCAACACCGTCGGTCACCTGCAGGCTGACACAGGCCATCGATTCCACAGCCGCGGCGGTCTCCCCGGCGACACCCTTGATCATGTCTTCGATCTGGACAGTCGCGCTGGCGGTCCGCTCCGCGAGCCCCCGGACCTCGTCCGCGACGACCGCGAAACCACGCCCCTGCTCCCCCGCCCTGGCAGCCTCGATGGCCGCATTGAGCGCCAGCAGGTTCGTCTGGGCGGCGATTTCCTTGATCACGTTGGCGATCCCGCTGATCTCCGTAGCGCGGGTCGCCATGTGCTGGATCTGGACCTTGGCGTCCTCGACCGTGCCGGCGACGCGCTTCATCCCCTCGGCGGCGCGAATCGCCTGTTGGCGGCCATCGCCGGCCAGTCGGGACGAGGTGGCCGAAGCTTCTTCGGTTTCGCCGGTGTTTTCCGAGATGTGATTGATGCTGACGGTCATCTCTTCCACCGCGGCCGCAATCGACGCCGTCGCATCGGTCTGGCGGTTCGTGGCGTCGGCCACCTCGCGCGCCAGGGCGGCAACCGAGGCCGAATTGTCGGACACCTCGCTCGCGCCCTCGGCGATCGAAGCGACCGTCGTCCGCAACTCGGTCACCATCCGGCGCAGTGTACCCAGCAGGGAACCGGCTGCCCCCTTGACGACCACGTCGGCCCGGAGGTCCCCCTGCGCCACCTGCTGCATGATCTCGCAGGCGTAGGCGGGTTCGCCCCCCAGCTGGCGCGTGATGCCCCGCGCCACCATCAGGGCGAACAGGGTGACGACAGCGGCAAGGCCACTGGTGACCAACAGGTTCCACTGCAGCATGTCGGCGAAGGCCTCATCGACCGTCTCCAGGTAGATGCCCGTCCCGACGGCCCAGCCCCAGGGCTGGAAGGCCTGCACATAGGAGGTTTTCCGCTTGGGCGCCTCGCCGCTCTTGCGCGGCCAGACATAGTCGACATAGGCCGAGCCGCCGCTGCGGGCGACCCGGGCGAATTCGTCGAACAGCGCGACCCCGTTCTGGTCGGTCCGGCCGCTCATGGACTTGCCTTCCGTCTCCGGCTTCAGGGGCGACAGCAGGGCCACGGCCTGGGCGTCGTACACAAAGACGTAGTTGCGGCCCTCGTCGTAGCGCACGGCGCGCAACGCGGCGAGTGCGCGTGCCTGGGCGTCGGCGCGGCTCAGAGCGCCGGCCCTCTCCTGATCGTGGAAGTGCGCCAGGATGTAGCCGGCCGATTCGACCAGGTGCTGGACGCGCTTCTTTTCCAGCGCCTCGACGTCACCGCGGGTGTGCAGCGACGACAGGGTGGTCAGCGCCAGGAAGCCCAGCAGGGCTATGCCCACGACGATGGCCAGCCGCCAGGTGACGGGCAGTGAGGACAGGGATCTCATGAAGGTTCTCCGGAACAAGCGTGCAGCCAATCGCCGCGACCGGCGGCAAGTCGCTACGACTAACGGCATACGCCGGAGCGCACTTTGCAACATTCTGTGCCGCGTCAGCCCGTACTCTCAGCAAGCGCATCTGGCGCATCCGCTCTCCGGGAAGCGCCGATCGTTGGGGCTTCATCACTGCCCCGGGGATCCGCTGTCGCGGCGATCGCCGACTACTGCGCCGCCTTGAGGCGCGCCTTGCCGTTCTCGCCCCGCTCGCGGGCCTTCTGGGGCTCTTCGGGGTCGGCGTCGATCAGCGCGATGATCGACCAGCCTGGGCCGGGCTCGGTATCGATCTCCGCCGAGAACACCTCCAGGTTGCCCTTCGGGTCCACCGCGAAGAGCGGTGTCGCCCGGTCCCCGTGGCGCTCCCGGAAATGCGCCAGCGTGAAGCTCTCGGACAGGTTCGTGCGGCGAATCTCGGCGCCCCGGTAGAGCCGGCGCGAGAGGTCAACGTAGGTCACCTCCGATCCGAAGGCCGTGCGCCCCTGGCGCGCCACGTCGGCGCGGCCGCCGGCGTTGCCACCGATGCGCAGCGAGAACACCTCACGGGCACCGAACTGGTCGCGGTAGCGGTTGCAGGCCAGGCCGTTCAGATGCGCGTCGGCGGTGAGGGCCAGCAGATGCCCGAGCCCGGAGGTGTCGAGATAGAGTTCGGCGTGCTCGGACAGGGGGTTGCCGTAGTAGGAGCGCAGGCCCGCCATGCGCGCCCGGCTGACGTTGTCCCACAGGGTGTCGGTCAGCATCACCCGGACCTTCTGCTGGTCGAGGGCCTTGGCGACGGCCCGCGCCAGCGGGTTGGCGCCGATGATCAGGAAGCCGTGGGGGTCCGGCTCGGACACCCCCAGCCAGCGCGCCAGCGAACTGGCGGTCAGGCTCTGGAACACCACCGTTCCGATGATCACGACGAAGGTCATCGGCACCAGCAGGGCCGCCTGCTCGTAGCCCAGTTGCTCGAGCTTGATCGCGAACAGGGCGCTGACCGCCGCGGCGACGATGCCCCGCGGCGCGATCCACGCCAGCAGCGCCCGCTCGCCCATCCCCAGGCTCGACCCCCAGGTGCAGTAGGCGACCTTGAGCGGGCGGGCGACGAACTGCACGGCCAGGAACACCCCGACCACCAGCCCGCCCAGCTCGGACAGGCGCGCAAAGTCGAGGCGTGCGGCGAGCAGGATGAAGAGCACCGTGATCAGGAGCAGGGAGAGGCTCTCCTTGAAGGCCAGGATCTCCTCGATCGGCACCCCCTTGCGGTTTCCGAGATAGATGCCCATGACCGTCACGGCCAGCAGGCCCGACTCCTCGGCGAACTCGTTGGAGAGGGCGAAGGCGGCGAACACCGCCGCCAGCGTCGCGATGTTGTAGAGGTAGGCGGGCAGCCAGTCCCGCCGCAGGGCCTCGCCGAGCAGGTAGCCGACGACAATGCCGCTGCCAGCGCCGATGCCGACGACCGAGACGAAGGCGAGCAGGGTCTGGCTGAAGGCGCCGCCCGCCTCGCGACTGACGATGAACTCGAACACCAGCACCGCGAGCAGGGCGCCGATCGGGTCGATGATGATGCCTTCCCAGCGCAGGATGTTGGCCACCTTGGCGGTAGGCCGCACGCTGCGCAGCATCGGCACGATCACGGTAGGCCCGGTGACCACCATGATCGCCCCGAAGAGGGTCGCCAGCTCCCAGGTGAAACCCGCCAGCCAGCGGGTGGCCAGGGTGGTGACCAGCCAGGTCACCAGCACGCCGCTGGTGACGAAGCGGCGCACCACGTGCTCCATGCCCCGGATCTCGGCAAATTCGAGGGTCAGGCTGCCTTCGAACAGGATCACCGCGACGGACAGGGAAACGAAGGGGAACAGCAGGTCACCCAGCAGGGCGTCGGGGTCGAGCCAGCCCGTGACGGGACCGGCCACGACGCCGGTCAGGAGCAGGAACAGGATGGCGGGCAGGCGCAGCTTCCAGGCGAGGAACTGGCAGGCCCCGCCGGCGACCGTGAGGATCGCCAGCGTCAGCATGATGTGTTCGCTCATGATCGGTGGGGCGCGACGGCTGCTGCGAGGGGGCCGGCTGGCCGGCGGAAGGGGAAATTCTGGCGCGTCATTGCACCGATGATAGCGAAGGCCGGTGACGCCCAGAAGAAAAAACGCCGCGCCGGATTGCCCCGGTCGCGGCGCCTCGCGTCAGGTGGTCCGCTCAATCGATGGTCGAGGCCGAAATCTGTTGCAGGGCGTTCATGACACCGGTGCTGCCCTCTTCCATCTGCTGGAGCAGGCCGATCGCGTCGCGATAGCGCTCCTCGGCCGCCACCTCGATGGCCTGCCGGCCGCTGGTGTGGACCTTGGCATGGGGCGCCTCGATGGCGCGATAGGCCGAGGTGTGGGCGAAGGCCTTGCCCGGGCCCTCGTAGTACCACTTGCCGAGCCGGCAGGCGGTATGGCTCGAGAAGTCCGACGGCCCCTTCTCCGAGTGCCCCGAAACGGCCCGATAGACCTCCATCTTGTAGATCAGGTGATCGAACTTGGCGAGCTCCACGAAGCTCTGCACCGCCGAGCCCTGCATCACCGCCGCCATGCGGCGCGCCAGCTCGCACAGGTTGCCCATGCTCTCGCGGGCCGAGCGGCCTTCGGTGGCCGCCGTCGATGCCTGGCTGGAGAGGGCCTCGATGGTGACCTGGGTCTTGCCGGTCTCGCCCTGGATGGCGTTCACCAGGTCCGAGATCTCGTTGGTCGCGGTCGCGGTGCGCTCGGCGAGCTTGCGCACCTCGTCGGCGACGACCGCAAAGCCGCGGCCCTGCTCGCCCGCCCGCGCCGCCTCGATGGCGGCGTTGAGCGCCAGCAGGTTGGTCTGGTCGGCGATTTCGCGGATCAGCTGGACAATGCCGCCGATCTGCCCGGCGCGTTGGTTCAGTTGCTGGACCGAACCGGCGGTGTCCCGCGTCTCGGTGGCCAGCCGGTCCAGGCTGCTCGAGATATGTTCGATGGCGATGGCGCTCTTGTCCGCCGTCTCGGTGGATTCGGCCGCCGCAGCCTGCTCGGAGGTGAGCCGGCCCGCCAGTTCGCCGAAGGTGCCCTGCACATTGGTCAGCGAGGCGCTATAGACCTTCAGCTGGTCGAACAGCGACTCGAGCAGGTCGGCCCGCGCCCGCGCCACCTCGCACTCGCGATCATGGGCTTCGATGCGGGCCTCAAGTGCCTCGCTCTTCGCCTTCTCGTCGGCGAGGGCAGACTGCAGCCGCTTTACTTCGTCCCGGAGGCTCTCGACCTCCCGGTTGTTGCCAAACAGACCCATCTGGTTTCCCCTTGAATTCCAAGCCGCGTAGAAATACCGAAACTGGATGAATCTTCGGCCCGACAGGCGGTTTCTTTAGGCTGCCGTAAGGTCAATGACGAAATCCGTCCGGGAAGCACATGGTCACCCGAGCGTACGTTGCAGGGACACTCATGACGGCGGGATCGCCCCCTTGCGTTCGACGATCAGCCGGTACGCGTCCGGCTCCCGGTGGCGCGCGAAATTGAACACCGAGCGCTTGTACGAGAGGCCCAGGTCCAGATCGCAGCGGGCGATGGCCAGCTCGTCGCCCAGGGTCGTGCAGCGTCCGACGATCTCGCCTGAGGGCGCGACGATGATCGAGTTGCCGATCTGCTCGACCCCTTCCTCGAGGCCGGCCTTGGCCACGCCGACCACCCAGGTGCCGTTCTGGTAGGCGCCCGATTGCATCACCAGCTGGTTGTGGAAATGGGACAGGTCGTCGTGCTCGGGCGCCGGCGGGTTGTGCACCGGCGTGTTGTAGCCGATCAGCACCATCTCCACATCCTGCAGCCCCATCACGCGGTAGGTCTCCGGCCAGCGTCGGTCGTTGCAGATCGCCATGCCGATGTGGCCGCCGAAGGCGCGGAATACCGGGAAGCCGAGGTTGCCGGTCTCGAAGTAGCGCTTCTCCAGGTGCTGGAAGCGCCGCCACGGCTCGTGTTCATCGTGGCCCGGCAGGTGGATCTTGCGGTACTTGCCGGCGATGGCGCCCTGCTTGTCCACCAGGATGCTGGTGTTGAAGCGCCGGGTGCGGCCATCCTCTTCGGCCAGCTCCGCGTAGCCGAGATAGAAGCCCACCCCGAGCCGCCGGGCCGCCTCGAACAGCGGGCGGGTCTCCGGCCCGGGCATCTCGCGCTCGAAGAAGCGGTCCACCTCGGCCTGCTCCGCCATGTACCAGCGAGGGAAGAAGGTGGTGAGCGCCAGTTCCGGGAACACGACCAGATCGCAGCCGTGGCCGGCGGCCTGCTCGAGCAGGCGGGTCAGCCGCGCGACGACCGCGGGCCGGCCCTCGTCCCGCGCGATGGGGCCGAGCTGCGCGGCGCCGACGGTGATGATGCGAGGCATGGATCATTCCCCTTCGTTGCAGAGGCCGAGCAGGGTGTCGAGCAGCACCCCCGCGCCGGCCACCAGGTCGTCCGGCGCGGTATGTTCGGCCGGGTTGTGGCTGATGCCGCCGACGCTCGGCACGAAGATCATCGCGGTCGGGCAGACCCGCGACAGCATCTGGGCGTCGTGTCCGGCACCGGAGGTCATCGGCCGGTGCGTCAGCCCGCGCCCCGCCGCGGCGGCGGCGATGCGCGCGGCGATCGCCGGGTCGAAGCGCACCGGCTCGAAGCGGGCCAGCGACCGGCGCTCGATGGCGACCCCCTCCTCCGCCGCGAGCTGGTCGAGGAAGTCGGAGAGCCGGCGCTCGGCCGCCTGCAGCAGCGCCTCGTCGGTGTTGCGCAGGTCCACCGTCAGCGTCGCCTGGGCGGCGATCACGTTGATCAGGTTGGGCACCAGGTCCACCTTGCCGACCGTGGCGACCTGGCTGCCGCCCATCTCCGAGGCCAGCCGGCGCACGAAGCAGGCGATCGCGGCCGCGACGTAGCCGGCGTCGTGGCGCAGGCGCATCGGCGTGGTGCCGGCATGGTTGGACTGGCCGCGGACCCGGATCTCCTGCCAGGAGATGCCCTGGAGGTCCTCGACCGCGCCGATCCGGACCCCCTCGGCGTCCAGCACCGGGCCCTGTTCGATGTGCAGCTCGACGAAGGCGTGGGGGCGCGGCTCGCCCAGCGGCGCCGTACCGGCGTAGCCGATGCGGCGCAGCTCGTCGCCGAGCACCGCGCCGTCGATACCCCGCACGGCGAGCGCCTCGTCGGGGGCAAGGCCGCCGGCGAAGACCAGCGAGCCCAGCATGTCCGGCGCGAAGCGGGCGCCCTCCTCGTCGGTGAACACCGCCACCACGAGGCCCCGCTCGGTGTCGACCCCGGCGTCGTTCAGCGCGGCGACGACCTCGAGGCCGGCGAGCACGCCGAGGTTGCCGTCGTAGGCGCCGCCGGTACGCACGGTGTCGATGTGGGAGCCGGTCATCACCGGCGCCAGGTCGGGGCGCCGCCCCGCCCGCAGGCCGAAGAGGTTGCCGATCGGGTCCACCGAGACGGTCAGCCCCAGGTCGCGCATCCATGCCACCACCTGGTCGCGGCCGGCCTTGTCGTCGTCGCTCAGGGCCAGCCTGCAGCAGGCGCCGGTCGGCGTGCGGCCGATCGCGGCGAGGCTGTCGAGGCGCGCGAGCAGGCGCGGGCCGTCGATGGCCGGTGTCATCGCCGCACCTCGTCCGCGGTGCGACCCACCACCTCCCGGTAGATCGCCGGGTCGGTGTCGCCCTCGCTGCCGATCAGCAGCACGCGGCTGCCCTCGTCGAGGCGCAGGATGTCGCGAATCGGCTCGTTGTCGGCGGTGGCCAGCAGCAGCGCCAGGCCGGAGGCGCCGGTCTCGCCCGAGACGATGGCCGGGTCGGCGCCGGACGGTTCGGCAAAGACCCGCATGCCTTCGAGCGCGAAGGCATCGTCGACCGTCGCGAAGGCATCGGCGCCGCCGGCGAGGATCTCCCACGCCACCGGCGACACCTCGCCGCAGGCGAGCCCGGCCATCACGGTCTCCAGGTCGCCCTGCACCGCGACCGGGTGGCCGGCGAGGCCGCTCTGGTAGAGGCAGGCCGCATTGACCGGCTCGACCACCGTGAAGCGGGGGCGCCCGGGCCCCCAGGCCAGCCAGAACGCCGCGCACACCGAGGCCGCCAGCGCGCCGACGCCGGCCTGCACGAAGACGTGGGTCGGCGGCTCGGGCGTCTGGTAGATGATCTCCCGCGCCATCACGCCATAGCCGTGCATGACGTCGATGGGGATGTCGCGGTAGCCCTCGTAGGTGGTGTCGGAGACGACGGTCCAGCCGTTCTTCTCCGCCTCGGCGGCGGCGTGGCGGACGGAGTCGTCGTAGTTGCCGGGCACCCGCACCACCTCGGCGCCGTAGCGGGCGATCGCCGCCCGACGCCCCTCGCTGACCGTGGCATGGATGTAGATGACACAGCGGCAGCCGAAGAGCTGCGCCCCCCAGGCCACCGAGCGGCCATGGTTGCCATCGGTGGCGCAGGTCACCGTCAGGCTGCGCACCTCGTCGATATAGCGGCCACCCAGGATGTCGGCGGGCCGGGGCATCGGCACGCCATGACGCGCCGCGATGTGCCTGGCGATCAGGCGGTAGACGGCGTAGGCGCCACCGAGCGCCTTGAAGCTGCCCAGCCCGAATCGGCCGCTCTCGTCCTTGTACTGCAACGCGCCGAGACCGAGCTGGCTCGCCAGCGTCGGCAGACCCAGCAGCGGCGTCTCGCGATAGCCCGGCCAGTCGCGGATGGCCGCCTCGGCCCGGTCGAAGCCCGCGCCGTCCAGGATCGTCTCGCGTGCCGGCCCATAGGGTGCCCCGGGGCCGGCGGCCCGCGGATTGGCAAGGACCGACGCGCCCTCGGCGACGGCTATGTTCGTCATTCCCTTCCCTCCTCGATGGCGGGGTGCCGGACCGGCACCCCGCCGGCAGGCAGACGCCCGCTTACTTCACCGCATCGATGTTGGCCAGCATCGCGTCGAGCATCGCCACGCCGTCGGCGCCGAGCTGCTCCTCGATCACCTTGCGCACGGCCGGCTGCGCGGCCTTGGCGAACTTGGCCAGCTCGGCCGGCGGGATGGCGTTCACGGCCATCTTCTTGCCCAGCTTCGGCAGCCCCTTCTCGGCCGAGGCCTCGATGATGCGGGAGATGCCGCGGCCGGCGTCCACGGCCACCTCGGCCGCCATGTCCACCACCTTCTTCTCTTCCGGCGTCAGGCTATCGTAGAAGTCCTGGTTCATCGTCCAGATGTAGGGCGTGATCACGTGGTTGGTGATCGACAGGTACTTCTGCACCTCGTCGAACTTGGCGAAGGCGATGATCGGGATGGGGTTCATCTGGCCGTCGGCGACGCCAGTCTGAAGCGCCGTGTAGACCTCGGCCCAAGGCAGCGGCGTCGGCTGGCCGCCGAGGGAGGCGATGGTGGCCTCGTGGGTCGGCAGTGTCATGGTGCGGATGCGCAGCGCGTCGAGGTCATCGACGGTCTTGATCGGGCGCTTCGAGTTGCTGATCGCGAAGAAGCCGCCGCTGTCGAGCAGGCCGAGCACCTTGAGGCCGGTCTTGGCCGACAGGTCGGCCGAGAACTTCTTGCCGAAGGCGCTGCCCGCGTCGATCACCTTGTGGGCGACGCCGATGTCCGGAAAGGCGAAGGGCAGATCGAAGACGCCCACCGGCTTGTAGTGGGCCGCCAGGCCACCGGCCGACGAGATGGTGGACTCGACCAGGCCGTCGCGCACCTGCTGCAGCACCTCGGCGTCCTTGCCGAGCTGGCCGTTGGGGAATACCTGGACCGTGATCTCGCCGTTGGTGCCCGTCTCGACGAGGCTCTTGAACACCGCGGCCATCGCCCCCGAGTGACTGTCGAAGGGGCTGTCCGGGTTGAGGTGGGCGAGGCGGATGGTCTTCTCGGCCATGGCCGGTGCGGCCAGCAGGCTGGCGCCGGCGAGGGCAGTGACGACGAGTTTCTTCAGGACGCTCATGTTGGATACTCCACGGCTAGGGTCAGAACACGCGCCACGGGCGACGCGCAACGGGGGAAAGACATCGGCGGGCCACCCCGGCCATCAGTCGGCCGCGAGGCCGAGCAGGCGCGGAATCGCCAGGGTCAGAGAGGGCCAGTAGGCCACCAGGAACAGCACCGCCAGCTCGGCCAGCAGGAAGGGCCACAGGGAGCGGGCGATGCGTTCGATCTTCTCGCCGGTGACCGAGGCCAGCACGAACAGGCAGGCGCCCACCGGCGGTGTCATCAGCGAGATGTTCAGCGCCAGCACGATCATGATCCCGGCGTGGATCGGGTCCATGCCGATGGTCACCGTCAGCGGCGCCAGCACCGGCGCGAGGATGATCAGCAGCGCGTTGATGTCCATGAACATGCCGATCGTGAGCAGCAGCGCGAGGATCAGCGCGACGATCACGGCCGGGTTGTCCGACACCGCCAGGAAGGCCGCGGCGATGGCCTGCGGGATCTGGTTGAAGGTCATCCACCAGCCGACGATCGACGCCGAGGCGATGATCAGGAACACCACGCCGGTGATGTGGGCGGTGCGCACCAGCATCTCGACCAGATCATTCCAGCCCACCTTGCGATAGACGAAGACCCCCATCACCAGCGCGTAGAGCACCGCCAGCGACGCCGCCTCGGTCGGCGTGGTGACGCCGCCGAGGATGGCGCCGAGGATCATCACCGGCATCACCAGCGCCGCGAGGCCGTCCTTGAAGGCGCGGAAGATGCCCATCAGGCTGGGCCGGCCCTCCGCCTTGGGCAGGTTCAGGCGCCGGCCGAGGCCGGCGATGACGGCCATGCAGACGACGCAGATCAGGAGGCCCGGCAGGATGCCGGCGGCGAACAGCCCGGCCACCGACACCCCCATCAGAGAGCCGTAGATCACCATCAGGTTCGAGGGCGGGATGGTCGGGCCGATGATCGAGCCGGCGGCGGTCACCGCGCAGGCGAAGGGCCGCGTGTAGCCGGCCTTCTGCATCGCCGGCACGAGGGTGTTGCCGAAGGCCGCGGCGTCGGCCGTGGCCGCGCCGGACAGCCCGGCGAAGAGCACCGAGGCCAGCATGTTCGAATGGGCCATGCCGCCGCGCAGGTAGCCCACCAGCGCGTTGGCCAGGCCGATCAGCCGGTCGGTGATGCCCGAGCGGTTCATGATCTCGCCGGCGAGGATGAAGAAGGGCATCGCGAGGAAGGTGAACAGGTCGAGGCCGGCAAAGAAGCGGTCCGGCGCCATCGAGATGAAGCGCCCGCCCGAGCCGATGCTCCACATGCCGACCACGCCGGTGAGGCCCAGCACATAGCCGATCGGCATGCCGATCACGAGGAGGACGACGAAGGTGATGGCGACGGCGGTCATGGGCACACCACCACGTCCGGGTTGCGCGACAGCCGCGCCTGGTCGCGCACCGCGACCAGGATCAGCTGCAGGGCCGCCAGCGCCGCCGACACCGGCACCGCCGCGAAGGGCACGGCCTTCGACAGGCCGTAGATCATCGTGGACACCCGCCCGCCCCGCTCCACCATGCCGACGCCGTACCACAGCAGGACGACGAAGAAGGCGATCGCCAGCGCATCGACCAGGGCGAGGAGCAGCCGGCGCGCCGTCGGCGGCAGATGCACGAAGAGCATCTGCACGCCGATGTGCTCGCGCCGCGCGATGCCGGAGGACACCGCCAGCAGGGCCACCCAGATCATCAGGTAGCGGGCCGCCTCCTCCATGAAGGTGATGGGCAGCGGCACCACGTAGCGGGCAAACACGCCGAGCCAGACGTCGAGCACCAGCAGGATCATGATGCCGACGCAGACCTTGTCCACGAAGCGGCACAGCGCGCCGCTCGCCTGGTCGGCCCGTCGGGCGAGGCCCTCCAGTTCCATCGCGTCCTGCATGCGGCAGCTCCCGATCACAAAACTGGTGCAGGCGGCCCGCCCCGGGGCACGCCCATGCACCACAGTGGATCATAAATTTCATAATCACGCTGGACTGAAATGTTTTTTTCAGCCATCGTCGCAGCATGAGCAATCGACGTGCCAAGAGCGCCCAGGCGGGCGGCGCCGGACCCGATCTGGAACGCCGCCTGGCGGCCTGCTACGAAGCGCTGCCGAACAGCGAGCGGCAGGTGGCCGACCTGCTGCTGAACTTCCCGGGCCTGCTGGCGACCCACTCGGCCACCGAAGTGGCCGAACAGGCCGGCGCCAGCAAGGCTGCCGTCTCACGCCTGATCCAGCGCCTGGGCTACGCGTCCTACGTCGCCGCCCGGGCCGCGGTGAGGAACGCACGGCAGTGGGGCTCACCGGTATACCTGGACGATGCCGCGACGGGCGACGCGGTGCGCGACGTGATCGACACCCACGTCGCGGCCGACATCGAGATCCTGCGCAAGACCCTGGAGGGGATCGACCGGGAGGGCCTCGCGACCCTGGTCGAGGCCATGGCCGGCGCCCGCCGCGTGCTGGTGATCGGCCACCGCAACAGCGCCCTGCTGGCCGATTACCTGCGCGGCCACCTCGGCCTGCTGCGGGACGGCGTGGAGCTGGCGCCGATGCACGGCGCGACGCTGGCCGAGGGCATGGCCGGACTGGGGCCGGAGGACCTGCTGATCGCCGTCGGCTTCCGCCGCCGCGTACCGGCCTTCGCCACCGCGCTCGGCATCGCCCGCCGCTGCCGCACTCCCACCGCGGTGCTCACCGACCCCTCCGGCGCGGCCCTGGCCGGCGAGGCCCGCTGGGTGCTGACCGCCCACTGCCGCGGCGCCGCGATCTTTGACAGCTACGTGGCCGGCGTCAGCCTGATCAACCACCTCGCCTCGCAACTGGCCCAGCGCCTCGGCGCCCGCGCCCGGACTCGGCTGCGCGCCATCGAGGCGCTGCACGGCGAGCTGGGCGATCTGCTGTAGCCCGAGGGAAATCGGTGCAATGCCCTTCGGTTATTGCACCCTACGGGGTTCGCTCAGCGGGCCTTCAACCGCCGCTCGAGGTGGCGCGCTGCCAGCCCCAGCAGCAGGCCCCACAGCGCGCCACCGATCCCGAACAGCGACATGCCCGAAGCGGTCACGAGAAAGACCAGCAGCGCCGCCTGCCGGTCGTCCTCGCCCTGCAGGGCGCCCGTCAGGCTCCCCGCCACCGTTCCGAGCAGGGCCAGGCCGGCGATGGACACGACCAGGGCATGGGGCAATCCGCCCAGCAGGGTCGCGGCGGTCGCGCCGAAGATGCCGGCCACGAGGTAGAAGGCACCGGCCCACACCGCCGCCAGGTAGCGCCGCGCAGGGTCCGGGTCGGCATTCGGGCTCATGCAGATGGCGGCCGTGATGGCGGCCAGGTTGAACGCGAAGCCACCGAAGGGCGCCAGCAACAGCCCGGTGGCGCCGGTCCCGACCAGCAGCGGCGAGGCCGGCGTGTCGTAGCCGTTGGCCCGCAGCACGGCCAGCCCGGGCAGGTTCTGGGACGCCATGGTCACGATGTAGAGGGGCAGGCCCACCCCGAACACGGCCGACACCGTGGGCGCCGGCCACATGGGCACCGGACTCGCCAGCGCCAGCGTGAACGCGTCTGCGCGCAGGGACCCCTGCGCCGCGCAGATCGCCAGGCCGGCCACCAGGGTCAGCGGTACCACCATGCGAGGCACCCGGTGACGACCCAGCAGGTAGATCGCCAGCATAGTGGCTACCAGGACCGGCGCCTCGGCCAGCGACGTGAACAGGCCCAGGCAGAACGGCAGCAGGATGCCGGCCAGCATGGCCGAGGCCAGGGCGGGCGGGATGTGGCGGAGGATCCGGTCGGTCCACCCGAACAGGCCGGTCAGGGTGATCAGCAGAGAGGACACCAGGAAGGCCGCCACGGCTTCGCCCATCGAGTGCCCCACCAGCGCGGTCGCCAGCAGGGCCGCGCCCGGCGTCGACCAGGCGGTCAGCATGGGGACCCGGAATTTGAGGGACAGGCCGATGCAGGTAACGCCCATGCCGAGACCCAGCGCCCACATCCAGGAACCGAGTTGGGCCGGCGTCGCCCCCGCGGCCGAGGCCGCCTGGAAGACGATGGCCGCCTGGAAGACGATGGCCGCCGAGCTGGTGTAGCCGACGAGGACCGCAATGAAGCCGGCCGCGACGTGGGAAACGGAAAAGCTGCGCATCGTGTGACCCCGAGGAACGCATGGCGTAAACTGGCCGTGCGCTTTAACGCACGTTGCCAGCTTATCAGTCGTGCGCTAAAACGCACAAGGGCCGGACCGGCCCGCACGACCTCCTCGCCACCGGAACGAGCATGGACACACCCAACCGCCACCTGGCCGACACCCTGCGCAACCTGCGCCGCCAACGCCAGTGGAGCCTCGATGCAGCCGCCGCGCGAACCGGCGTCAGCAAGGCCATGCTGGGCCAGATCGAGCGCGGCGAATCCAGCCCCACGGTCGCGACCCTGTGGAAGATCGCGGGCGGCTTCGAGACCTCGCTGTCGAGCCTGCTGGTGCCCACACCACCGGCCTGCAGCGAACCGGAGGTGAGGCGGGCCGCCGACCTGCGCCGCAGCCCGGCCGAAGGCGAGATGCTCGTCGCGCCGCTCTTCCCCTTCGACGAACGCCTTGGCTTCGAGGTCTTCGAACTGACGCTGCCGGCGGGCTACGTCCGTCGGTCGGCGCCCCACGAGCCGGGTGTGACCGAGCACGTGCTGGTGGTGGCCGGCTGCATGGCCGTCTGCATCGGCGACCGTTGGCACGCGCTGGCGCCGTCGGAAGCCATCCGGTTCGCCGCCGACCAGCCCCACGGCTACCGCAACGACGGGGATTCGCCGGCCGTGTTCCACAACCTCATCCACTACCCCCGCCAGTGGGGTCGCGCCGACTGACCGCTTGTCGCAGGGGCGGGTCCGGCGTCCGCCTGATCAGGCACCTCGCCTTGCGACGGGCGCCGCCCCAGAGCGCCCGCGATCGAACCGCCGCGACCCAGCGCATGCGCCGAGTCAATAGGCCGGTCGAACGACTGGGGCCATGTGCACGAAGTAAGTCGCAATAGCCGAAGGGCATTGCGACACAGCCGGCCGACAACCCCATCCCCACCCTAGCCCTCCCCTTGGGGGTAGCCACTGCGGTCGTCGAACGCCCCTCCCCCTTCGAGTTGGAGGTGGGGAGGGGCAGGTCACGTTACTCAACTCCATCCCCTCGTGGCCGCCCAGGACTGGCTTTGCGCAGCCAGTCCGTTCCGCGGGCGCGACGCCGTGCTTCGGAAATTCCCCGCTTCACCCCGCTTGAATGGGGTGGAAGTTCGGTCTGCAATCGTTAGCTGTTTGATTGCCGGGTAACCAAGACCGCAGTGACGGGCCTGGCACTCCATCACTTCCACAGAACACGATAGCCAACCACGCAAAAGAGCGCTCCCACTGCCAACCAGAGCAGCCCACCCACGAGCGTACCCGCGAGGTCGCCGAATACGACAGTGGCCAGCCGCGTAAGCCCACACAGCGCCTTGCAACTCAATCCTTCTGGTTGCGCTGGACCGTTAGCGAAGATGCTCGCGGCAGTCAGGATGCCTGTGAAGCCAAGCAAGAGGGCAAACCAGCCAATCATCCTGGTCTCTCGCCGCATTCGACCTCCCTTGCAGGTGTTTGCGCGGATTCGTGCGTGCGGCTGAAACCGGACAGCCCTCGTAGGGCGGAAGAGCGTAGCGTCATCCGCCGCCTTGCGCGCGTGTTGGCCTCGGCATGGCGGATGACGCCTTCGGCTTTTCCGCCCTACCCATTCACCGAGGTGTGGGAAGGGCCGCGCCGCCTCAGGCCGCCCGACCCGACGCCGCCTTCCGGCCCTTGCGCTCGACCCGCACCGGCGCCACCTGAACAACGCTGTCGGCGCGCAGCTCGGGGCCGATGCAGGGCGTGAGGCCGACGGGCTGGCGGGGGTGGCGTTGCCAGGCGGTGTCGGCCTCCGGCCGGCTCGAGAAGTAGCGCGCGGCCTGGACCACCCGCGGCGCGTTCCTGGCCAGGTGCCACAGGCTCCAGCGGTGCTGCCACAGGCGGCGGATGAAGCGGCGGCGGTAGCCGCGGCTGTCGTAGAAGCGGCGCACGTGCCAGTTGTAGAGGGCGTCCATCTGGGCCCGGCTCTCGAAGCCCGAGGGCCGGTAGACGAAGTTCAGGCAGTTCATCAGGCGCCAGTC
>JAGRGD010000102.1 GCA_020445665.1 Rhodocyclaceae bacterium
CACCGCCTGCTGGGCGATCGGGTCGTAGAGGTCGGGCGCGACGATCCACAGGCTGCCGGTCTCCGCGCCCTTCAAGGCCTTGACCTGCGACAGGGCAACCCCGGCGAAGGTGGTGTTTCCGCTCTGGGCGAACTGGAGCGCCTGCGACACGTTCTCGGCCTTGACGGTGCGTCCGGCGGCCTGGTCGGCGATGCCGAGGTGGTCGAAAACCTGGACCATGGCGCAGCCGTAGGGTGCCAGTTTCGGGTTGGCGACGGCGATCCGCCGGTAGTCGCCCGCGAGCAGCGCCTTGTGCGGGTCGATGTCCGCCGTGGCGCTCCACACGACCAGCGTGCCGAGAGCGTAGGTGAAGCGCGAACCGGCGACGATCTCGCCCTCGGCCTCCAGGCGCTTGGGCTCCCGCGTGTTGGCGGCCAGGAAGACGTCGAAGGGCGCACCCTGCTTGATCTGGGCATAGAGCTTGCCCGTGGAGCCCGAGCTGATCTTTACCCGGTGGCCGCTGGCGGCCTCGAAGGCCGGCGCGATCTGGCGCAGGGGCTGCAGGAAGTTGCTGGCCGTGGCCACCGCGACCTCGCCGGCCCCGGCGGATGTCGCCGCGCAGGAACCGATGGCCAAGGCCATCACGATTCCGGCGGCGTACCACCAGGAAAGGTGCCGCCGACCCCTCAAACCCGGTTTCGGAGCCCTGGCCATGCCGTCACGCCGCCGCGACGACGGGCGAGTAGCCGTGGGTCATGCAGTTCTTGGGGCAGACCCGCGAGCAGGCTTCGCAGCCGATGCAGTCGAGCGCATTGGCCAGGGACATCACCATGCTGGTGTCGTCGTCGAAGCCGTCATCGTCGTCGTCGTCGAATTCGTCCTCGCCGTCCTCGCGCTCCACCAGCATGAAGACATTGCGCGAGCAGACCTTGAAGCAGCGGCCGCAGCCGATGCACTTGGTCTGGTCGAGCGCGAGCACGAAATTCGGCGAATAGGCTTCGCCGCCGCGGGTCAGTCCGGTGATGTCCGACATGGGAGGTCTCCTTCGATCGGGCGTTCGTTCAGGGCCGCGCGCGGCCCGGCTCAGGCGGCATCGGCGGCCCCGGTCCGGGACTTCAGCTCGCTTTCGGCCTCCGCCCAGGCCTTGCAGGCCTCGTAGGTCTGGGCCGCCAGGTCCGGGATCTCCTCGAAGGCGGCGGGCAGCCGGTCCTCCACCAGGTCATGGAGCTCGCCGGCCTTCTCGCTGGCCATCCGCTTCAGCCTGCGGACGGATTTCTCGAATGCTTTCAGGTCTTCTTCCGACATGATGGCCTTCCTTTCCTGCCGTGGCCCCGGGGCGACGGGACCGGTCAAAGCGTGGCGACGTCGCGGTGGGCCTCCACCAGCGCCACGGCGCGGTCGACCAGCTTGCCGGCCTCCTCCTGCATCTTGGCCGGGGTCGCGAAGCCGAAGCGGTGCACGTCGCGCAGCGAGCGGTCGACGACGATGAGCTTGCCGACCGCGATCAGGGCGCGGCCGAAACCCTCGTGGGTCAGGTTGATAATGGGGGTCGCCATCAGGCCCACGCGCTGCTCGATCATCACGGCGAGCGCGTTGTAGTAGCTCTTGACGCGGGCCAGGGTGATGTCGTCGGGGTCGCCGATCACCGGGATCTCGCGCCGGCGCTCCTTGGTCAGGATGAAGGGATCAAGGATTTCGGCGTTGTCGAGGGTATCGAGGACGCCATAGGTGTCGACGGCGCGCATCTGGCGCGCCAGCTCGCCGAAAAAGGGATCGGACGTGGCGGCGGCGGGATCGATCAAAAGAACGGCTTCGGACATGGTCATCTCTCTCCTCGGCAACGGGGCGGTTCAGGGCCGCCCGGACGGTGGTTGTTCGATGCGCAGCTCGCGCCAGATCCGGCCGCCGCGCCCGGCCAGCCAGACCGGCACCAGGGCGAGCAGGAGGACCGGCAGGCAGACCGCCGCGGTCGCCACGTCCGACCACCCGGCGGCGGTGGCCAGGGCGGCGGCGAGGGCCAGGGCGGCGGGCGGCAGCAGGTAGGCGAGGAAGCTGGCCCACAGGAAGGTTCCGCCGCGCAGGGCGACGTCGAC
>JAGRGD010000103.1 GCA_020445665.1 Rhodocyclaceae bacterium
CCTCGCTCATGTCCTCGGGGTTCAGCCCCAGCGCGCTGTCGATCATCGCGCGAAACTGGCTCTTGGAGATTTTCCAGCCGATCGACTGGCCCTGCTCGTCGAGCTTGCCGCCCTGCACGGTGAAGTTCTGCCAGAACTTGCGCCGGGCATGCGGACCCTCGGCGACGGTGAACTCGGCGTCGAGCATCAGCACGTCGCTGCCGGGCTGGTTGGAGGCCTTGAGCAGCCCTCGATCCGCATCGCCCGTCCCGTCGGTGCCGCCCTTGCGCAGCGTCATCACCAGCTTGGCGAAGGTGCCATCGGGGATCAGGTCGCCGGACTGCTGCGGCTCCACGTCGTTCATGTCGAAGGTCATGTCGTCATCCTTTCCGGGGTTGGTTGATCTTGGTGAGGAGCGCGCCGAGATCGGGCGGCTCGGTCAGGTTGAGCCTGCCGCTGCGGTCCTTGGCCGGCAGGCCGAACGGATTGCCGGATTGGCAGACGAGGCGGCGCGCGTTGCCCTTGTCGGGATCGTGACGCCAGGTCGGGGGCGCATCGGGGCCCGCGCCGGGATCCTGCGTGAACAGGCTCATCGTCAGCACCTGATCGACGATGCCGGGGAGCTCGCGGGCGACCTTTCCGCCGTCCATCTGCGGCTGCCAGGTCACCCGGTTCATGTCGTCGACGACCTTCTCGAGGATGCCGACGAAGATGACGGTGCGGCCGGGCGCATGCTGAAGGTGCTTCAGGAGCCCGATGACCTCGCGCGCCAGAAGGCCGTAGGCGCCGCGCGTGTCCGGCTTGCCGGTGCGTTCCGACAGCGCCTCGGGACGGGTCTTGGCCCATGCCATGGCCTGACGCGTCAGGTCGGTGATGCTGTCGACAAAGATGATCCGCTTGGTATCGATCTTCTCGGCCAGCTCGGGATGCTGTGCACGCAGGTGCGCGTGGTGGGCCTCCGAGAAATGCTCCTCGGGTTGGGCGGCCGGGTTCGCGCCGCCGATCAGGCAGGCGATATCGATCGCATCGGCAAAGCGGCGGATCGGGATGCTGTCGCCCGGCCAGTCCTGGACGGACTTGAGACCCGCCTCCAGGTCGATGCAGAGCGTCTCGGCGGGCGGCAGGGTCTTCAGCAGCGTGGTCTTGCCCGCGCCGCTCGGCCCGAACAGCGCCATGGTGGTCTTGCCCTGCGCCTCGCGGAGCCGGTCGTCGGCGGAGATGATGCGCAGGCTCATTGATCGCCCCCCTGCGGGACGATCTCGATCTTCAGGGTCCCGGGTCGGACGGTGCGCGCGGGCTCGAAACCGGCGCGGATCGCATCGGGCCAGGCGGCGTATTTGCGCTCGGGCACCTTGAACGCGATGTCGACATACTGCGCGGGATCGTCCCCGGCGGCGCGGATGCGCTCGACCATGGCAGCGAGACGATCCTGGTCCCAATCGACCCGTTTCGGCAGGTCGGCGACCACGGTGAAGTCGCCTTCATCGAACCGGATCGTGCCGGTGTCCTTGCCTGCGGCCTGCCGCTCCTCGGTGGCGCGGGTGGCGTAGCGGACCGTCAGCGCGCTATCGAGGCGGGCCTTCGCTGCCTTGTCGCGCTTGATGCGCTCGTCGACGTCGCGTTGCAGGATGGCCAGCAACTCGACGGGCAGCTGGGCGATGTCCTGCAAGCCGAGGCCCGGCAGGTCGTCGACGGTGGGGGTGTTCGCGGGGAACGGCATGTAAGGGTCTCCATGATCGGCAAAAAGGGATTGGAAGGCGGTCATCACGCGGCAGCCCGACCACTCGAACCGGTGGCGTGGTCGGGCTGCCCCTGCTCGGCGAGCAGGAGCGCGGACAGCGACACGGCTGCGGCCTTCGGCTTGGGGCGGGCGACGGCGATGTAGGCGAACTGGTCGGGACCCAAGCGCTCTTGCACCAGGTGCACGAGGCCCTGTTCGGCGGCCCAGAACGCGCGGGCGCCTAGCCAGGTCAGCCTTGTGCGTTCTTCGGTCGTGAAGCGGGATAATCCCTGACAACGATCGAGCGTCAGAAAGCCGCGATGGTATTCCAGCCGGTCACCCGGCACGGCCTGCGCCACCCAGGCGCAGAACTCGATCTCGGTGAGCGGTCGGCGGGCGCGGACCGTGATGAAGGGGGTGGTGCCCATGAACATGATCTCCTCCTTTCGCCTCTACTCAGGCCGCC
>JAGRGD010000011.1 GCA_020445665.1 Rhodocyclaceae bacterium
ACGATGGCGGCGGCGGCATCGGGATGCCCCAGGTGTTCCAGCATCATGGCGCCTGACCAGATCTGGCCCACGGGATTGGCGATGTTGCGTCCCGCGATGTCGGGTGCCGAGCCGTGCACCGGTTCAAAGAGGGAAGGGTATTCGCGCTCCGGATTGATGTTGGCCGAGGGGGCGATGCCGATGGTGCCGGTGGTGGCCGGTCCGAGGTCGGAGAGGATGTCACCGAAAAGGTTGGAACCCACCACCACGTCAAACCAGTCCGGATGCTGCACGAAGTGCGCGGCCAGGATGTCGACGTGATACTGGTCGGCCTTCAGCTGCGGATACTGCTTTTTCATGGCCTCGAAGCGTTCATCCCAGTAGGGCATGGTGATGGAGATGCCGTTGGACTTGGTGGCCGAGGTGAGCTTGCGGCGGGGCCGGCGCCGGGCCAGCTCGAAGGCGTAGCGCAGCACCCGGTCGACACCGACCCGGCTCATCACCGTCTCCTGCATGACGATCTCCCGCTCGGTGCCCTCGAACATCTTGCCGCCGACGCTGGAATACTCCCCCTCGGTGTTCTCGCGCACCACCAGGAAGTCGATGTCGCCCGGCCTGCGGTCGGCCAGCGGGCTGCGGATGCCAGGCATCAGCCGGCAGGGGCGCAGGTTGATGTACTGGTCGAAGCGACGCCGGAACTGGAGCAGCGAGCCCCACAGGGAGACGTGGTCCGGCACGGTCGCAGGCCAGCCGACCGCGCCGAAGTAGATCGCGTCGAAGCCACGCAGCGTCTCGAACCAGCCGTCGGGCAGCATCTGGCCGTGGGCGAGGTAGTAGTCGCAGCTGGCGAAGTCGAACGGCGTGAAGTCGAGGGCGAGGCCGAAGCGGTGCGCGGCGGCCTCGAGGGCCCGCAGGCCCTGGGGCATCACCTCGGTGCCGATGCCGTCGCCCGGGATGACGGCGATGCGTTGGGGGGACATGGTGGCGCTCCTGTGACCGGCGAGCTTCCAGTGTAGGGCGGCCGGGCGCGATCGCGCAGGCCGTCGGCGGTGCCCCGCCGGCGGGCCGGGCCGGCCGGATTGCGCCAGATCAAAGTCGGCGCCGAATCATCGGCGCCCGTTCGGCCGCGGCCTACACTGAGGATGGGAACAGGGAAAGGATGCCAAGGGAATGCGACCCCCGCTTTCCGTTGGCGAGCGTGATGATGGCGAGCGACCCGAGGTCGCGAAGGAGGCCGAGATGACACGCAAACGTCTTGTTTCCGTGATGTTGGGTGCGGTGGCCGTGCTGGCCGCTGCGTCGCCGCTGACCCTGCGGGCCGAAGAGGCCGCGGAACAGGCTGCCCCGACCGTCTATGGCCGGCAGCTGATGACCGAGCAGGAGCGGCTGGAGCAGCAGGCGCGCATGCGCGCCGCCAGGAAGGAAGAAGAGCGCGAGCAGATTCGCGAAGAGCATCATGAACGGATGCAGGAACGGGCCCTGGAACGGGGCTACACCCTGCCTGACCCGCCGATGGCGCGGGGCGGCATGGGGCCCGGCGCGGGTCGAGGAGCGGGGAGATGGTGAGGGTCGGATAGGGCCGGAAAGGCCATGACCCGGTCAGCGCCCCCCGGCGGCCGATGGGTCGCCGGGGGGCCTTTTTGCGAGCGTCCGCGGTGGGTCGCCCGTGGCGACAGGGCTCAGCGGCGGAAGCGCTCCTCCGCGATCGCATCGGCCACTTCGCCGGTCGGCCGTTCCTCGCGGCGGGCGCGGGCGAAGATCTCGCGCAGGTTGTCGTCGATGCGCTCGATGTGGCGGATCAGGGCGTCTCGCCCGGCGTCGATGCCGGCATGTTCGTAGTACACGTCGATGATGCCGCCAGCGTTGATGACGTAGTCGGGGGCGTAGAGGATGCCCTTCTCCATCAGGGCCCGGCCGTGGCGTGGCTCGGCGAGCTGGTTGTTGGCCGCGCCGGCGACGATGCTGGCTTTCAGCTGCGGCAGGCTGCGGTCGTTGATGACCGCGCCGAGGGCGCACGGCGCGAAGACATCCACGTCCAGGCCGTAGATGGCCTCCGGCTCGACGACACGGGCGCCGAGTTCCTGCTCGGCCTGCTTCAGCGCTGCCGCGTCGATGTCGCAGACCCACAGGCCGGCACCGGCTTCGTGAAGGCGACGGGCGAGGTCGTAGCCGACGTTGCCGATGCCTTGCACCGCGACCCGCAGGCCGTCCAGCGAATCCCGGCCGAGGCGCTCCTTGACTGCCGTCCGGATGCCGACGAAGGTCCCCAGCGCAGTGGAAGGGGACGGGTCGCCGCTGCGCATGCCCTCGTCCGAGGGCTTGTCCACCACGCCGGCCACATGCGGCGTGAGGCGGCGCATCCGCTGCATGTCTGCGACCGAGGTGCCGGAGTCCTCGGCGGCGATGTAGCGCCCGCCGAGCCGGTCTACCGCCACGGCCAGGGCATCGAGCAGGGCCGGGGTCTTGTCGGTGCGCGGGTTGCCGATCACCACGGACTTGCCGCCGCCGAGCTTGAGGCCGGCGACGGCCGACTTGTAGGTCATGCCCCGCGACAGGCGCAGGACGTCGCGGACGGCCTCGGCCTCGTTGGCGTAGGGCCACATCCGGCAACCGCCGAGGGCCGGGCCGAGGTGGGTGTTGTGGACGGCGATGATGGCCTTCAGACCACTCTTCTCGTCGCTACAGAAGACCACCTGCTCGTGGTCGGCAAAATCGATCTGGGTAAAAACGCTCATGAGACTGGCTCCTTGTGGGTCGATGCCGGCTGCCGGATGCCCGCTCCGCTTGTGGCGGCGCGGGCCCGGCGGCCATCGGGGCGTCCGGGTGGGCGCGCCCCGGGTTTGATGATGTGTCGCGCCTAGCCGGCGACGAGTTCGATGACCTTGCGAGGCGGCGTGACGGACGGCTCGCCCGCATCGGGCCGGCACAGTGTCGCCAGCAGGGCTGCCTGCCGACGCCTCGCCTGGGCAGCGTAGCGTTCGCGGACATGACCGAAGCCGCGGATGTCGTCGGGCAGGGCCGCGAGCGCCACTGCTGTCTTGCGGTTGGACACCGACAGGGCGCCGAGGATCTCCTCGATCGCCGCTTCGTACTCGGCCAGCAATGCGCGGTCGAGTTTCCGGTCGGCGCTGCGGGCGAAGGGGTCGAGCCGGCTGCCCCGCAGCCGCCGGGCGCGGGCCAGCAGGCCCATCGCGCGCAGCATCCACGGCCCGTAGCGGCGCTTGCGGGCCTCGCCGGTAGCCGGGTCGTGGCCGGCCAGCATGGGCGGCGCGAGGTGGAATACGAGCTTGTAGTCTCCCTCGAACTGCTCGGCGACCTGCCGGAGGAAATCGCCCTGGCTGTAGAGGCGCGCCACCTCGTATTCGTCCTTGACCGCCAGCAGCTTGTGGTAGCCCCGTGCGACCGCCTCGGTCAGGGGCAGGTCGTCCGCACCGAGGCCGGCCTCGGCCGAGCGGACCCGTTCGACCAGGGCCCGGTAGCGCCGTGCATAGTCGGCATCCTGGTAGTCGGTGAGCTGGGCCTCGCGTCGCGCGATGCGCTCGTCCAGCGTGGTGGACAGGCGGTGGTGTTCCGGCGTTGCGGCCTGCGGCTTGGCGGCCGCGTCCACCGAGGCCGGGTCGAAGGCGGCGCGGCGGCCCCACTGGAAGGCCTGCTTGCCGGCCTCGACGGCGGTGCCGTTGATCTCGATCGCCCGCATCAGGGCCGCGAGGCCCAGCGGTACGAGCCCCCGCTGCCAGGCGTAGCCCAGCATGAAGAGGTTGGTGGCGATCGAATCCCCCATCAGCGCCGTCGCCAGTTGTGACGCCACCACGAACTCGACGTTGGCCGCGCCGACGGCGTCGGCGACCCGGCGCTGCATCGATCCGGCCGGGAACTGGGGATCCGGATGGGCCGACACGTCGCCGGAGCGGGCCTGGGCGGCGAAGCCCCGGACGAACTCGCTGGTGTTGCTGCGGTCGTGGTTGGCGACCACGCGGGTGTAGTCGCCCCGCATCTTGGCGATGGATTCGTCACCCGCCGTGACCACCAGGTCGCAGCCGATCACGGCGTTGGCGTCGCCGGCCGCCACCCGGGCGGCGTGGATGTGCTCGGGCCGGTCGGCGATCTTGACGTGGGACCACACGGCGCCGCCCTTCTGGGCCAGGCCGGCCATGTCGAGGATCGACACCCCCTTCCCTTCCAGGTGGGCGGCCATGCCGAGCAGGGCGCCAATGGTCACCACGCCGGTGCCACCGACGCCGGTGATCAGGATCTCCCAGGGCTGGGCCGTGGTGGGCAGGATCGGGGTCGGCAGGGCCTCGAACAGGTCAGCGACCGCGCTCGCGGTGGCGGCCTTCTTCAGCCGACCGCCCTCGACCGTGACGAAGCTCGGGCAGAAGCCCTTCACGCACGACAGGTCCTTGTTGCAGGCCGACTGGTCGATGCTGCGCTTGCGGCCGAACTCGGTCTCGACCGCCGTGACCGACATGCAGTTGGATTTCTCGCTGCAGTCGCCGCAGCCCTCGCAGACCTGGTCGTTGATCACGGCGCGCACGGCCGGGTCGGGGAAGCGGCCGCGCTTGCGTCGGCGGCGCTTTTCGGCGGCGCAGGTCTGGTCGTAGATCAGTGCGGTCACGCCGGGCACGGCGCGCAGCTCGCGCTGGACCGCGTCGAGCTCGTCCCGGTGGCGCATCGGCGTGCCGTGGGGCAGGTCGGCCGGGCCGTAGGCGCGGGGCGAGCCATCGGTGACGACGATGATCGTATGCACGCCCTCGGCGGCGACCTGGCGGGCGATGGTGGGGACATCCAGCGGGCCGTCATGGGGCTGGCCGCCGGTCATCGCGACCGCGTCGTTGTAGAGGATCTTGTAGGTGAGATTGACCCGGGCTGCCACCGCGGCGCGGATCGCCAGGATGCCCGAGTGCATGTAGGTGCCGTCGCCCAGGTTGGCGAAGACGTGGGGCGTTGACGTGAAGGGCGCCTGGCCGACCCAGGGCACGCCCTCGCCACCCATCTGGCAGAAGGTCTGGGTGGTGTCGGGTGACAGCCAGGTGGCCATGTAGTGGCAGCCGATGCCGGCGATGGCGCGGGAGCCCTCGGGGACTTTGGTCGACGAGTTGTGCGGGCAGCCCGAGCAGTAGTGGGGCACCCGCTGGATCGCCGGATGGGGCTGGGCCAGCGCGGCCTCCTTGGCGTCGAGGAAGGCGAGGCGGGCGCGGATCCGGTCCGAGGTGTGGAAGCGGGCGATGCGCGCCGCGATGACGCGGGCGATCATGGCCGGCGTCAGGTCGCTGGCGGCGGGCAACTGCCAGTCGCCGTGGGGGCGGGACCACTCGCCCTTCTCGTCGAACTTGCCGATCACGCGGGGGCGCACGTCCTCCTTCCAGTTGTAGAGCTCTTCCTTCAGCTGGTACTCGAGGAACTGGCGCTTCTCTTCGATCACCAGGATCTCGTCGAGCCCTTCGGCGAACCGGCGCACGCCCTCGGGCTCGAGGGGCCACACCATGCCCACCTTGTAGAGGCGGATGCCGATGTCGGCGGCCCGCTGCGCGTCGATGCCCAGGTCCTCGAGGGCCTGGCGCACGTCGAGGTAGCTCTTGCCCGAGGTGATGATGCCCAGCCGGGCCCGGGGCGAGTCGATGATCGTGCGGTTCAGCTGGTTCTTGCGGCAATAGGCCAGCGCGGCGTAGAGCTTGTGGTGCATCAGGCGCTCTTCCTGCACCAGGGGCGGATCGGGCCAGCGCAGGTTGAGGCCGCCCTCGGGCAGGGGGAACTCGGACTCGTCGGGAATCAGGGTCTCGACGCCGTAGGGGTCGATGTCCACCGAGGCCGAGGTCTCGACCGTGTCGGTCAGGGCCTTGAAGGCGACCCAGCAGCCCGAGTAGCGCGACATGGCGAAGCCATGCAGGCCGTACTCGAGGTAGTCCTGGATGCCGGCCGGCGCGAGCACCGGCATCATCACGGCCTTGAAGATGTGCTCGGTCTGGTGGGGCAGGGTCGAGGACTTGGCGCCGTGGTCGTCGCCGGCGATCACCAGCACGCCGCCGTGGCGCGAGCTGCCGGCGGCGTTGGCGTGGCGGAAGACGTCGCCGCAGCGGTCGACGCCGGGGCCCTTGCCGTACCAGATCGAGAAAACGCCGTCATGGCGCGCGTTGCGGTCGAGGTTCACCTGCTGGGTGCCCCACACCGCGGTGGCGGCCAGGTCCTCGTTGAGGCCCGGCTGGAAGCGGATGGCGTGGGGCTCGAGCTGGGCCTTCGCCCGCGCGAACTCCTGGTCCACACTGCCCAGCGGCGAGCCGCGGTAGCCGGTGACGTAGCCGGCGGTGTCGAGGCCGGCGCGCTGGTCGCGCAGGCGCTGGTTGATGGCCAGCCGGACCAGGGCCTGGATGCCGGTCATGTAGGCCTGTCCGGTCTCCAGCGTGTACTTGTCCGTCAGGCGGACGTCTCTCAGGGTTTGGGTCATGGTCTTCCCTCGGGCTGCCCGTGGCGACCGGCGGCTTGTGGCCGCCGGCGCTCCGGTCTGCCGCTTGCTTGGTTGGGGTCAGAGGCTGTTGATGAAAACGATCAGGACGCCGATCGGCGCGACGAAGCGCGCCACCACGTCCCATACGCGGAAGGCCGTGGGGCTCAGCCGCAGTTCGGCCCGCACGCTCTCGCGGTCGAGGCACCAGGCCACGAAGGCGATGGCGCCGAGGCCGGTCAGCGGCAGCAGGAACTTGCTGGTGAGCTTGTCGAGCGTGTCGAAGACGGTGTTGCCGAAGATCAGCACGTCGCTCCATGCGTTGAAGGACAGCAGGGCGACGATGCCCAGGGCCCAGGCGGCGAGGCCGGTGGCGAGGCCGGCGCCAACCCGCGACAGGGGCGTGCGCTCCTCCACCAGCTCGACCGCCGGCTCGAGCAGCGAGATGGCCGACGTTACGGCGGCGAACACCAGCAGGGCGAAGAACAGGCTCGCCAGGAGGCTACCGCCCGAGAGGCCGCCGAAGGCCAGGGGCAGGGTCACGAAGACCAGGCCGGGGCCCGCGGCCGCATCGAGTCCGTGGGAGAACACGATGGGGAAGATGGCGAGGCCGGCGAAGAGGGCGATGACGGTGTCGGCGATGGCCACGGTGCGGGCGGCGCGCAGCAGGTTGACCTCCTGCCCGAGGTAGGAGCCATAGGCCATCATCACGCCCATGCCGAGGGACAGGGTGAAGAAGGCGTGGCCAAGGGCGGCGAGCACCACCTCGCCGGTGAGGCGGTTCCAGTCGGGCGAGAACAGGTAGCTGACCGCGGCGCCAAAGCCGTCGGTCGTCATGCCGTAGGCGACGAGTACGACGAGGATCGCGCCGAGTGCGGGCATCAGCAGGCGTGAGGCCCGCTCGAGGCCACCGCGCACGCCGCGGCAGACGATGCCGATGACGACGGCCATGAACAGGGTGTGCCAGGCCAGCAGGGTGCCTGGAGAGGCGAGCAGGCCATCGAACAGGGCCCCCGCCGTGGCCTTGTCGATGCCGGCGAAGGTCCCGCTGGCGGCGTCGCCGAGGTAGGCCAGGGACCAGCCGCCGATGACGCTGTAGAAGGATAGGATCAGGAAGCCGGCGAGGGTGCCGGCGATGCCCACGGCAACCCAGGCGGGGCTGCGGTTCTGGCTGCGGGCCAGGTCGGCCATGGTGTTGACCGGGTTCTTCTGGCCCCGCCGGCCGATCAGCCACTCGGCGACGATGATGGGCAGGCCGATCAGCGCGATGCAGGCGAGATACACCAGCACGAAGGCCGCGCCGCCGCTCTGGCCGACCATGTAGGGAAATTTCCAGACGTTGCCGAGGCCGACGGCCGAGCCGACCGCGGCGATGATGAAGCCCATCCGCGAGGACCAGTGTCCGTGGACCTTGCCCGCGATGGCGCCGGCGGCGCCCTGAACCATCGAAACTGCCATTGGATCTCCTCCAGTGTGGCCCCTGATCGAGGGGCCGGTGGAGACAGGCAAGGCACGCCCCGCGCCTTGTGGGCGCAAGCCGGCTCATCCACGAAAGGTCGTCTCCACCTGATGTCGTTGTATGGGCCGGCGTTCGTGGGGCGTCGGCACTGGGGAAAATGGTAGGTGGGCGAGGCAGGTCGAATCGTGCGCGTTCCCTGCCGTCCATCCGGGGCGGGAGGCAAAATCTGCCTCGATTGGCTTCCGTTTCGTCGAAATGTTGCTCCGGACGCCTGATTGTGATCAGAATCGACTCGTGGCAGGGCGTTCGCCAGCAGGGGAGAGGGGCATGGATCGAACCGATCGCAGCATTCTGGCGCTGCTCCAGCAGGACGCGCGCTTGAGCATTGCCGAGCTGGCCGAGCGGGTGTCGCTGACCTCGTCGCCTTGCTGGCGGCGGGTCAAGGCGCTGGAAGAGGCCGGCATGATCCGGGGCTACCACGCCGAGCTGGATGCCCGCCGCCTGGGCTATGGCGTGACGGCCTATGTGAGCGTAATGCTCGAGCACCACCGGGCCGACCTGGAAGAGCGCTTCGAAAAGGCGGTGATGGGCATCCCGGCCATCGTGGCCTGCCACGTGGTGTCGGGACGCTACGACCTGATGCTGGAGGTGGTCGCGCCGGATCTGGAGGCCTTCGGCGAGCTGTCTCAGAAGGTGTTGCGAACCCTGCCCGGCGTCAAGGAGCTCTACACCAGTTTCTCGCTGCGCACGGTCAAGGGCGGGCGCCAGCTGCCCGTGCCCTGACCCGGCTCAGTGTCGCACCAGCAACATGCCGCATTCCAGGTGATGGGTGTAAGGGAACTGGTCGAACGCGGCGGCGGCCGCGATGCGGTGCGTGGCCGACAGGGCTTCCACATTGGCGCGCAGGGTGTCGGGGTTGCAGGAGATGTAGAGGATGTGGTCGAAGCGGGCCGCCAGCGCCACGGTGGCGGCGTCTAGACCGGCTCGCGGGGGATCGACGAAGAGCGTCGAGAAGGCGTAGCTCGGCAGATCGACACCGCGCATCCGGCGGTACTCCCGCCCACCGGCCAGGGCGTCGCTGATCTCTTCGCTCGCCATGCGGACCATCGCCACGTTGTCGATGCCGTTGGCGGCCAGGTTGTCATGGGCGGCGTACACCGAGGTCTTGCTCATTTCGGTCGCCAGCACCTTCCCGAACAGTGGCGCCAGGGCGACCGTGAAGTTGCCATTGCCGCAGTAGAGCTCGAGCAGATCGCCGCCGATAGCGGCCGCCTGGCGGCGGGCCCAGCGCAGCATGTGACGGTTTACCTCGCCATTGGGCTGGGTGAAGCTGCCCTCGACCTGCTTGTACCGAAGCGCGCGGCCGTCGAGTTCGAAGGCCTCCTGCAGCCAGTCCCGTTCGAGCACGCACTTCTGGCCTCGGCTGCGACCGATCACGAGAATGCCCAGGTCGGCAGCCAGCGCTCGTGCGTCAGCCTCCCAGCCGCCATCGAGCTTGCGGTGGTAGACGAGGCTCGTCATCAACTCCCCGGACAGGGTCGCGAGAAACTCGATCTGGAAGATGCGCCGACGCAGCTCTGCGCTTGCGTTGATGCGCGCGAGGACGGGCCCCATGGCCTCGTCGATGCGCGGGTGGGCCGGCGGAAAGGTCTCGATCAGGATCGGCTTTTTCGGCTCCGCCGGATCGAACATCGCGTAATGCACCTGCCCTTCGACATGCCACAGGCGGAACTCGGCGCGCATCCGGTAGCCGAGCCGGGGCGACGCAAACACCTCGGGCTCGGGCATGCTGAGGTGCGCGAAGTCGGCCCGGTAGCGGGCCACCTTGTCGGCCAGTTGCTGGTCGTAGCAGGCGGGGTCATAGACGGGCAGGGGCATTGTGTTGCGCGAAGCGGGGGCGGCGGGACTGCGGACTATACCGGGCGGGGCCGCGGCGGAAAACCGGGCGCTGGCACCCGGGCGCATTTCCGGTCTAAAAGGCCTGGTCCGGCAAATCGACCGGGAACAGGCCCTAAAGTGACAGCTCCCAGAATTCCGAGGTCACTGTCTGCCCGTAGCGCGCCACGGGCGGCTGCGCGTCGACGAGACGGAAGCCGCAGTCGCGGTACAGGCAGCGGGCGTGCTGCAGACAGCGGTAGGTCTCGAGACGGACGGCGCGCTGGCCGTGGGCGCGGGCATGGTCGAGCGCCATGTCCATCAGTTGCCGGCCGATGCGCCGACCGCGGAAGGCGGGCAGCACCAGGACGAAATTCAGGAAGGCGGTCCCGTCACCGGCGTCCGAAATGGCCAGGCTCCCTGCCCGCTCGCCGCCGGCCTCGGCGATCCACATCTGCTTGAGGGGATCGGCGCGTCCCAGCCACTGCCCCATCTTGTCACCGATGCTGCGATGGAAGCCTTCGTCGAAGCCGTGCTCGGCGGCATAGACCTGACCGTGGCGGGCGATGACCCAGGCTGGATCGGCGGGTCGGAAGGGGCGCAGGGTGAGCCTCATCGTGGGGGCGCCTCGCCTGTCATGCCGGCGGCCTGGTCGGATGCGACCGGTGACAGCAGGTTGGCAAGCAGGTCGTCGCCGTGTCGCCAGTCATGAACACCGACAACGGTGCCCTCGACCGGTGGTTGCCAGGTGTCGAACAGGCGGTCCCAGAACGCGAGCAGCAGGCCGTAGTTACCGGTGCCCCCGGAGGCTGTCCTGGCATGGTGCTCCCGATGCAGGGCGGGGGTCAGCAGCCATGGCCCGAGGCGACACTCGAGTGGGCGGATGCGGGCCAGCCCCATGTGCTGGACGACGTTCCAGACGACGACAGCGCCGAATGCCCAGGCCATCGCCTGCGCCGTCGGGCCGAGCCAGACCGCCACGACCAGCACCGGTGCCGCCGACAGCAACCACTCGAGGGGATGGAAGCGCAAGGCCGTGGCGATGTCGTAGTCGGCGTCGGCGTGATGGACGCGATGGATGCGCCACAGCCACGGGACGGCGTGCATCAGGCGATGCACGCCGTAGTGCAGGCCGTCGGCCAGGACGAAGACCAGGCCGGCCTGGGCTACGTCGGGCAAGGCTGCCAGCGCGCCGGAGGCCGCCGGCAGCGACGTCGGCCAGGCTGCCAGGGCCAGACTGCCGATCGCCCACAGGCCGATGCCCAGCCACCAGCGGTCAGCGGCGGGGCGCGTCGCCGGGTGTCGGCCCAGGCGCCATTCGGCCAGGCCGGCCAGCACCAGCGCGAGCAGCCACGGCGCCAGACGGTGGTCGAGGGCGGCCTCGACCCAGGAGCCCACCCGCCCGCCTTACTTGCGCTTGCGGAAATAGCTGACGGCGAGCGCCACGCCGGCGATGGCGAGCAGCCCGAGGGTCTCCGGTTCCGAGACCGGCGTCGGGTCAGGCTGGCCTGCCAGTGATGGCGAGGCCAGGGCGGCGAGGATCGGGGCGAGCAGGAGTGCTTTCATGGTGGACCTCTCTCAGGTTGGGCCCGGCCCGGATGGGGTCCCTGAGCCGGTTGCCGATCATTGTCGGCGCTTGTTAATTGGTGTGTCGTGAGATTATGGGCTGAACAGGCCACCCTGTCGTGGCGTGTGGGCGGACGCGTGCGGATCGGCGCTCGGGCCGATGCGGCCGAGTCCGGGCAGTTTCAGGGCGGGTGGGGAGAAGTCCAGGCCGAGCGCCAGACCCAGCAGGTTGATCTCAATGCCCTCCTGCGGCGCGGCGATCAGCCCCAGCAGCCCGCCGAGCGAAAGCTGAACCCCTTCGCCGCTCGGCGCCGTGGACAGCCACTCTCCGTTGGGCAGGTAGTCCTTGCCGATGGCGGTGGGGGGGAGGTCGAGGTGGAGTTCCGGCAGACCGCGGGCGATGTAGGCGATGAAGGTATTGCTGTTGGGCCCGGGCCAGACCCGGTAGCGGTCATCGTAGGGATAGTGACGGGCGAGACGGTCGATGCGACCGATCAGGGCGTCCACGGTCTCGCCGCCCCGCAGTTCGCGCAGCAGGCGGGGCCGGTTGCCGTACCAGTATCCATCTGGCGTCGCATGGTGGATGCGCACCGCACCTCCGCCGTGGCGCACGCCGAAGCCCATGACCTCGTAGCGGGTGTAGCGTTCGGCGCCGGCCGGTTTGGCGGCAATCCAGGTATGCACCCCGAAGGCGCCCCGCCAGCGGAAGGCGCGTGCCGCATAGACCTGGATGACGGCCTCGGGCGTGCTCTCCGGCGGGGGGGCCTGCCCGGTGCTGTCACGGCGCGCGGTGCGCCAGTCCACCGGCCCCTCCGAACCGGCGACATGCCAGGCAACCCCCGCGGTCACAGGCGCCAGGAAGGCGACGGCGACCAGCAAGAGGAGGCGCTTCACGATGCGAAAGCGAGGGCCGGTTGGCATGGGGGCGCGTGGAAGGGCGGAAAATGCCCTTGTTATACTCCGTTCGCCCGTGGAGGTTCCCGCGCTTTCAGAATTTCACGGCTGTGCAGGTGTACATCGCGCCGGTCGCCAGGCCTAGAAGCGGATCCCGGGCCCGCGCCAGTCTCCCGGCTTCGGGCGCGCCAGGGCCAGTGCCGACTCGGCGGTGCACCAGCCGTCGCAGGCATGCCGGCCGGTCTGGCCGCGGAATCGGTTGAGGAGGGACTTTGCCAGGGCGTAGAACGCGAAGAAGCGCTGCACAGCCTGCAGTTGCGTCGCGCTGGGTGGCTCGGCACTGCAAACCAGCTTGTGATCCATCATCCCCCGGTCGACGAGAATGATGGCGCCCCACGCGGGCACCCGGTGGCGGCTGCCCAGGGGCAGTCGCGGGCCGAGCACGAGCGCATCGAGCAGATCGCCTTCGAGTCCGAGCAGGCCGGGAACGGCGCCATAATTGAACGGGCAGGGCAGCGGGGAGACGAAGTCGATCGCCCCGCTGGAGCCGCGCTTGAGGAAGCTCCAGCGCGGGATCTCGATCGCCACCTCGACCATTGGCGCTGGCGCTGAGCTCACTGTGCGA
The DNA here is from genome assembly GCA_020445665.1 of Rhodocyclaceae bacterium. GTDB lineage: Bacteria > Pseudomonadota > Gammaproteobacteria > Burkholderiales > Rhodocyclaceae > Cognatazoarcus. The sequence continues at coordinate 12,838 of JAGRGD010000011.1, forward strand.
AGACCGGTGGCAGCCGTTCGCCACGCCGGAACGCGTCGAGGGTGGCAAGGATCTCGCCGGCGCTCAGGTGTCCCAGCCGGCGTAGCCAGGTGCGGCCGTCCGGGCCGATCAGGGCGTGCTGGGGGAGCGCGCGCCCGGTTGCGCCCTCCGACACCACGTGGCGCGGGTCGAGCCCATGCTCTGTGGCCCAGGCCTGCATCTGCTGCTGCGTGGCCGACTGATCCGCCTGCCGGCCGCCGCTCAGGACCGTGACGAAGACCGTATCGCGTGCGGCCTGCGCTGCGGCCGCCTGGCTCTGGTGGGTCTGGCGATCGCAGGACTTGCACCACAGGGCGTCGTAGGTGATCCAGACGAAGCGCCTCGGAAACATGCATGGCCCCAACGCGGTGCCGGCCAGCGACACGCCCCAGGGACCGGTGACCGCGCCGGTGCAGCCGCCGGCCCGGTCCCAGTCCGTGTACTGCTCAAGCTGGTCCACCGCCGTCGCACACCCGGCCAACACCACCAGCAGGGCGAGCGCAACAATGCGGAGGGGCGCGGGCCGCGACATCGTCACCCGCCCGCGGGGTGCCGCCCGAAATGCGCACACTCGGCCAGCAGCCAGTTCCGGAAGGCCGCCAGCCGCACGGTGTCGCTCTTGTGCTCGGGCGCGATCAGGTAGTAGGCCCGCTCGGTCGGGACCGGCTGGGGGTGGGCGACGACGAGCCGCCCCGACGCCAGCTCCTCGTGGATCAGGAAGGTCGGGATCAGCGCCACGCCGAACCCTTCGATGGCCGCCTGGGCGAGCATCGAAAACAGTTCCAGCCGCATGCCGCCGAGGTCGCCGCCGATGTTGAGGCCATGGGATTCGAACCAGCGGCGCCACGCGTAGGGCCGGGTCGTCTGCTGCAGCAGGGGCAGGTGGGCGATGGCGTCGGGCGACAGCGGTCCGTTCCCGGCGAGGCGGGGGCTGCACACCGGCAGGGCGTCTTCGCCCATCAGCAGATGGGCCTCGGTGCCGGGCCAGCCGGCTTCGCCGAAGTAGATCGCGGCGTCGTACTCGGTTTCCTCGAACAGGAACGGGCGGGTGTTGGTGGCGAGATGCACCTGGATGTCCGGATGGCGGGCGCGGAAGCCCGACAGACGGGGCAGCAGCCAGCGGGTCGCGAAGGTCGGCACGACGGCCAGTTCGAGGGCCATCGCGGCGCCCTGGTGGGCGATCACCGACAGGGTGTCGCGCTCGAGGGCGTCGAGGCGGCTGGCGACCTGGCGGCTGTAGGCCTGGCCCGCCTCGGTCAGGCACACCCCCCGCCGGGTGCGGCGGAACAGGCTGACGCCGAGGAAATCCTCCAGCGCGGCCACCTGTCGGCAGACTGCGCTCTGGGTCAGGGCGAGATCCTCCGCCGCCCGGGTGAAGCTCTCGTGGCGGGCGGCCCGTTCGAAGGCGAGCAGGGATTGGGTGGTGGGTAGCTTGCGGCGCATGGGGGTCGTGTCTTGCTTGAATTATTGGCAATTGCTGGCGAAGGCGCCAGTGGCGATTTGTTTATGTAGGTATATGAAAAATAGATCTATTCCGGAGGGATGGGTGGTCGCTGGGTAAGGATGGTCGGGTTTCGGTGTGCTGAATTCGCACAGATTGATGTGGATTTCTCGCTTGCGGAGGTCCCGCTCGCCGCCTAGATTGTGCGCAGCGCGCGGCCGGCTCCCGGCCTCCATCAACCCGAGGATGTCCCATGACGCCAGCCCGACTCACCTTCGACTGTCTCGACCCCTTGTTGCTGGACCAGCAACTCACCGAGGAGGAGCGCATGGTGCAGGCCACGGCCCGCGCCTATGCCCAGGAACAGCTGATGCCGCGAGTGCTCGAGGCGTTCCGCCACGAGCGGACCGACCGGGCCATCTTCAACGAGATGGGAGCACTGGGCCTGCTCGGCGCGACGATCCCGGAAGCCTATGGTGGCGCGGGCCTCGGCTATGTCGGCTACGGCCTGATCGCACGCGAGGTCGAGCGGGTGGATTCCGGCTTCCGCTCGATGATGAGCGTCCAGTCGTCGCTGGTGATGGTGCCGATCCACACTTTCGGCAGCGAGGAACAGAAGCAGAAATACCTGCCGAAGCTGGCGACGGGCGAGTGGGTCGGCTGCTTCGGCCTGACCGAGCCCGACCATGGTTCGGACCCGGGCGGCATGGCGAGCCGCGCCCGCAAGGTGGACGTCGGCTACCTGCTGACCGGCAGCAAGATGTGGATCACCAACAGCCCGATCGCCGATGTCTTCGTGGTGTGGGCCAAGGACGA
>JAGRGD010000104.1 GCA_020445665.1 Rhodocyclaceae bacterium
CCTGGGCGTCGCGCACCAGCCGGCGGATCACCATGCCGGCGCCCTCCACCCGCTTCGGGTCGATGCGCGGCTCGCCGGGCGTATCGCAACGTGCCTCCATCACGGCCAGGTTGAACTGGCGCTGGATCGGCTGGAACAGCTTGAGCACCTGGCTGCCTTCCGCGGCACGGCGAACGCCCTCGAGCAGCGCCTTTTCGTCGCTGGCGGCGGGCGCCTCGGCCACCCGGCCGCCGGCCAGGCCAAGCTGGCGGCTGGCCGCGCGCAGCCGGTTGAAGAGGTCGCGCCCGCCACCGCGCCGGGCGCGCAACCGGGTGTCAGTGCCGGTGGCAATGGTGGTCGGCCGGGCGAGATTGTCGCGCAGGGCGATGCGCCCTTCGGCATCGCGCAGGCTGGCCAGCACCGCCTCGATGAAGTCCTCGTCGCTGCGTTGCAGGATGGCCGGTGCGCCGCTGTCGGCAAGGTCGCGGGGCGCGGACAGGATGACGTCGTGATGGCTCACCATATGTTTCCCGCTCCCGGTGTGTAGCTGGTGGAAACCACCGAGGTGGCCTGCAATACCTCGCACTTGACGATGCCCGAGAACTTGGCCATCGCGGTATCGACGGTGACCATGCCGGCGCTGACCTTGACCTGCGGCGCGTCGATCTTGAGCTCGGCGCTGGCGGTGATGCTGATGCGGGCCGACTCCATCACCACCTGGTTGCCGTTGGAATCCTCTACCGTGACCTTGCCCGGCCCGTCGGAGAGCGTCAGCCGCTGGCCACCGGGGGTCTCAAGCACCAGCTGCTCCTGGCCCTGCTGGTCGTCGAGCGTGACGGTGACCCCGTTCTTCGAGCGGATGCGCTTGAAGCGGTTGCCTTCGTCGCCCAGCTCGGCCGGCGCGGCGGCGCTCCCGTTCCACAGCCCGCCCATCACCAGCGGGTAGCGCGGATCGCCCTGCAGGAACACCACCAGCACCTCGTCGTCCACATCGGGCATCAGGAAAGCCCCGCGGTCGGCGCCGGCGAACGGGCACACCACCCGCGCCCACAACGGCGCGTCCTGCCCCTCCACCGCGTCGAAGGCCAGCAGCCGCACCTGCACCCGGTTGAGTCGCTCGGGGTCGGAGATGTCGACCACCTTCGCGAGGTAGGCCGACTGCATCCAGCCGGCGGCGGGCATGAAATTGCGGGCGCGATCCATCAGGAGGCCTCCGCCAGATAACTGCACTCGCCGACGAACTCGGTGCGGTAGCCGGCGCGCACGTCGTAGCGGTGGCGCGCCTCGACCACGTAGTAGCTGTTGTCCCAGCGCGCCGACAGGCCGGTGACCGCCACCGTGGTGCCGACCCGCAGCTGGGCGTTTCCCTCCGCCACGCCGTCGAGTCGCACGAAGCGCCGCGCTCGCTGGTCGAAGGCCGCCTCGGCGACCGCCCGCGCTTCGGCATCGGTAGCCACCGCGAGATGCCCGAGGTGCTCGCTACGCGCCTCGAGCGCCCTGCCGAGCCAGTCGGCACCGCTGGTGCCGCTGCCTGGCCCGCCATGAGTGAGGCTACTGGCCTCGCCGCTGACCGCGCTGCCGCCCACCGGATCCCAGCCCGCGGTGGTGACCTTGGTGACCTGCTGCGACAGATCGGCGACCACCCGCGCGCGCGCCAGCTGGCCGTGCAGCTCGAGGGTGAGTTCGCCGCGATGGACCTCGCCGCGCGGCGCCACCTGCAGCTCTTCGCCGACGATCTGCAGGTCGCCGTCGAAGCGTCCGACCAGCCGCCGCAGGAAGGCCAGATCGCTCTCGTTGAGCTGTGCCCAGGTACCGGTCGGTTCGGCGAGGCCGGTCACGGTCGGTCGCAGGCCAAGCTCGTTGGCGACC
>JAGRGD010000105.1 GCA_020445665.1 Rhodocyclaceae bacterium
AGGACGAGTACTTCGTAGAGAAGAAGCTCTACCCGAACGTGGACTTCTACTCCGGCATCGTCCAGAAGGCCCTCGGCATCCCGACCTCGATGTTCACCTGCATCTTCGCCCTGGCACGTACCGTGGGCTGGATGACCCAGTGGGAAGAGATGATCACGGATCCCGAGTACAAGATCGGCCGTCCGCGTCAGCTCTACATCGGCGCCGCCCGCCGCGACGTCAAGCCGATCGACCAGCGCTGATCGGCGCGAGAGAGGGAGGGAGGCAACACGCACACGATGCGCCTCCCGCCATTGCCGCCTTGGCGGAATGTGCGGGGGGCGACATGCGGCACAGACCGCCGGGTTGCCGACCTGGGCCGAGGGGCCCTGATACTTAAAAAGCATACAGATCGCAGGTGACTTCCATGATGAAGGAACTCTTCAGCAACTCCTATCTGTTCGGGAGCAATGCGCCGTTCGTCGAGGAGCTCTACGAGGCATACCTCGAGAACCCCGACGCCGTGTCGGGTGAGTGGCGCAGCTACTTTGATGGGTTGCAGAACACGCCGGGTGCCGCGGAGCGGGACGTACCGCATTTCCCGGTGATCGGCGCCTTTGCCGAAATGGCAAAGCGGCCGCCGACGCGGGTTGTCGCCGTCGGCGACGACAAGCGCCAGGTCAGCGTTCTCCAGCTGATCAACGCCTATCGCTTCCTGGGCAACCGCTGGGCCCAGCTCGACCCGCTCAAGCGCCAGGAGCGCCCCGAGGTGCACGAGCTCGAGCCCTCGTACTACGGTTTCACCGAAGGTGACCTCAACGCCACCTTCAACGTCGGTTCCTTCCATGGCTTCTCGGGCGACCATGCCAGCCTGCGCGAGATCCTCGAAGCCGTACGCCAGACCTACTGCAGCTCGATCGGCGCCGAGTACATGTACATCACCGATGTGCAGCAGAAGCGCTGGATCCAGTCCCGCCTGGAGGCGGTGCGCGGTCGCCCGGGCTACAGCGCCGACACCAAGAAGCACATCCTGCGCCGCCTGACCGCCGCGGAAACCCTCGAGAAGTACCTGCACACCAAGTACGTGGGCCAGAAGCGCTTCTCGCTCGAGGGCGGCGAGTCGACCATCGTCGCGATGGACGAGCTGGTGAATACCGCCGGCCGCCTCGGCATGCAGGAAGTGGTGATCGGCATGGCCCACCGGGGCCGCCTGAACGTGCTGGTCAACACCCTGGGCAAGTCGCCCAAGATGCTCTTCGCCGAGTTCGAGGGCAAGGGCAGCCTCGACCTGTCCGCCGGTGACGTGAAGTACCACATGGGCTTCTCGTCCGACGTCATGACGCCGGGTGGCGCGGTGCACCTGACCCTGGCCTTCAACCCGTCGCACCTCGAGATCATCAACCCGGTGGTGGCCGGCTCGGTCTATGCCCGCCAGGTCCGCCGCGGTGACGAGGAGAAGAAGGAAGTCCTGCCGGTGATCCTGCACGGCGACGCCGCGGTCATCGGCCAGGGCGTGAACCAGGAGATGCTGAACTTCTCCCAGACCCGCGGCTACGGCACGGGCGGCACGGTCCACATCGTGGTCAACAACCAGATCGGTTTCACCACCTCCGATCCGCGCGACTATCGCTCGTCGATGTACTGCACGGACATCTTCAAGATGGTCGAGGCGCCGATCTTCCACGTCAATGGCGATGACCCCGAAGCGGTCGCCTTCGTCACCAACCTGGCGATGGAATTCCGCAACGAGTTCAAGAAGGACGTCGTCGTCGACCTGATCTGCTTCCGCAAGCTCGGACACAACGAGCAGGACGAGCCGATGG
>JAGRGD010000012.1 GCA_020445665.1 Rhodocyclaceae bacterium
CGACATGCCGTGCGGGGTCCCAGAAGCTGATGGAGAGCCCGATGACCGGATTGACGCCACAGCTGCAGACCGGGCTCGACGGGTTGTCGGTGTCTTCCTGGTCGCCGAAGTTGGCGATGCGCGCACCGCCGATGCTGATCGGCAGGATGCAGGACCAGCAGATATCGGTGATCGGATTGGGAAACTTGCCGGTGCAGGTGGCCGCACCGGCGGCGCGACCGGGGCCGGCCGCGACGGCGAGCACGGCGGCGAGCAAGAAAGGAACGAAGCGGCGATGGGCATTCATGGGGACACCGCCAATTCGTCGATGCGCAACCGCAGCCCTTCCTGGGACACCAGGGCTGGCACCTGGGTGATGCCCAGACGGCGGGTGAGCAGGCCCTGCTGGTCGTAGTAGACCGGGACGTGCCAGGACTGCATCAGGTCCAGGTAGGAGCCGCCGACCAGGATCGGCTTCACCCGTCCCTGGTAGAGCGCGATCAGCTGCCGGGCGCGGCCCACCTGACGCGGGTTGCGGGCGTCGAAGAACAGCAGATGCCGGGACAGCGACACCACCTCCAGCGGGTTCTTGCGCGTGCCGGCGGCAAACAGCAATTCCCCCTGGGGGCCGAGGACGTTGCGATCCAGGGTGAAGCTCGGGTCAAAGTAGAACGTCCGCACCGTTTCGGTCGCACGTACGCCGGTGACCGGCGGCGGGCTCTTCACGGTCGCGATGCTCCGTTCCCGGGCTTCGGCTTCCAGGCGTCCGAGTTCGCCGCTGCGTTCCTTCTCGCGCAGGCGCTGCTCGATCATCTGGAGCAGATGGGGTTCGCTGATCTCGTAGGTCGGCCCGATGACGCCCAGATCAATCGCCCGCGCGCCGCCTGCTGCACCCAGCATCAGACCGAACACCAGGGCAGTGGACACGATGCAGCGTTTCATCGCGCCCCCCTGGCCGGGCAACGGATCTGTCCGGCGAGTCGTTCGCGGGCGGCGGCATCGCCCAGGTGGCTGGCGCGGATCAATCCCATCAGCACCGGATCGCCGTCACCAGCCGACATCGCTTGGCGCAACTCGGTCGTGGTGAGTGCGCGGCCACAACGCCGCTCGAAGGCGGCGAGATAGTCCGTGGCGCCCGCCTCGGCGGAGGGGGCGATTTGCCGCAGCAGGCCGAGATAGTCGGCCAGCGGCATGTGATCGATCCCTGGCGTCGTCGGCGTCCCATGGATCGGTCCGCGGGCCGGATTGGACTGGCCCCGGGCGGCCGGCTGGGTCAAGAGGCCGAGCAGCGCGAGGAGGAGAAGGGCCTTGGTCATGGCGCGCCTTTCAATACAGCGGAACCACGACACCGACCACCTGCTCGGCCCGTACCAGGCCGCTGTCCTGGTAGCGCGAGTCGAAGGAGTCGGGGCTGGTGCCCTGCACGTAGTAGTGCCCGGGCGGGATGACCGTCGGCGTAATCGGTACCAGCGGACTATGGTCGTAGGCCTGCAGCTTGGCCACGCCGACCTCCTCGCCGTTGATCGCCACGTGCCGACCGGCGACGGTCACGGCATCGCCCGGCAAGCCCCGCACGATCTTGAAGAAGGGCTGGCCGTGCAGCCCGGGGTAACGCGCCTGCGCCTCACCGTTGAACGAGTAGACGATGAAGTCGCCGCGCCGCAGGGGGTGGGGTCCGTGCACCAGCCAGGCGATGCGATACGGCAGGCTGGGTGTCCAGTTGAAGAGCACCGGCAGCCGCGGCGTCGCATCGATGAAGAGCCGGGCATAGGCCAAGCCCCAGATGGCGAAGATCGGCAGGTAGAGATACCAGCGCCGGCGCACATGGCGCAGGAAATCGGCAAAATGCTTGACGACTTGCTGCCCTCTGCCGGGTGTCGACGCGGTACGCGGTAACGCCGGTTGGACCGGTTCGGAATTCATGGTGCTGCCACCTTTCTGCGCAACTGTGCCGTCAGGTCGACGGTATTCGGCGTCGGTCCGGCCACGGCGGTCCTGAGGACCACCAGGCAATTGCATTCCCGCGGCAACTCATCGAGCGCGAGCGGCAGGCGCTGGGCGAAGGCGCGGGCCATGACGAGCGCCTTCTGGCGGTCTTCCTCCGAACTTGCCTTGGTGAGGATCTGGGTGAATTCGGCTTCCTTGGCGCGGTACACCTCGGCCACATCGACCACGCCGATGACCAGGGCCGGCCGCAGCACCAGGCGGTCGTAGGCCGTGAGCGCGGCGGCCACCACGAACAGGGTGAGCAGGCCCTGGGCCAGCCATTGGGCCACGGTGGTTTTCATACCGTATGCCCCCGGCGGCGCAGCAGTTCGCCGATCGCCTCGTCGATGGACAGGCCCTGGGCACGCAATTCGTCGATGGGCGCGTTGTCTTCCAGCTTGTTGGAGAAGAGCAGATGGGTCGCCGGATCGAGGATGTTGCGGGCGACGCCTTCGCCCACCGGGGAAGAGATGTACACCTCGGAGAACACGCCGGCCTCAGTGCGCAACGAGTTCAACAGCCGCTTCTTCGGCTCGTCCATGGTGAGCCGGCCCTTGCGGTCAAGCATTTCGATGGATTCCGGCTTCTGGCGCAGCAGGAAGACCCAGTCCGAGCAGTTGAAGGCCGCTTCCATCTGTGCCGAGCCATAGTAGTCGTCGGCGCTCTGGGTCGCGGTGCCGAGTGCGCCGCCGTACTTGCGGGCACGCCGGGCGGCTTCCTCGATCACGGCGGCCTTGACCGGATCGTCGGCGCCGATGTC
>JAGRGD010000106.1 GCA_020445665.1 Rhodocyclaceae bacterium
CTGCTGGGCCCGTTGACCGCGTTACGCCTCCTTGCCTGGGGGCCACCCAGGCCGCGTCGGCGCGCCTTGTCCTCGAACCCAGCAGACCACAGCGCGACCGCCATACAAATGTCCACAGACCCTAGCGAGCCGCCCCCTCCGGCAGCTCGCGCTTGTAGTCCTCGTAGCTCCGGTCGGCATCGCTGAGGCAGGAGTTTCGATCGGCCTCGTCCGCGAGCCGATGGCATTGCTGGCGCTGATACGACTGGCCGGTGGCATAGAGCTGCTGCGAACTGCACGCCGCACCGCCCAGCAGGGCTGCGACGGCCACGGTGAACCGGATGTGTGTCTGCATGGTGCGCCCTCCCCTGGCATGGGCTGGACAACCTCCACGCCAGCAGGCGCATCCGGTTTCCGATCCCTCGCCAGAAGCATATGCCAATCCCGGCGGCCGGACCACGGCAGCGATCAACGCAGGCATCGACGCGCCAAGGCAGGCGGCGAGGCCACCCCTGCGATGGCCCCATTGCGTGGCCGACCCGGGGCCCCCGACGCGATTGGATCGCGCGCCATCGCCTTCGAAGGGCCCACCGGCGTCCCGGCGCCGAATGGCGTCAGAGCACAGGCAGCGAGCCAACGCGGAGCCAGAAAGCGGCAGGACACAATGAAGATCGCATCGCCCGGCGCCACGGGCGGGTGTGCCACCCGGCACCGGATCGGGTTCAGATTCGCTCGCAATGGCAGCATCGATGGGCCCGGCGGGGTGCCGGGTCGGCCGCGGCAGGAACGAGTGCACAGGGAGATGGCGCGTAGTCGAATACGCTAGAGTGCAATCTGAAACCGGAGGCCGCGGCGCCTCCTCTCGTGGAGGCGGTTCATGAAGATGGTCGTTCTGGGTGCCGGGAGGCAGGGCTGTGCGGCGGCATTCGATCTCGCGAGAAGCCCTCTGGTGGAAGATGTCACCCTGGTCGACCTCGGGCTCGACGAGTTGCCAGCGTTCCTGCGTGGAGACGCCAAGGTTCGCCTGCTACGCTCCGACGTCAATGACCTGCTGCGCGCAAGAGAACTGATTGCCCCGGCGACGGTGGTCTGCAGTGCCTTGCCATACCACATGAATTTCCGCGTGGCGGAGCTGGCCCTGGAGTGCGGCACGCACTATTGCGATCTGGGCGGCAACACCGAGATTGTCAAGCAGCAGCGCGGGCTCGACGCGGCTGCGGTCGAGGCCGGGGTCAGCCTGGTTCCTGACTGCGGTCTGGCGCCCGGCCTGGTGAACATTCTGGCCGCGTCGGGTATTCGCAGTCTCGATTCCGTGGACTCGGTCAGGATTCGCGTTGGCGGTCTGCCGCAGAAGCCGCTACCGCCCTTGCACTATGGCATCGTCTATTCGCTCGAGGGCCTGCTCGACTACTACACCACCAACTCGGTCGTGCTACGCAATGGTGTCCCGCAGTGGGTGGACGCGCTCAGTGGCCTCGAGACGTGCAAGTTTCCGGCCCCGGTTGGCGAACTGGAAGCGTTTCACACAGCTGGCGGCATCTCGAGCCTGGCCGAGCGCTACGCTGGACAGGTGCGCGAAATGGACTACAAGACCCTCAGGTTCCCGGGCCATGCGGCGATCATGAAGGCGGTGCGCGACCTTGGCCTGCTGGGCCTGGACCCCGTCAGGGTCGGCGCGCACTCGGTGGTTCCGCGGGAGGCATTCGCGGCAATCGTGACGCCTCACCTGTCGGGCGTCAGTCTGGACTTCGTGGTTGCCCGCGTGACCGTCGCCGGCCTGCTCGACGGCAAGCCTCACGCCCTCGAGTGGGAAATGATCGATTACTGCGACGAACAGAACGGCATCACCGCAATGATGCGCACGACCGGCTACTCGCTGGCGATCACGGCGCTGCTACAGGCCACCGGAGCGATCCCGGCCGGCGTCAGGACGCCGGACGAGGGCGTACCGGTCGATGCCTTCCTGGGAGAACTGGCCGCCCGCGGTATCGAGGTTGGCGCGAAGGCCGTTGAACTGCCGGTGCACAGCCAGGGGTGACGCCTCGGGCCGCTTCGTGCGATGTCGCGGCCGGGTGGCGGCGAGGCCGGCACCGCGCCGGGCGAACATCCACCACGTGCCGTACGCCGTGGCGCCGTGTCGGCTGCGGCACCTGACGCAGGAGAGCCATTCTTGGACCCCTTCAAGCCGTGGGAGCAATTGCGCCGGGTGCTGGTTCGCGAAGACTGGACGCGGATGCTGCGGCTGTTGCTGGCAATGGTGGTGGTGATGGTGCTGCAGGTGACCGGTGTGGCGTCGATCCTGCCCTTCATGCAACTGGTGGCACAGCCCGGGGTCGTCGAGCAGAGCCACTGGATGAAGTGGATCTACGACACCGCCGGCTTCGAATCCGAGCGCCAGATGTTGCTGTGGACCGGCGCCGCGGTTTTCTGCCTGTTCACGCTCTCGGTGCTGTTGACCGCCCTGCTCAACTGGCAGATGCAGCGTTCGCTGGCGCAAACCGCGCATTGCCTGAGCATCCGCCAGTTGCAGACCTTCATGGAGCTTCCCTACGAGTACTTCGTTGCCAACAGTTCGTCGGAGCTGTTGCGGCGAACGGTCGCCGACATCAATACCCTGTTGATCGACGTGCTGCTTGCCGGCAGCCAGATCATCGCCCAGACGCTGCTTGCGGTGGGCCTGCTGGCACTGATGTTCTTCATGCACGCCGGCGTCGCCCTTGCCGCGATCACTGTCTTCGCCGGCGCCTACTCGGCGATCCATCTGCTGCGCCACGCCTATGCCGTGCGCCTCGGCAAGATGCGCATCGATGCCGACCAGCAGCGATACGCCACCTTCGTCGATGCGATCACCGGCATGAAGTCGATTCGCGTCGCCAACGCATCGGCATATTTCGCGTCGCGCTTCGACAAGGCTTCGGAAGCCTACTCGCGCATCTACCCCCGTCTCCATCTGGTGATGGCGCTTCCCCGTCACCTGATGGAGATTCTCGCGTTCGGCGGCATTCTTCTTGCCGTGCTGATCCTGGTCGGCGCCGGCGGCGATTTCTCGGAGGTCGTGCCGCTGCTGAGCTTCTTCGCGCTGGCGACCTACCGCTTGATGCCGGCGCTGCACACCATCTTCGATGGCGCCGGCCGCTTCAGCAGCAGTCTGCCAGTGATCGACGCCATTGCCCGCGACCTGGTGCCCCGCCCTGCGGATGCAGTCACGGGCCAGGCATCGGCGGCGCCGCGCAGCACCGCGTCGGCGGTCGATGCGCGGCCCTCGGACGCTGCCCTGAGCTTCGAGCGCGAGATCTGCCTCAACCGCGTCAGCTTCCGTTACCGCGGCGCCGAGGCACCGACGCTGCGCGACGTCGAGTTGCGCGTCGAGAAGGGGGCGCGGGTTGCGCTCGTGGGCACCACGGGTGCCGGCAAGACGACCCTGGTGGACCTGGCCGTCGGCCTCCTGCTGCCGACCTCCGGTGCGTTGACCGTCGATGACACGCCGATCGACGCCGTCAGGCTCGCCCAGTGGCGGAAGCACATCGCCTATGTACCGCAGGACGTCTTCCTGTTCGACGCATCGATCGCCGCCAACATTGCCTTCGGCAGCGCCGACATCGACTTCGCGCGCATGCGGACCGCCGCGCGGATCGCCCAGATCGACGACTTCATCGTCAACGAACTCGACGGCGGCTACGACTTCCTCGTCGGCGAGCGCGGCGTACGCCTCAGTGGCGGTCAGCGCCAGCGTATCGGCATTGCCCGCGCGCTCTACCGGGACCCCGATGTCCTGCTGCTGGACGAGGCGACGAATGGTCTGGACAATGTCACCGAGGCCGCGGTCATGGCGGCGCTGCAACGCCAGGTGCCCGATCTGACCGTGATCGCCATTGCGCATCGGCTGTCGACGATCCGTTCGTTCGATCGCATCTACCTGATCGACGGTGGGCGGGTTTCCGACCGGGGCAGCTTTGAGGATCTCTATCGTCGCAACGACCGCTTCCAGCGCATGGTCGATGCGAGCAGCGATGCCGGCACAGGGCCGGCGACCAAGTGAGGCGGGCAACTGACGTGAGAGGCGATTCCGTTGTGGAGATCTGGCGGCGGTGACGGAGGGCCTGCCTCCCGCCGCGGCGCGCCACGAACCGGCCGTCTCGGGCTGGCGTACCGCCCTGGCCCGGCACTCGGAACTGCTGACCCGCCCGGCCGAGATGCTGATGCGTCTCTCGGTGCTGGTCCGCGAGGCGGTGCCCGTTGGCCTGCTCCGCCGGCACGAGATCCTTCACGCCGTCCGGCAGGCCTATCGCGGGGCGCCGGATTTCTACGACCCTGACGTCTATCGCCTGCGCTTCGAAGCCGACCTGTTGCCGCTTCTGGAGAGGCACGCTGGCGGCAGGCGCCTGCTCGACCTGTACTGCGGTCAGGGGCGGGAGGCCGCGATCTTCAGCGAAGCAGGCTACGAAGTGCTGGGCGTCGACGAGGACGCCAGCTCGGTCGCCAAGGCACGCGCCCACCTCGCGCGTCGCGGCTACGGCGCCGAATTCGTCGCCGCCGACGTCGATCGCTGGCAGCCGTCGGACGGCGCGTTCGATGTCGTGTACAGCTCGCTGTGGATGTATTCCTGCATTCCGGATCGGGCAGCGCGCGTCGCCTGGCTGGAGCGGGTCGCCGGGTGGATGGGGGAAGGCGGCGTGATGGTGATCTCGGTCACCCCGCGTCGCTCGCCACGCTCCGCGCGTGCCCGCCACCTCGTCGCGCGCTCGCTGTCGATGCTGACGGGGAATCGTCGCCGGCCGGAACTGGGAGACCGGTTCCATACCCGCCTGTTCTGGCATGACTTCGTCAATGCCGAGGTCGAGGCCGAACTCGCACAAGCGGGCCTGTCCGTGCGCGAGGTGCACGAAATCGGCGGCTTTACTGCCTGCACCTTCTTCATCGTGGGGCGCCATGGCTGACTGGCGCACCAACCTGACCCGCAGCCAGCAGCTGGTATGGCTCGGCCAGCAGCAATACCCGGCAGCGCCCCTGTACAACATGGCGCTCACGTTCGAGCTGAACGGCAACCTCGATGCGGCATGTTTCGAGCTGGCGTTCCGCGCCTGCGTGGCCGAATGCGATGCCTTGCGCTCGATCTTCGAGTCGCAGGCCGGGCAACCGCGACGCCGGGTTCTTGAGCGCGTGGAGTTCGCGTTCCCGCGGGTCGACCTGCGGCGCCAAGAAGATCCGCGTTCCGCGTGTCACGACTGGCTGGCCGAGCGCATGCGCCAGCCATTCGACCTCGGCCGGCGCGCCTTCGATACCGCCTTGCTCCAGCTCGCCGACGATCACTTCGTGTGGTTTCTGAATCAGCACCACATCATCAGCGACGGCCGCTCGGTGGGTCTGATCTTCGACGCCATCGCGGCGCGCTACGCCGGCCTCGTCGGCCGGCCGAACGCAGCGCCGGCAGCGCCGATTGCGGCATTCGAGGACTACGCCGCCCACGAACATCGGCTCGATCAGGAAGGTCGCAACCGGCAGGAGAAAGCCTACTGGGCGGCGCGTGCCCAGGCATGGCAGTCGCGGGAAGCGCTGAGCTTCTACGGCAATCCGCCGCGGCACCCGACGACTGCCAGCGAGCGGGTTCCGGTCGTCATCGGGATCACGCGTGAGGAAAAGCTGCGGCGGCTCGCCGCCAGCGACGAGTTCGCGGCGGTGACCTCGGATGCCGCCCTGTTCCAGATCCTGCAGACCGTATTTTTCGCCTATCTGTACCGCGCCAGCGGCCAGCGATCGCTGACGGTCGGCGTGCCGAGTGCCAATCGCGCCGGCCGGAGGCACCGGAATACGATCGGACTGCTGATGCAGCTTTTCTCGCTTCAGCTGGAAGTCGAAGACGGAGAGACCTTTGCCTCGCTCCATGACAAGGTTCGAACCGAGACGCTCGAATTCCTCCGTCACGCGGCGCCCGGCGCCTCGACCCCGGCAGCAGCGGCCGCGTTCAATGTCGTCTTCAACTACATCCCGATTGCGGGCAGCACGATTGCCGGCGTGGCGGCCCGGCAGCGTTTCCATCATGCCGGTCACGGCGAAGCGCACCATCTGCTGCGGCTCCAGGTCCAGGACTATGACGGTGCCGAACTGGAAGCCGCGCTGGACTTGAATCGCGCCGCGTTCGGCAGCGTCGACGCAGCAACGGTCGCCGGACACTTCCTCGTCATGCTCGACGCCTTTCTGGACGATCGCTCGATGCAGCTCGATGCGGTCGACATGCTGGCGCCGCGTGAACGCCGCCTTCTGCTCGAAGAGTTCAACCGTACCGGCGCCGACTACGACGCAGCCAGCCGGCTGGAAGCGCGCTTCGAGGCCGCCGCCGCAGCCGGCCCGGAGCGTCCGGCGGTCGTCGCGGAACACGCGGCGCTCAGTTACGGCGCGCTCGATCGACGCGCGGACACCCTGGCCGCAGCCCTCACCGAGGCCGGCGTCATTGACGGGCAGATCGTCGGTCTGCAGCTCGACCGCGGCATCGACTTCGTGGTCGGCGTGCTGGCGGTGCTCAAGGCGGGCGCCGTCTTCATGCCGCTGCCGAGCGATCTGCCGCCGGCGCGCCGCAACACCATGCTCGACCTGGCCGGGGCGGAGGTCGTGATCGTTGCCGACGCGACGCCCGCAGACGCGGTTCCGGAACGGCGCTCCGTCGTGCGCATGGGCGCAGCCGAATGCTCCGCGTGCGGGCTGCCGGAGCGCGCGCGCTCCGGTAGCAACGCAGCCGCCTACGTCCTGTTTACTTCGGGCTCGAGTGGCGAGCCCAAGGGCGTTGTGTGCAGTCACCGGGCCGTCGCCAACCTGCTCGCCGATTTCGAGCGCCGCCATCGGCTGTCGGGCAGCGCGCGGTGTTCGTGGTGGACCAGCCCTTCGTTCGACGTCTCGATCTACGAACTCTTCTCGGCGCTTGCCTTCGGACGCACGCTGTACGTCGCGCCCGAGCCGGTTCGCGCTGATGCCCGGCGCATGCTCGACTGGCTTTGCGAACAAGGCATACACAGCGCCTATCTGCCGCCCTTCATGCTGAATGATGTGCGTGAACAGATCGAACTTCGCAAGGCACGGCCGGTGCTGCGGCGCCTGCTGGTCGGCGTCGAGCCGATCGACGAGCCGTGCCTGGCTGCGATGGCCACTGCGCTGCCAGAGCTCTGCATCATCAACGGGTACGGGCCGACGGAGGCGACTGTCTGCGCGACGCTCTACCCGGTCGCCCCGGGACCGGCACCGGAACGCAATACCCCGATCGGCAGGCCAGTCGGGAACAATCGCGTCTACCTGCTCGACGACGCCCGGCGGGTGGTGCCGTTCGGCGCTGTCGGCGAGATCTACATCGGCGGAGACGGACTTTCCCTGGGCTACCTGAACCGCCCCGGTGAAACCGCCGAGCGGTTCGTGCCGAGCCCGGTCGAACAGGATCGCGGTGCGCTGCTGTACCGCACCGGCGATCTCGCGCGCTACCTGCCCGACGGCAATCTGATGTTCGTCGGCCGTGCCGACGACCAGATCAAGTTCAGGGGTCAGCGGATCGAGCCTGGCGAGGTCGAG
Source organism: Rhodocyclaceae bacterium (assembly GCA_020445665.1). GTDB lineage: Bacteria > Pseudomonadota > Gammaproteobacteria > Burkholderiales > Rhodocyclaceae > Cognatazoarcus. The sequence goes on from JAGRGD010000106.1 coordinate 7,531, forward strand.
CGAGCCCTGGGTCAGCACCCGGACGTCCGTGAAGCGCTGGTGATGGCGAGGCCGATTGACGGTGAAACGCGGCTGGTCGCCTATCTGGCCACGGGTCACGGCGGGCGACGGTCGGCGTCCGAGTGGGCCCGGTGGCTGGCAACCCGGCTTCCGCGCGCCCTGGTTCCGACGGTCTTCATCGAGATCGAAGCATTCCCCTTGACCGTCAGCGGCAAGATCGATCGTCGCGCGCTACCGCAGGCGCCATCCGGCGAGAGCCGGCACGCAGCGGCCGGGCGACCGGCCGGGACGACCCTCGAGAAGCAGCTCGCGGCACTGTTCGGCGATGTGCTGGAGATGACGCAGGTGGACATCGGGACCCATTTCCTCGACATGGGCGGCGACTCGATCCGGGCGATGCTGATCGCCGCCAGGGCGAACGAACTGGGCCTCACGCTGGCTCCGCGCGAGATCTTCGAGCACGGAACGGTCGAGTCGCTGGCGCGCGCCATCGAAGCGCGTGGTTCGGTCCGTGAGTGCGGCGACGCCTCGCCGGCGAGCGGGTTGACCGAAGCCGAACTGCAGCAGGTGCTGACGGAGTTCGGCGAGGATCCGGACATCGACGACGCACCATGACGCCGGATCCATTCACGATGAATCGCCCCGCGGGACATTCCCGATGAGTCTCGACAACGTCGCCGACATCTATCCGCTGACGCCGATGCAGCGGCTGATGCTGATGCACAGCCTGCGTTCACCGGGCAGCTCGACACTGGTCAATCAGTTCCGTTTCCGATTGCTCAGGCCGCTCGACACCGAGCGTTTCGCCAGCGCCTGGCGGCAGGTCCTGTCGCGGCACGACGTGCTGCGCACGGCCTTCATCTGGGATGATGTACCGCAGCCCCTGCAGGTGGTACGGCAGCAAGTGGCGCTGCCGTTCGACATCGTCGACCTGAGCGAACAGCCCGCGGCCGACCGATCGGCGCGCCGCGAGTCCGTGCTCCGCGCCGATCGCGAAGCCGGGTTCGACCTGCGGCGGGCGCCGCTGATGAGACTGACCCTCATCCATGAAGGCGATGACACCCACCTGTTCGTACTGAGCCGCCACCACCTGATTCTCGACCTGTGGTCGGCGCAGATCGTCTTCGACGAGGTGTTCGCTCTGTACCGGGCCTCAGGGGCGTCCGTGCTGCCCGCAGCGGGCCGCTTCCGGAGCTATCTGGCGTGGCTCGAATCACAGGACGGCAAGCGCGCCGAGGCCTACTGGCGTCACTATCTCGACGGATTCGACACGCCATCGCTGCTGTTCGGGCCGCACGCCACCAGAAGCCGCTGGACTGCCGAGGGGCAGTCCAGCGTCGAGCGCACGCTCGAACCAGAGGTCGCGGCCGCGCTCGAACAGCGGGCGAGGGCGCTAGGGCTGACCAGCGCGACCTTGCTGGAGGGGGCTCTCGCGCTGGTGATCTCCATCCTGTGCGACAAACGCGACGTGGCCTTTGGCCTCGCGGTGTCCGGCCGCCCCGCGCAGATTGACGATGTCGAGCGCATCGTCGGCTCCTTCATCAACAACGTACCGCTTCGAGCGGTCGTTGACGACGAGGCGAACAGCGTCGAGTGGCTCGGGCAGCTCCAGCGGGTGCACAGCGAGCGGGCAGACTTCGAGCATGTGTCGCCGATCGACCTGCACGGCTGGAGCGGCCTGCCAGCAGACTCGGCGCTGTTCGACCTCCTGGTTCTGCTGCAGGCGCCGATCAGCGGTGCGTCGAGCCTCGGGGCCGGCCTGGTCGTCGAGCCCCTCAGGGGTCCGATGGACTCCGCGTTTCCGATCACGCTGGCGGTCGAAACCGCTGCCGGCGATTGCCGGCTGACCGCCGTCCACGGAGCAACTGATGTCGTTGCAGACGTGGCCGGGCGGCTCGTCGAGGCGCTCGCGGCTGCGATCGGTATCGTCTCGCAGGGCGTGCCCGAAAGGCTTGGTGATCTGCGCCACCGCATTGCTGCCGCGTGTCCGCCGCCGGCGACCGACTCCGCTCGTCGGGTCGCTGCCCTGCCGGAGGCCTGCGCCCGGACGCCTTCCGACGCGCCGGCCTCGGCCGATGCGACCCGGTTGCTCGAGATCTTCCGCCGTGCGATCGGCAACCCGGCCATCGGTCTTGATGACGACTTCTTCGCCGTTGGCGGGACATCGATCCAGGCGGCAGCGGCGTTCGCCCGGATCGAGCAGGAATTCGGCAAGCCGCTCCCTCTGTCGACCCTGTTCTCGGCCGGCAGCGTGCGAAGGCTGATGCAGGTGCTCGAACTACCGCCGGCGCCGGCGTCGTCGCTGGTCAGCATCCAGCGATTCGGTCGGCGACCGCCGATCGTCGCGGTGTCCGGCATCGGCGGCAATGTCGTCGGCCTGGCCGGACTGGCCCGGGCGCTGGGAGACGACCAGCCCCTGTTCGGCCTGCAGCCGAGGGCGCTCGACAGCGACGCGCGCCCGCCGACCCGGATCGAGGAAATCGCCGCCGCCTACGTCGCGGAAGCCAAGGGCCTCGGCAACCGGCCGCTGGTCTTGCTCGGCGTGTGTTTCGGCGCCAACGTGGCCATCGAGATGGCCCACCAGCTCGAGGCGGGAGGGCAAAGGCCGGCGTTGGTGGTGGTCCTCGATCCAGCCTTCGAGGAGCCCACCGGCGGCAGCGCTGCGCGGCGACCGGCGACCGAGACAAAGCTCGATTTCGTCGGCCATCGCCTGGCACGCATGGTGCGCGGCTTCCGCCAGCTGGAGGGTGCGCAGCGGCGCGCCTGGCTGCGCCAGAAATGGTCGACCCTGCTGGACAAGATCCGCCATCGCGACCTGTTCTACGGCGATCACCGCGAACTGCGCCAGCGTCGGGTCGAGGCGGCCAACCTGGCGGCCGCACGGAGCTACCGTCCACGCCCCTATGGCGGCGCCATCGAGGTGCTGCTGACGCGGGACCGCGACGTTCAGGGACCTGTCGACCCACGCGACGCCTGGCGCGAAACCATGCGCCTCGAAATCCCGCCGGTGAGCGTGCCTGGCGCCGACACCGGCGATGCGCTGAGCCGCCATCCGGTGGCGCTCGCGCAGCAGTTGCGGCGCTGGATCGACCGGGTCGGCAAGCGCCGCCAGGAAGCCCGGGACGGCGTCACGAACGACGCCTGACCGCCTCGCGGTCAGCGCCAGAGGTGGGCCACGGTGAGCGCGCAATCGCCGATCAGCGGAGCGCTGCGATCCGGCGCGACGACCTCCCCCAGCGCCACCTGCTCATGGGCGATGATGCGACCGGAAGGCGCGAGCTTCGGCAGCATCTCGGGGACCAGGATGGACAAGGCGCGGACCGGAACGAACAGGAAGATCACGGTCGCCTCCGAGCCGTCGAAGCCCCTGCTGTCGTCGTGACGGATCTGAATGCGGTCGCCGAGCCCCGCCTCGGAGATCCGCTCGCGGGCCACAGCGCACAGCCCCGCCTGGGCCTCGATGCCGATGCCGCGGCAGCCGACGCGCCGAGCCGCCTCGATGAGCACTCGCCCGTCGCCGCAGCCGATGTCGACGACGACATCCTCAGGCCGCAATGCCGCAAACTCGAACAGCGCGGGCATCAAGGCGCGCGGCGTTCCGCGAAGCTCGCCGAGCGACACGGTGTCGATGGCCGGCGGCGGCCGCTGACGGACCCGGCGCAGCAGGCTGCGCAAAGCCTTGAGGGGATAGCGCAGGGCGAGGGCACGGCCGGCCTTCCGGCTCGCTTGCCAGCGCAGGCGCAGGCAGCTAGAGGCGTCGTCCAGTCGGCACATCGTCAGTTCGCTGTTGCGCAGCCTGAACGACTCCCAATGCAGGGTATCGGTTGACGCCGGACACCAGAAGCCGGCGGACTTGAGCCAGTCCACCGCGCCGGTAGGATCGTCGCCGGCCAGCGAGAGCGTGCAGAGGTGGTATTGCAAGGCCCGCGATTCCGCAACTTCCACGGCGCAGGGGATCGATGCATCCCGCAGCCCGTCGGCGACCGAATGGGCGAGCGCGAGCGACTGCTCGCCGATGCGCAGACACGCCCGCCGCGCGGCATCCACCAACAGCGCGTCGTCCGGGTGCAGCCGGCCGGCAGCGGCCAGCAACGTCTCGGCGACTTCATACAGGCGGTCGTCGTGAATCGCCGCGCGGAGCGCGTCGTCGATGGCGGCGTCATGTGCCCGGGGATGGATGGCTGGGCGGGTCACCGTTGACCTTGCCGGCACGCGTCGGCGCTAGCCTTCGGGGCCGCGCTCATCGGCGGCCTTAAGCTGGCGGGCGATCGCCTTCAGCGCGTCCGCGTCCAGCTTCGCCAGCGCGAAGGGCTCGGCCGCAGCCTCGGGCGCTGCCGGCTCGCCTCGGGCGTCGGCGGCCTCTGCGGGAACGGCGACCGCGGCGGCCTGCCCGGCGACGGTCGGGTGCGCGAAGAAATCGGCCGAGCTGATCTCGTAACCTGCACGGTTGGCCCTCGCGAGCACGCGAATGCTGAGCAGCGAATCTCCACCGAGCTGAAAGAAGTTGTCGTCGATGCCCACGCGCGAGACCCCCAGTGCCTCCTTCCAGATGCGCGCCAGAGTGCGTTCGATTTCATTGCGCGGCGCCCGGTAGTCGCTCGCCGCGGCGGCGGCGGCATCGCGCGCGCGGAGCGCGTTGCGATCGATCTTGCCGCCCGGCGCGCGCGGCAGCGAGGCCAGCACGACGAATCCGTTGGGAACCATGTACTCGGGCAGCCGCTCGCCCAGCGCCGCCCGGAGTTCGGCGACCTCGGGGGTACGGCCATCCCCTTCGAGGTAGGCCATCAGCGGCGCGGACAGCCGGGCGCCGCCCGCACTGGCCTGCCCGCGGTCGGCAAGCACCACGGCCGCGGCTCGGACTCCCGGCTGCTGCAGAAGGATCTGCTCGATCTCCTGTGGCTCGACGCGATGACCGCGCACCTTGATTTGCTCATCGACCCTGCCCAGGAAGCTCAACTCCCCATTGTCCTCGAAGCGCACCCGGTCGCCGGATCGATACAGCCGAGCCCCACCGCGCTCGTCGAACGGACTGGGAACGAACCGCTCACCGGTCAGCTGCGGGCTGTTCAGATAGCCACGTGCGACGCCGGCGCCGCCGATGTAGAGCTCGCCGGCCAGGCCAGCAGGCCGAGGCCGCCGGTCCCGCCCCAGCACGTACACCTGCCAGCCGCAAATCGGCCGCCCGATCGGGGGCGTGTCGAAATCATCGACGCGCCTGTCCAGGCGGGCGAAGGTACTCCATACGCAGGCCTCCGAGGGGCCGTACTCATTGAAAAGCGCGGTCTGCGGCAGCGTCTGCCGGTGGCGCTCGACCAGCTCCCGAGGGCACGCTTCTCCGGCGACGATGACGCAGCGCAGGCCGGACAGGCGCTGCCCCGCGTCGTCCTCGAGCAGCAGCTGGTGGATCGACGGCAGGCACAACAGGTGGCTCGCCCGACGCGTAGCGATAATGTCGGCGATCTCGGCAAGGGATTGCTCCTGGCGGGTGCGTGGCAGGACCAGCGTCCCGCCCGCGGACAACGTCCAGAAGATGCCGGCCACCGAGCTGTCGCTTGCCAGCGATGACAGCAGGACGAATCGGCTCGGCGGCTCGTGGTAATGGATTTTCCGTGCCGCGGTCGATGCGGCCAGATTGCCGTGGCTGACCATCACACCTTTCGGCCGGCCGGTCGAGCCGGACGTGTACATCAGGTAGGCCAGCGCATCCGGGGCGCAAGTGTGCCCTTCCGGCACGCGCGATGCGCCCACCGGCGGACGGTCGACGATGACCGTGCCCAGCGCATGCGGCGGCAAGCGCTCCGACAGGGCGGTATCGGTCAGCACCAGAGCACAAGCTCCGTCTCGCTGCGCGGCTGCGATATCGGCCAGCACCGCCTCGGTGCGCGCCGCGGGAAAGGCCGGATCCAGCGCGACGTACGCAGCGCCAGACTTGAGCACGGCGAGAATGGCGGCGATCGCGCGTGGTCCGCGCTCGAGGAAGATCGCGCCGATGCCGCGTGCCCCCATGCCCGCATGGCACAGCGTCGCGGCCAGGCGGTCGACCTGCTCGAGCAGCTCCCGGTAGCTCAGGCTGCTCCCGTCCTGCTCGAGCGCGATCGCGTCCGGCGTGCGACTGCCGACCCGGGCAATGGTCTCGTGCAATGCCTCGAATCCGGAGGCGGTCCCGCCGTCGGCGCCGCTCCAGTCCCGAAGCAGCTGGCGGCGCTCCCGATCCGACAGGAGATCGACGCTGGCGAGAGGCTGCTCGGCGCTGGAGATCAGCGTGGCGAGGCACTGTTCGAAATGGTGCAACAGCCGACTGGCCGCACTGCGGGAGACGCGCGCCCGATCATGGACGGCGGTCAGCACGAAGGGGTCCCCGGGGCGCACCAGCAGGGCCAGCGGATAGTTGCCGTATTCGACGAAAGACTCGTCCTCGACCTGCCAGGGCTGACTCGCAGCGCCCCCCTCCGGCACAGACTGATGGACAAGCAGGGTCTCGAACAGGGGCTGCCCGGGCGCCAGCGCGCTGAGGCGCTGTGCGTCGGCGAGCGACATGTGCTGGTGCTCGCCGGCCGCCAGCTGATCCTGCTGCAGCGCGCGCAACCAGTCGCCGACCTGTCTCTCCGGCGGGAGCTTGCTGCGCACCGCGACGGTGTTGATGAACATGCCGACGGTGCGATCGACATCGACCAGCTCGGCCGGCCTCCCGGCCTGCGCGGTGCCGAATACCACGTCGGGCGTGTCGGAATAGCGGGCGAGCAGCAGCGCCCAGGCGCCGACGAACAGCGTACTGCGGGTGACACGCTGCTGGCGCGCGAACCGGTCGATACCCGCCAGCGCGTCGGACGCGAGCCGATGGGCGACCGCATCGAAGCCGCGCGCCGGGCGCGCCGGGTCGGCGACCGGTCGTGGCAGGGACAGGTCGGTGGGGGCGGTGACGTCCCCGAGCACGCTGCGCCAGTATTGCTCGTCGCGGGACCGGTCGCGCGACGCCAGCCACTTGACATACCCTTCGAAGCGTCCGGCGGCCGGCAGGGATTCGGCCATGCCGGACGCGAGCCCCGCATAGAGACGGCCGACCTCGTCGAGCAGCAGGCGAAGCGACCAGCCGTCGAACAGAAGGTGGTGATACGTGAACAGGAAGCGGTGCACGTCGGCGGCGGTTCTGACCAGCAACAATCCGAACAGCGGCGCCCTGTCGAGTTCGACACCCTGCGCCCGTTGCGCCTCGACCACCGTGCGCCAGCGCGTCTGGGGATCACCGCTGGCGTCGCGCCAGTCTTCGAAGCGCCACGGCAGCGCGACTCGCTCGCGGACGATCTGCAAGGGCCGCTGTTCCTGGCGCCGCCACGCGAACAGCGTGCGCAGGGCGCCATGGCGCTCCACGACCCGCTCCCACGCCTGCCGCAGAAGGTCCGGCTCGAGCGGGCCGCGCAGGGTCGCCGAGTACTGCCCAAGATAGGTCCCGGGGTCGTCGCTGCGCAGGCAGTGGTAGAGGATGCCTTCCTGCAGCGGGGTCAGCCCGAAGACCGACTCGATGTTCCGCTTGTCCGTCATGCCGTGCCGGCCCGTACGTCAGACCAGGAAGGCGAGCAGGCGCTGGGCATACTCGCCGGCGGGCAGGTCGACATCGAAGGCGCGCTCGATGAACCAGTAGCTGGCGACCAGGATCAGGCAGGAAGCCGCTCCCTGGATGCCGAAGCGCAGGTAGGTCCAGTGCGAGCGGATCAGGAACAGCAGCGGAAAGAAGACCAGCAGGATGATGATCTGGCCGAGCTCGACGCCCAGGTTGAAGCCGAGCAGGGTCAGCGGCAGGTAGTCGCCGTGGATGTTCATGTCGAGCAGGATGCCGGCGAAGCCCGCGCCGTGAAAGAGGCCGAAGGCGAACACCACCAGCGTGAGTCTCGAGCGAAATATCGGGACGAACACCTCGAGGGCCGCGATCGCTATCGACGCTGCGATGACCGATTCGACGATGCGACTGTCGATGGCCAGCGTCTCGAGGGTGGTCAGGCTCAGCGTGATCGAATGGGCGACGGTGAACACGGTGACCACCTTGAGCACGTTCCAGGCGGCGCTGCGGAAGTCGGCGACCCCCCGCCAGCGGCCGTTCTCGCGCTGCACGACCGAGGTCAGCAGGAGCGCGAAGAGGAACATCACATGATCGATGCCTTCGATGATGTGATGCATGCCGAGCAGCGCCATGCTCCACATGCCGCTCAGCAGCGTGGAGCCGGAGAGGTCGAGGCGCTGTGTCGAGGCATCTCCGGCAAAGGTCAGGGCCACGCTGGCTTCGTTTGCGAAGGTGCCTGCACGCCAGCTGTTCTCGATCAGCACCAGGCCCTGTTGCTTGGGGTCCACTTCGAACATCACGCCGTAGGCGACATCGATGTACTCCGGCGGGCCGCCGGGCAGCGCCACGGTGAACTCGCTCAGGATGTACTGCGCCAGCTTGGGGCTGCGCAGCGTCGTCGACGCCGTTTCCAGCCGTGCGGGCTCGCCGCCCGGCGCCAGTGTCACCTTGCTGCGCAGATAGTCCGCGATGCGCTCCTGGTACGGTTCCACCTGCGCCGTGGTGAGGCTGCCGTCGGTGGCCAGATCGAGACCCAGCGCGGCGTTGAGGTCACTGGCGGTGACTTCGAAGCGTGCCGTCAGCTGCGTCTCCGTGAAGCTCAGATACAGGTAGGTCTGGCCCAGCGAGTGGGCGAAGCCGCTGGCGCTCATCAACATGCCCGCCAGGATCAGCACCAGCCGTGCGGCTCGCGCCACGACGGGCGTGATCGAAAGCGACCGCAAATGCTTCAGGCATCCCGTCGCGCGCCAGCATCGAGCGTCCAAGGCGCCAGGCTGCCGGCAGCGAGAGGTGGTGAGGGTCGACATAGAGGCTCTCTCCTTGTTCGTCGAAGGCAGCACAGAGCTGGTTCCGGCAGAGCGCGTCGGTGAGGTCGAAGTATCCCACTTCGGTGTGACCCTCAGCGAACTGTCGCAGGCGCGCGTTGATCGATTTCACGTCGTCATCCAATTGTGCCGGCGCGACCGCACAATCGACGCCCGGGAAGCGCGCGGCCTTGAGCGCGCAGCGGCGGTCGACGCCATTCTGGACCGGGGCCTTGCCGATCAGAACGACATGCTTTCCCCGGCCGACCAGAGCCAGTACGGTCTCCGTGAGCCTGTCGACGAAGCCTTCAGCTGCCGCCGCATAACCCGGCCACGACGCGGCCAGCACGATGACCGCGTAGCGATCGATATGTGCGCGAACGGCCTCGATCGAGGCAATGCAGTTGGCACGGTCGCGGTCGAAGAGGTAGGGCACAGGATCACCGAAGATCGGCGGGCAGGACTGGTTTTCGGCATTTCGGAAACGGGCGCCGGCCTGCGCCGCAAAAGCGCCCACGATGCCGACGTAGTGGGAGGCATTCGAATCGCCCCACAACAGAATCGCCGGCTCTCCCTCTCCGGGGGCCCCGACCACGCACTCCGGGTCCCGCAGGTCGGCCGGCGTGAGCCGGCCTCGCTGACAGATGTAGCGGAAGCCGTAGGCCGGGCGCTGGCGCTCCCGGGCGTTGTCCAGAGCCAGTCGATAGTCGGGCGAGAAGGCGTGCATTCCGTAGCCGCCGGTGGCCATGACGAAGGCCGAGAGGGCGCCGACCAGGGCCGCCGGCAGCAGGTAGAAGCGTGTCAGCACGACGCCGAACGGCGCATCGCTGCGCCGGGCAGGCTGCTCGATGAAGCGCCAGCTGAGTGCCGAGAGCGCGAGAATCGCCGCCGCGGCCCACCACGCGGCGGTGGCGTCCAGCGGCCCATGGCCGTAGCGCAGGTACGCCAGGATCGGCCAGTGCCAGAGGTAGGCCGAGTATGAGAGCAGTCCGCACCATCGCAGGGGCGCGACCGCCAGGAGACGCGAAACCGGGTTCGGGCGGATCTGGCCGGCGGCCAGAAGGGCGACCGTGCCGGCCACCGGCAGCAGGGCGGGCGACAGCGGATCCGGCCGTCGCCCGCCACTGCCAGCATGGCGCCGGCCATCAGTTCGCCGGCGCGGGTCGGCAGCATGTAGAACACGAACCGGGGCGCCGCGTCGAACAGCCACTCGGCGAGTCCGAAGGAGAGCAGCGCGCCGACCAGCAGGGCGGCCGCGACGCGCAACGCGGGGTGACGCGCCAGCAGACAGAGCAGCAGCGGCCACAGCAGGTAGAACTGCTCTTCAACGCCCAGCGACCACACGTGCAGCAAGGGCGTTTCCCGGCTGTCGGGCGCGAAATAGCCAGTGTCCTGAAACAGCCAGAAGTAGATGTTGGCCGCGCCCGCCACGGCCGCTACCGCAGCGCGGGCAGTGAGCTGCGCGTCCTCGGGGAGCAGCAGCCATTGCGCCGCCACCACGGTGACTGCGAGGACGAACAGCAACACCGGTGCGATGCGCCGAATCCGTCGGCGATAGAACTCTTTCAGCGAGAACGAGCCAGCCCGGATACTTGCCAGCAATTGGCCGGTGATCAGGAAACCGGAGAGGACGAAGAAGATGTCGACGCCGACGAAACCGCCGCGCAGACGGGCAGGCACCATGTGATAGACGATCACCGCGAGTACCGCCACACCGCGCAGCCCGTCGATGTCGGGCCGGTGGTGTGGCATGGCGAACGCGGGCCGGGCCGCCACGTCGTAGCGCGCTATCGGAGGGCGTCGGGAGCCGTCGCCGGGGCGCGCGGAATGCTCACGCCGTGACCGGCCCGTTTGCGCCCGGGCCGGTCAGACCAGCTGGTCGCCATTGCGGCGCGCGGTCACATAGGAATCGATGCGTCGAAGCGTGCTGAAATGCTCCAGTGTGACGTCCTGGGGCGGGATCTTGAATCCACAGCTTTGCTCGAGATGCGTCACCAGGCGCATGACGTCCATCGAATCGAGCACCTGATTCATCATCAGGTCTTCGTCGGCCTCGATGGACACGGTTTCGTCGTCGAGAATCTCGACCCGGATGTACTGGCGAATGGCATCGATGCTCATGATTCGGTTCCGTGGGCGGGCTGTCCCGCGTTCGTGGCGGCCAGCTGCCGGCGATCGATCTTGCCGCTGCTGGTCCTGGGCAGATCGTCGGCGACGTCGAGGTGGCGCGGCAGCGCGTAAGCCGGGATCTTGGTCCGCGCATGGCGCATCAGCACCGCGGCGTCGGCCCGGGCGCCGTCGCAGAGGGTCACGCAGGCATGGATCTGCTTGCTGCCGTGGGCGTCCGGCACGACAAATGCTGCGGCCTCGGATACCGCCGGATGGCTGGCCAGCGCAGCCTCGACCTCGTCCAGCTCGACCCGATGGCCACGGGTCTTGACCATGCGATCCTTGCGGCCGAGGTAGCGCAGCAGTCCATCAGGGTGGCGGACGACATAGTCGCCCGTGCGGAAGTAGATGTCGGGGAAATGCCCGTACGACGGCCTCTCGAAAAAGACCCGCTGGTTCAGATCGGGTCGCTTCCAGTAGCCTCTGGTCAGCGTCGAGCTGCGAATGCACAGCTCGCCTGCCTCGCCATCTGCGCACTCCCCGTCGTCGTCATCGAGGATCAGGTCATCGGAGTTGCAGGACACCGTTCCGATCGGGATCGGCTGGTCGTCGTCGTCGGCCAAGGGCGGGACGTCGTAACAGGTGCATGACGGCGCCTCGGCCGGACCATACACGTTGGTGAATCGGGCGTTCGGCAGCGCAGCCATAAGCGCCCGCAGGTGTTTCGGTGGATAGGGCTCGCCGCCGAAGAGGATCCAGCGCAGCGAGGACAGGTCGCGCTGCTCGATCGCGCCGCGCTGCATCATTTCGATCAGCGTGAAGGGCACGGTGAATACGACGCTGATCCGTTCGCTCTCGATGTACTGCGTCCAGCTAGCCGGAAACTTGGTCACTTGTTCGGGCACCAGGACGACCGTCGCACCGGCCTGGGCCGTCGAGAAGAAGTCGAAGATGCTCAGGTCGAAATGCAGCGGAGCGTGACTTGCCACGCGATCCCCGGCGGTCAGGCCGACATGCGATCGTCCCCAGCGGGCGTAGGTGATGCTGCCCAGATGCGAATGCATCATTCCCTTCGGGTTCCCGGTCGAGCCGGAGGTGTACATGATGTAGCCGAGATCCTGATCGATCAGCCATACATCCGGCGCAGACGCCGGTTCCGCGTCGATCTGCGACCACGAAACACTCGCCAGGCCGGTTTCGACGCCGACTCCGAAGACGGTGAGCGGGCGTGTCGGCTCAAGCTGCTTCAGTGCGCCTGCCATGCCATCGGCGCTGACCAGGTGGCCGATCTCGCAATCGTCGAGAATGAAGCCGAGACGCTCGACCGGCATGAACGGGTCCAGGGGCACGAACACCCCGCCCGCCTTCAGGATGCCGTAGATCGCGACGCCGAGACTCAATGCCTTGTGCATGAAGATGCCGACCCGGCCCTGCCTCTTCAGGCCGGACGAGATCAGCGCATGGGCGAGCCGGTTGCTCGCCGCATCGAGGGCGGCATAGCTCATCTCGTGGCCCGCGAAACTCAGCGCAGCTTGCTGAGGTGTCACGCGCGCGTAGTGGGCGACGGGAGAGTGGATCAGGAAATCGGTCATGGGCTTGCCACTCGCTCCGTAAATCGGGTTGCCACGCACTCGGGAATCGAACGGCACAAGGCCGTCCCTCGCGGTCGCATTGATGTCGGTGCCCCGCGCCTGGCCGACATGGGCAAGACCAAGCAAAGCCGATTTTGGCCCTAGAGTTCGCCGCGAGGCAATCCGGGCGGGCCGGCCTCCGGCACGGGAATGGCGCCGTCGACCATGGTGTCCTCCTGGCGGGCCCGCATCCGCACCGCAAGCCGATCGCCTTCCAGCGCCACACAAGCAGCATGGTGCGGGCTGACCGCGACCATCTGCAGGGTCCATCTCGAGGGCGCAGGCGAATCGGCATCGGTGAGCGACCAGCGGCGCCTCGCCGGATCCGGCGCGACGTCGTGGCGGGCGAATGTGTCCGCGCGCGACAGGCCTTCGCCGGTCGCCTTCAGGAAAGCCTCCTTGCGCGTCCATATCCCGAAGAAGGCCCGCAGCCGGGCTGGGCCGGCATCGAGCGCTTCGAGACAGGCGCGCTCGTGCCGGCCAAAGTATCGTGTCACGATCAGGTCCATGTCCGGCAGCGGCCGGATACCTTCGATATCGACGCCCACCCGCGCCCGGTTCGCCACCGCGATCAGCGCGCGGCCTGCGCTGTGGGCGAGATTGAACTGCAGCGCAGAGGCGTGGGCGTGGGCGTGGGCGAGGAGCGGCTTGCCCGTGTTCTCTGCAGCGAAGCGGACCTCGTGCGCGTCGATGCCGAGGTAGGCGGCCAGCGTCACCCTGAGCGACGCCCGCGAGGCGATGGCGTGGTGCCGGAGCGCTGCGCTGGCGAACGCGTCTGCGCGACGCCGTTCGCCGGGCTCGAGCAGTGTCGCCGCAGACGCCGGGACCGCGTCGAGGTCGAACTGCCACAGATCCACCTCGCCCGCGCCCGGGAGCGCGCACCGGTGCGGCCGCCATTGCGCGTCAGATGCAGTCACGTTCGATCTCCGACGATTTGATCCTCCCTCGGTCGAGACGGCCTTTTCGCCGATGCGGCGGGCTCATGGCGGAGAGCGGCCCACGCTTTCCGGGTCGACCGTGGGAGGCCGAATTTCAGTTCCTGGTCTTCAGCCCGAGATTGCGGGCGATGATCAGCCGCTGGATCTCCGATGTCCCCGAATACAGCTTGCCCCCGATGGCGTCCCGCAACTCGCGCTCGGCGCCGTATTCCGTCATGTAGCCATAGCCTCCACGCACCTGGATCGCATCCATCGCCGACTGCACGGCGGCTTCGCTGATGTAGAGCTTGGCCAGCGCGCCGTCCATCGCGCTCATGCCACCCTGCCGCGCCTGGCTCCAGGCGCTTCGATACAGCAGCAGGCGGGAGGTCTCCAGGCGGAGCTTCATGTCCACGATGCGCGAGGCGACCAACTGGTAGCTTCCGACAGGCTTGCCGAACTGATGGCGCTGCTTCGCGTATTCGATGCTTGCCTCGAGCTGGCGCTGCATGGCGCCGACGTCGCTGGCAAGGATGCAGCTGCGTTCCCAACCCATGGCGTGATTGAAGATCATCGCGCCCGTGCCTTCCCCGCCCAGCAGATTGGCCGCCGGTACATGGCAATTGTCGAGGTACACCTCCGACATGGGCGAGGTGGTCAGTCCCATCTTGGCGATCGGCTTGCCCACCGAGAGCCCTTCCGTGTCGCGCTCGACCAGAAAGGCGCTGACGCCCCACATGCCACGCTCGCGATCGGCCGTGGCGAAGATCAGGAACAGATCCGCTTCGGGCGCGTTGGTGACGAACATCTTGCTGCCGTTGAGCACGTAGTGCTCGCCCTGGCGGAGTGCCCGGGTTCGCATGGAGAAGGCGTCCGACCCCGAATCCGGCTCGCTCATCGCATGGGCGCCGAGCAGGCTGCCATCGCACAGGCCAGGCAGGTAGCGGCGCTTCTGCTCGTCGGTGCCGAAGGCGAGGATCGGCATCTCGACGGTCCAGATGTGCGCATGGAGCGAGAACAGCAGCCCCCGGTCGGGGCAACCATAACCCAGTGCCTCCATGACCAGCATCGCGGTCAGAGCGTCCTCATCCGATCCGCCGTACTGCTCCGGCATCGGGAGGCCCTGAATACCGAAGTCGGCACATTTTCGCCACAGTTCACGCGCGAAAGCGCCCGTCTTCTCCCGCTCCCCGGGATCCTCGCCGAGGTGCTTGAGCGCGAACTGCCTTGCTGCCTCGCACATCTCGAGCTGCTCGGTACTCCAGGAAAAGTCCATCTTCGCGCCTCGCTCTAATGGGGAATAGCACCTCGCTCGGCAAGCGGCATGGCCACGCGCACCCGGACTCGGGCGCCGGGCCCGGGTCGCGCTTCACCTCGCTCACAGAGCCGGCCGAGGCTTCGGTGGCCATCGTTGACGGGCGCACCGCATCGCGCGCCCACCGGGGGACGCCCGGGCTATTCTGGCATGAACAGGGGCCGGTCGCCGAAGCGCGCCGTGCAGTCCGATCCGTGTCGGCTCGAGAGACGACCGGGAGCCAGCCTGGTCATCCGCGAGCCCACGCCTGAGTGCAGGTGGTCGCGCCTCGGCTCGAATGCCTCGAACAGATCGGGAAGCTGCAGCGGAAGGCCATGGCGCAAGAATGGCCGTCGAGCCGCACCCGGGCGCCATCGAGCGCGCGATGCGGGGTGAGCCGGGCGGTGCCGATTCCCGATGAACCTTGCGTGCACGACCGTCCAGACGATCGGATCCGGGCCCGGTCCGGACCGAAAAAAGAAACGGGTCAGACCGATATGGCCTAACCCATTGATGTTCTGGCGCGCCCGAGACGATTCGAACGTCCGACCCCTGCCTTCGGAGGGCAGTACTCTATCCAGCTGAGCTACGGGCGCCTGGCCAGCCCTGTTGCCAGAGCGGCGAACTCCTACCCGTCCGGAATCCGGCAGGCAGAAGGGCGTGGAGCATACCGGGTTTTTGGCGGCTCGTCCATTTCCCGGGCCGGTATACTGGGGACCATCCCCCCAACAACAGAGAGATCACAATGCACCTCCCCAATACGCCCCATGCCGTGCTGGCTGCTGCCGCCTTCGCCCTGCTGCTGTCTGCCTGTGGCAAGGCACCCCAGGCCGACCCGGAAGAGACCGCCCGCGCCATCCTGCCGGTGGGCCAGGTGGCGATCGAGAAGGTCAAGGTCGAGCCCGGCAAGCGCACCGGCGAGGAGATCGTCACGGCGGTCTGTGGCGCGTGCCACAGCAGCGGCGCCCTGAACGCGCCGAAGACCGGCGACAAGGAAGCCTGGGCGCCGCGCATCGCGCAGGGCTTCGATGCGCTGGTGCAGGCCGCCATCAATGGCAAGAACCAGATGCCGGCCCGCGGTGGCGCGGCGGATCTGACCGACGAGGAGGTGGCCCGCGCCGTGGCCTACCTGGCCAACCAGTCGGGCGCCAGCTTCGAGGCCCCGGCCCCCTGATGCACCGCGTGCCTGCCGGGCGGGCGGCGCTCAGCCGCCGCCCAGCATCGCCCTCAGGTTGGCCAGCTTGGCCCGCCCCTCTTCCCGGCTGACCGGCTCGGCCTTCTTGCCCCCCAGCATCCGGACCCCCTCGGAGCCCATCTCCTCGATGAAGCGCGAGGGCTCGCAGGTGCGGATCTCCTTCCCCGCCTTGCGGCGCTCGCACCAGCTGATCTGAAGGCTGCGCTGGGCGCGGGTGATGCCGACGTACATCAGGCGGCGCTCCTCCTCGATCTTGTCTTCGTCGATCGAGGACTGGTGGGGCAGCAGGCCCTCCTCGACGCCGACCAGGAAGACGTGCTTGAACTCCAGCCCTTTGGAGGCGTGCAGGGTGGCGAGCTGGACGCCGTCGAAGTCCTCGTCTTCCTTGTCGAGCATGCTGATCAGGGCGATGGTCTGGGTCAGCTCGAGGAGGTCCTTGCCGTCCTCCTCGCCCTTGCGCCCGAGCCAGCCGACGAAGTCGCTGACGTTGGCCCACTTGGTTTCGGCCTCGCGCGGCTCGCACGAGTTGAACAGCCAGGCCTCGTAGTGGGTGGCCCCCATCAGGTCGGCCAGCAGCTGCGCCGCGGGCTCCCGCGGCGCGCGATAGATGAGCCGGTTGATGAAGTGGCAGAACTCGCGCACCTGCTCGAGCTGCCGGGCCGTGAGGTGTTCGACCACGCCCTCTTCCAGCGCCGCAGCGAACAGGCTGGCGTGGCGCTCTCCGGCGTAGCGCCCTAGGGCCTCGATGGTGGCCGGACCGATACCCCGCCGCGGGGTGGTGATGGCGCGGATGAAGGCGAGGTCGTCGTCGGGGTTGGCGATCAGCCGCAGGTAGGCGATCACGTCCTTGATCTCGGCGCGCTCGAAGAAGCTCTGTCCGCCCGACATCACGTAGGGGATCTTGTGGTTGCGCAGTTGCTGCTCGATCAGCCGCGCCTGGTGGTTGCCCCGGTAGAGGATCGCATAGTCGGCGTACTTGCCGCGCCGCTCGAAGCGGTGCCCGGAGAGCTTCATCGCCACCGACTCGGCCTCGGCCTCCGGGTCGCCGGCCGACCATACGACGATCTCCTCGCCGGCGCCGTGCTCGGACCACAGCTTCTTCTCGAAGAGCTTCTCGTTGAAGCCGATGACGGTGTTGGCGGCGTGGAGGATGCGGGTGGTGGAGCGGTAGTTCTGCTCGAGCTTGATGACCCGCAGCTTCGGCCAGTCCACCGACAGCTGGCGCAGGTTCTCCACATCGGCGCCGCGCCAGGCGTAGATGGCCTGGTCGTCGTCGCCGACGGCGGTGAAGGCGCCACGCACGCCGGTCAGCTCGCGAAGCAGGCGGTACTGGGCGCGGTTGGTGTCCTGGTACTCGTCCACCAGCAGGTAGCGCAGCCGGTTCTGCCAGCGCTCGCGCACCTCGGGGTGGTGCTCGAAGAGGTGCACCGGCAGGCCGATCAGGTCGTCGAAGTCGACCGCCTGGTAGGCCCGCAGGGTGCGCTCGTAGTCGGCGTAGATCTTCGCGGCGGCCGAGGCGAGCTCGTTGTCGGCCAGCTTCGCAGCCTCGTCGGGGCCGACGAGGGCGTTCTTCCAGGCCGAGATCTGCCACTGCAGGGCCTTGGCCCGGGCCTTGTCGCTGTTGCCGCTGACGTCGGCGACGATCTGCACGGTGTCCGAGGCGTCGAGGATCGAGAACTGGGGCTTGAGGCCGCAGGCCTTGGCCTCCTGGCGCACGATCCGCACGCCGAGGGCGTGGAAGGTGCACACCGTGAGCCCCTTGCCCGTCCGCCCGCCAAGCAGGCCAGCGACGCGTTCCTGCATTTCCTTCGCGGCCTTGTTGGTGAAGGTGATGGCGGCGATGTTGGCGGGGTTCATGCCGCACTGCTCGACCAGGTAGGCGATCTTGTGGGTGATCACCCGCGTCTTGCCGCTGCCGGCGCCGGCGAGCACGAGGCAGGGGCCATCGAGGTAGCGGATCGCCTCGCGCTGGGGCGTATTGAGGAGGGCTGACATGGCTGGAGCGGGTCCGGAAAGCAAAGCGCCGCCCGCAGGCGGCAAGTTGCATTCTACCCAAGTCCCGGAGGCTCAGAGGGCGCCGAAGACCTTGCGCGCGAGGGCACCGGCAGCGCCGACCGGATCCTTGCGGATGGCCTTCTCCTGCTCGGCGATCATGAGGTAGAGGCCGTCGAGGGCCTTGCGGGTGACGTAGCCCTCGACTCGCGCATCCTCGGCCTTGAGCAAACCGAAGCCGGCGCCGGTGCCGGCCAGCTTGTTGTAGGTCTTGGACACGGCGAGGCTGTCGGTCTGCGCCTTGACCATCGGCTCGAACAGGGTGACCAGCTGGCCTTCGGTCTTCTCCTGGAAGTAGCGTGTCACCGAGTCGTCGCCACCCGAGAGAATCTGCTTGGCGTCCTCGACGGTCATGGCCTGCACGGCCTCCATGAGGAGCGGCTTGGCCTGGGGCACGGCCTGCTCGGCGGCGCGGTTCATCGTCGAGACGAGCTTGTCGAGATCCTTGCCCTTGCCCATCGTGCGCAGCAGCGGCTCGGTCTTGGCGAGCACCTCGGGCAGCGGGATCTTCACCTTCGGGTTGCCGAGGAAGCCGTCCTCCCTGCCCAGCAGTTCGACCGCCTTGCCGGCGCCCTGGGCAAGGGCCTCCTTGAGGCCGCCTGCCGCCTCGCGCTGGCTGAGGTCAGCAAGATCGAGGGCCCACGCGGGTCCGGCGAGGCCGAGTACCAGCAGGATGCTCAGAAAGCGTTTCATGGCGGCGGACCCTCATCTGTCTCGGGCCATCAGACTACCATCGACGACGCACACGGCCGCCACCCGGTACACCCTGTTTCAAGCATTCGGCATCGACGCTGTGTGCCAGGCCAGCAAAGTGGCATCATGTGTCAACGACGCGCGAGCGTTGCCGGATCCACGGGAGGCAAGCATGAACTGGCGGCAGCATTTCCGTACGCAGGTGGACTACCAGCTGTGGGCCAATCAGGTCCTTTTCGAGAGCCTGTCCGGGCTCTCGGCCGAGGCACTGACCCGGCCGGAGGGCCTGTTCTTTCCGAGTATCCACCACACGGTGGACCACATGCATGTGGTCGCGGACATCTGGTTTGCCCGCCTCGAGGGGCGCCACATCGAGGCGGATTTCTCGCACATCCGCACCCCGGACTGGCACACACTCAAGCACGACCTGCAGCAGTCGATCCGCCAGCTCGGCCACTGGCTGGAGTCAAGGGACGAGGCCCTGTTCGGCCAGACGATCACCTACCGGCGCCTGGGTGGCGCCCAGTCGGCCACGACCGCAAGCGACATCCTGACGCACCTGATGGGCCACTTCAGCCATCACCGGGGCCAGATCTCGGCGGTGGCCACCCGCCTGGGCGCGCCCGCGCCGGAAATGGACTATCTGTACTTCCTGCGCGACCTGGAGGCAGCGGAAACCCGCATGCGCGGCTAGGGTCTGGGGGCATTTGAATGGCGGTTCGCCAGACTAAGTGCCCGCAGACCCCAGGCGCCACCGCCGCCGGCCGCCGTCACATGCGCGATGGCGAATCGCCCGCGCAGAGGCGGTCGCGCCCCGCGCGCTTGGCCTCGTAGAGCTGTCGGTCGGCCTCGCGGACCAGCACTTCCGGCCCCTGGGTGCCCGCCGGGATCACGGCGGCCACACCCACGCTGATCGACAGCTCCCCCATCACCGTCGGGTGCTCGTGGCGCACCTTGAGCGCGCGCACGGCCAGGCACATCCGCCGTGCCACGGTGCGGGCACCATCCAGGTCCACGCCCGGCATCACGCAGGCGAATTCTTCGCCACCATAGCGGGCCAGCAGGTCGCCGGCCCGCCTCACCTCGCCGTCCAGGGCCGCAGCGACCCGGCGCAGGCAGGCGTCTCCGGCGGGGTGGCCGTAGTGGTCGTTATAGGGCTTGAAGTAGTCCACATCGACCATGATCAGCGCCAGGGGCTCCTGTTGACGTGAGGCGTGGCGCCACGCCGAATCCAGGGCGTCGTCGAATCGCCGGCGGTTGGCGACCTGGGTCAGCGCATCGATCGTCGACAGACGCTGCCAGTGGTCGCGCAGGCGCTTGAGCTCGACGTGGGTGCGGATCCGCATCTTGAGGATCGCTGGCGAAAAGGGCTTGGTGACGTAGTCCACCGCGCCGATCCGCAGGCCCGAGGCCTCGTCTTCCTCGGCGCCCATGGCGGTGATGAAGATAACCGGGATGTGACGGGTGCCCGGCTCCTCCTTGAGGCGCCGGCAGACCTCGTAGCCGTCCATGCCGGGCATCATCACATCGAGCAGGATCAGGTCGGGTGGCGCACTGTCGGTAGCGCAGGCCCGACGCAGCGCGCCTTCGCCGTTGGTCGCGACGATCACCTCGCACTCGTCCTGCAGCAGGTTGCCCAGGATGCTGATGTTCGATCGCTCGTCATCGACGATCAGCACCCGTGGCTTGTCAATGGCCATCCAGAGTCTCCCCGTTGGTGCGGCTCAGCTCCGCCGCCAATTCGTCGACGATGCGCTCGGCCATTTCGAAATCGAAGGCATGTACCCGCTCGGTCAGACGCGAAAAGCAGTCTGCGGCGCGCCCGTCGAGGGAAATCTCGAGGGGGTCGAGCAGGGAGACGGCGCTGAAGCTGCCCGCCTGCACGGCTGCGCGCAGGGTGTCGATGCGCGCCTGGAGCTGCGAGCGCTCGGCCGGCGTCGCGGCTGCGCCCGGAGCGGCTGCCGGACCGAGCCCCCGAACCGCCTGCACGAGGCGCAGGAACTCGGCCTCGGCCAAGGCGACCGCGCGGCCTGCCCCGCCGCCGCTGTCGAGGGCGCGCTCGATCTCGCCGACCCGCTGGGTCAGCGCTGTGGCGCCGAGGTTGGCGGCGCTCCCCTTCAGGTTGTGGGCGACTCGGCCGGCGGAGGCGATGTCGCCCTCGGCGATCTGGCGCCGCAACTGCTCGAAGGACTGGGCATGATCGTCGCAGAACTCGACGAGCAGGCGCTGATAGAGGTCCTGCTTGCCGCCCACCCTGGCCACGCCACCCGCCACATCGAGACCGGCCAGTTCGAGCGGCACGCGGGGGCTCGCGACATCGGACGGCGCGTCCGTCTGCGGGCGACCGGCGTGCCCGATCCAGCGCTCGATGCAGCCCGCGAGCAGGTCGGGATCAACCGGCTTGGTGAGATGATCGTTCATGCCGGCGGCGAGGCACTGCTCCCGATCCTCGGGCCGGCTGTGTGCCGTCAGCGCGACGATCGGCAGGCTGAGACGGTCGTGGTGCTCGCGAATTCTCGCGGTGGCCTGGTAGCCGTCCATGCGCGGCATCTGCAGGTCCATCAGGACCAGGTCCACCGGCTGCGTCGCCAGACGCTCGATCGCCTCGACGCCGTCCACCGCGTCCACCACCTCGAGCCCGAAGCCGACGAGCATCTCGCGCATGATGCGCAGGTTGATCGGGTTGTCGTCCACGACGAGAACACGGCCACCGTTCGGCCAGTGGAGCTGCGCCCGTGCCGGCTCAGGCGGCGTGCCGGGCCCCTCCGACGCGGGTCGCTCGGCGATCCCCAGCAGGATCGTGAAGTGGAATGTGCTGCCCTTGCCGGGCTGGCTCGTCACACCGATCTGCCCCCCCATCAGCTCCACCAGGCTGCGGCAGATCGCCAGCCCGAGGCCCGTGCCGCCATAGCGCCGCGTGGTGGAACTGTCCGCCTGGGAGAAGGACTCGAAGAGCCGTGGCACGGCCTCCGGCTCGATGCCGATGCCGCTGTCCGACACCTCGATACGCAGTTCGAAGGCGTCGGGGCGGGCATCCGCCAACCGGGCGACCAGGCGCACCGTGCCCTGGTCCGTGAACTTGATGGCATTGCCGACCAGGTTGACCAGAATCTGGCGGAGCCGATGCGGATCGCCCTCCGCCCACTCGGGAATCGAATCGCCAACCTCGACGGAAATCGCCAGCCCCTTGCGCTGCGCGAGCGGCGTGAACAGTTCGCCCACGTCCTTTAGCACGTCATCCGGGCAAAACACGATCTGCTCCAGTTCAAGCCGCTGCGCCTCGAGCTTGGAGTAGTCGAGGAGACCATTGATGACGTCGAGCAGGGCGTCGGTCGCCTTCCGGATATTGGTCAGATAGTTGCGCTGCCGGTCATCGAGCGAGGTCTGCTCCGCCAGATGGCAGAAGCCGAGCACCGCATTGAGCGGCGTGCGGATCTCGTGGCTCATATTGGCGAGGAACAGGCTCTTGACCCGCGTGGCCTCTTCCGCGGCGTCGCGCGCCACGATGAGCTCGCGTTGCACGTCCTTGAGCGGGGTCACGTCGGCGTAGCTGAGGATCTGCGCCGGCGTGCCGAGGAACTCGACCGCCCGCGACGAGGCCAGCACCCAGTGGCGCCGGCCGTCCTGGCCCTCGATCTCGACCTCCCGCGCACCGGGTTCGGCGTCGTCCCGACCCGGCGGCCCCAGCAGCGGGGTCCGGCCCTGTTGCTCCCGCTGCAGTTCACGCGCCACCAGACCCGGCAGGCCGGTCTCCTTGACCCCAAAGAGTTCGGCCGCCGCGCGATTCCCCTGCAGCACGACCCCGTCGCCACGACGCACCAGGGCCATCGGCAGGGGCGCCGCGTCGAAGATCGCCCGCAGGTTGCGCTCGCTCGCCGCGATATTGCGCAGGAGGCTCACCACCGACCACCAGATGCCACCGATGACGACCATCAGCAGCGCCGCGCCGAACCACAGCTTGTCGCGGACGTCGGCCTTGATGTCCTCCATGAACTGCATGTTGGCGCGGAAGTGGGCAATACCCAGCAGCTCGGGCGAATCGCGTCCGAACAGGGGCACATCCACCGGCAGGCAGTCGGTGCAGGCGACGCGGCCCTTGGCCAGGTTGAACACCCCCCGCGGGACGGCCAGCACCTCGTAGTCGAACTCGACCGAGAGGCCGACGAAGAGCTGCTCGCCGGAGGTCGGTTCGCGGGCGATGAGGATCTCGTCCATGACCCCGGAGAGTCGCCGGTGGCCGGCGTCCGGGTCCGTCAGGTCGATCGCATCGGCCAGCAACTGCGCCTGGGAATTCGCCAGTGCCCGGGCGCTGGCCTGGGCATTAGCGTCGAGCTGGGGGGCCAGCACCGCGAACCAGTAGTAGGCGATCAGGACCCCCAGGCTCACCGCCAGGCCCAGGAACAGCGGCGTCACCGCCACACCGGCCGGTAGACGACGACGCCAGGAGAATCGCGGCTCAGTGCGTTTCATAACGCTCCGCGATCTTCAGGAAGAAGGGCTTGATGCGCAGGCCGGTCGCCTCGACCGCATCGATGTTGAGGTAGGGCAGGACCCGGTCGCTGACCACCATGCCGGCCGTGATCCCCCGCTCCACGTCCCCTTCGAAGGGAGAGAAACTGAGGCGCCGGTGCCGCTGGCTGAAGGCCCGGATCGACACCAGATCGTCGCCCAGCCGCTGGACCACGAATACGCCGGCCGCCTGCGCGCCCGGATAGCTGGCGAGTTCGCCGACCGTCAGGATCTCGACCGCGATCGGCATGTCGCGGATGCGTCCCCGGTCGTTCAGCATCGCCGCCAGGCGCTCGGCCAGGGCAGCCTCGTCGCGATGCACCAGGAGTAATTTCAGGACGCCGTCCGAGGGCAGCTTGTCGCCGATGTCCTGGTCGGCGGCAAGCACCGCCGGGAAGAGCTTGATGCCCACCGCGACGCGGCGCGCATCCGCCTCGTCGGCCGCGATCGCGCCCAGCCAGGGGGAGCCGAGGACAAGCGCCGCCGCAGCCATGCCGGCCACCATGCGCTTCAGTCTTCGGCCAAACCCCTGTGCCACTTCAATCCCCATTTGCCTCGCCGGACCGAGAAGGCCCGCCGGGCCGCTCAGCTCCGGCCGAGGGTGCCCTCCACACCCCGGCAGAAGCCATTCAGCTCCACATACGCGCGCCCGCCGACGGCGCCGCTGACGCTGGACGCGCCTTCCCAGTATTCAGGCCCGGCCCAGAAGCCGTGCTTGGCCCGCAGCTCCTGGTCCCGCACCATCGGCTGCACGTCGAAGACCTCACCATTGACCGTCACACGCCAGCCCGACGGGTAGGTGCAGCCGGTATGCGGACTCTTCCACTGCCCCAGCACCTCGACGGCAAACTCGTGCCCCGCCAGCGGACGGGTCCGACCCTGGGCATCGGTGATCGAGCCCGACCGCTCCACTTCATTCGCCTTGCCGAGGATGTCGTAGAGCATCATCTGGCGACCGTCGTCGAGTTCGATCGCGAACCACTGCCAGCCCTTGACGATCGCCTGGTAGAGCTCGCCATACTGACGATCAAACCAGCTGCTACCACTTACGGTGTAGGTCTTGCCATCGACCGTGATGGTACCCCGAGTCTTCATGTTCACCCGTGAGTAGTAGTACGTGTAGCCACCAAATCGATAGGGGTGGGCATCGCCGCCGTAGTGCATCGCTACCGGCTTGCTCGCCTCGAGTTCGAGATCGAGGACGTAGCCGCCCACCTCGCTGTGGAGATGGTCGCGGGCGTTGTCGCCCACGGCACGGATGATGTCGCCGGGCCCGGCCGCCAGCTCGAACCGGTTCCGGGTGCTGGCCGGCAGGTGAAACTTGAGGTGCTCGGCAAAGTGGAAGCTGTCGTTCTCGACATCGGTGATCGCCACCTGGGTCAGCTGGTCGCGCATGAAGAGGAAGCTGTCGAAGGTGAAGAAGACCACTTCGAAACCGAACTTGCGGCCTTCCTCGGTCTCGAGATGTCCGGTCCAGTACCACCACTGCACGTCCTGACTCGGCAGGAAGGCGTCGTCGGCCGGCAGGTCCACCGGACCGATGAGCCCCTTGTCCGGCACCAGCGCCACCGCCGCCGCACCGGCCAGCCCGGCCGCCAGCAGTAGGCCTGCAAGGGCGCGACGCGAGAGCTGGATGCCGGAAGCCACCACGTCGCCAATGCGGCGCAGGCCCGGCCCGAAGCGATAGGCCCACAGGAAACCCGCCATGCCGAGCAGCGTGAAACCGGGCAGGACGATGGCGAGTTCCGGCGTCTGACGATGCAGGTCGCCGGCGAAAAGGATCAGCAGCGAGGCGCCGTAGATGAACAGGGGTGCGGCCAGGCTCGCCAGCGACAGGGGTCGGTTGCCAGCGAACTGCCGCAGCCGCGCAAGCACCGGAAGCAGCGCGAGCCCGAACAGGGTGGCCACCAGCACCGTGTCGTCGACGAAGGCGCGGGACTCGAGCCACAGGTAGCCCAGCATCACCGCCACGAAGCAGCCAAAAGCCAGCGGAATGGCGAACCAGGGTGCCGCGGCCTGGAACCAGGTCGCGTTGGGTCCGTATCGCTGCAGGAGCCCGAGCCACGCCGTGAAGCACGCGACAATGACGAACCAGCCCACATAGTTCGTCCAGGGAATGCCGAACCACGCGCCGGGCAGTTCCCAGACCCAGAAGCCGAGCGACACGAAGGCCGGGTCCGAGACGAAGTCGAGCGCAGCAGCCAGCAGGGCCGCGACGATGGGCGCCAGCCACGGGCGCACATCGAGGGCGCGAACCGTCGCCAGCACCGCGTACAGGATGGTGCCCCAACTGAGCACCACCCCCAGCGGCACCGGACCGGGCAGCGCCACCAGCGCCTGGGTGTAGTGGTACGGCGCCGCGGCCTTCGACACCTGCGAGAACTCGATCAGGTAGCCGTAGGCGATGGCCGCCGGCATGACCCAGAAGAGCTTGCGATCGTGGCGCCAGACGTGAACCAGCAGCACGAGCGTCAGCAGGTAGTTGGCTGCCTGCAGCGCAATGAAGCCGTCGGACGGATTCAGGGACGTCATCGGGGCTGACCTCGTATTGTTGTTATGGGTGGTGCTGAGCGCCGCGGGTTACGGCGCCCGGGGCCTACATCCGGTAGCTCAGCTGCAGCCACACAGCCCGCCCCGCCTGACGGTAGTCGCCAGGATACGAGACGAAAGGCTGACCGATGATGTCGAGGGTCAGGAAGGCCGGATGGCGGACCGTCTCGTCGAACAGGTTGCTGACGCCGAGCCGCAGGGTCAGCCCCGGCACGCCCAGATCGCGCATGGATGCCGCCAGGTCCACCGTCTCATAGCCGTCGAGGGCCTCCCGCCCGTCGCCGGTCTCCCGTTCGCGCTCACCGACATGGCGCAACCACAGCGCGACCGAGCGCTTCGAGTCGGGCTGATACCACAGCACCAGGTTGGCAAGGCGGTCGGCCGCACCGGCCACCGAGTCGCCGCTGCCGTCCTGGGCGGTGTCGGAGAGGGTCAGGTTGCCCTCGAGCTTGAAGCTGTCGCCGAGGCGATGCATGGCCTCGACCTCGACGCCCCGGGTGCGCACCCCATCGACATTGACGAAGCCCAGGATGCCGCTATCGACGATCAGGTCGTCGAGCCTCGAGTGGAAGCCGGTCAACCGGAACTCGGCGCTGTCCGACTTGAAGATGTAGGCCAGTTCGCTGGTGCGGATGGTTTCGGGCGCGAGTTCGGGCGTGCGTGTCAGCGCCGGCGCCTGCTCGCTGGAGAATGCGGCCTCATAGAAGGTCGGCGGCCGGAAGGCCTCGGCATACTGGGCCTTGACGACGTTGCGATGGTCGAGGCGCCACACCGCGGCGAGGCGTGGGGAGGTGTTGTCGCCAAAATCATCGTAGTCGTCGTAGCGCACGCCGGCGGTGAGCGTCACCGACTCGACCGGACGGTATTCATCCTGCAGCGTGAGGCTCAGGATGCGGCGGTCGGTGTCCTCGGACACCCAGGGAACGCCCTCCTCGAGGCCCACCCGGACCGGCGTGGCAACCGGCTCGAGGGTCTGGGGATGGACGTTGTTGAGCTGCCACGAGTCACCGACCGAGATCCGTGCGATGCCGATCCCGGCGAGAATGCGGTGATCCTGCCAGCCCTCCCAGACCAGGTCCCCGTTGGCGGAAAGCCGGTGCTCCTCGTAATAGCCCTCCGAGAGGTAGCCATTCGGCAGCAGGGTGGGCTGGAAGGCGGCATTCAGCCAGGTGAAGTTGGCTGGCAGCAAGCGGATGCCGAAGTGGTTCTCGTAGTACTGCCAGCCCAGGTCCAGCGAGGCGTGGAGATCGTCGGCGACGGACCAGTCGGCCTTGCCGTTCAGCATCAGGTAGCGGTTGCGATAGTCGATGCCCCGCTCGTCGGCCGCGTCGAGCACGTTGATGGTGCCGTAGTGGTCGCCGTTGCCGTCCTCGAGGTAGCTGAACGACAGGGACAGGGCCTCGTGATAGAGGTCGAAGAGGAAGCTGCGCTGCTCCATCGTGTCGTCCACCGGGCCCGGCGCATTCGACAACACCTGCTGGGGCGCATTGTTGCCCCCGTGAAGCGCGTCCCGCCCGCTGTCGACGCCAGCGCCGCCTGTCTGCCAGCCGCCAAGGCTGACACTGCCGCCACTGCGCGGCCCGTTCGACCAGTGGGCGAAGCCACCGGCGCCGTAGGTATCGAAACGTCCGGCGCGCACGAAGACCCCGTCCGATTCCTTGCGGGTGACCACGTTGAGCACCCCGGCATAGGCAAACTCCCCGTGCACCGCAGACCCTGGCCCGCGCACGACCTCCAGCCGGGCGACCTGCTCGAGCGGCATGTTCAGGACCGGGTTGGCGTTCGCCGACAGGGCGGAGTTCATGGCCCGGCCGTTGAGGAGAATCTTCATGTTGCCGGACGCGAAGGAGCCGCCGACACCACGGACCAGGGTCTGGCGACCGCCGATCTGGTCGGTGGAGGGCTCGACACCCGGCACCAGGCGCAGGGCCTCCCAGACCGTGCGCGCCCCGATCGCCTCCATTTCATCCCCATGCAGGACCGTCACCAGGCCAGGCACGTAGTCGGCGTTGAGCCGCGTCTTGGTCGCGATCTCGGTCTGCTCCTCGAGCACGGCCAGCAGGTCCTGCAACTCCTCGGCCTCGCTGGTTGCGGCACATGCAGAACCCGCAGCGGCCCCCGCCGCCACGAGCCAGGCGCCCGCAAGGCGATGCGCAAATCGGAAATTCGTTCTCATTACCCCCCCTTGCAACCGTTTCTGGTTCTCCCCTGCCCTATCATTCCAGTCGACACGGGACGGCGTCATTTACGACGCCGCAGCGCATAACCTTAGCCGTAGGCCGGTCCGCATAGCCACCCGATGGCGGCACGCCGCCACGCAGCCCCCTTCACCCGATGACTGACACGCGCCACTTCTACCGCCCGCGCGATGGCCATGGCCTCGCCCACGACCCGTTCAATGCCATCGTCGGACCGCGGCCGATCGGCTGGATCTCGACCCGCAGCCCGGACGGAATCGACAACCTCGCGCCCTACAGCTTCTTCAATGCCTTCAACTACACGCCACCGATCATCGGGTTCGCGTCGTTGGGCTACAAGGACAGCGTGCGGAATATCGAGGCCACCGGGGAGTTCGTCTGGAACCTCGTCACCGAGCACCTCGCCGAAGCGATGAACACCAGTTGCGCCGCCGTCGCACCGGAAGTGAGCGAGTTCGAACTGGCCGGTCTGGCCGGGGTGCCTTCGCGTCTGGTCGCGCCGAAGCGCGTCGCGGAGAGCCCCGTCAACTTCGAGTGCCGGCTCAGCCAGCTGCTACGGCTTGAGACAGCAGGCGGCACCGCACTGGAAACCTGGCTGGTGCTCGGTGAGGTGATCGGCGTGCATCTGGCGCCCGACCTGATCCGTGACGGCATCTACGACACGGCCGGCGCCCGCCACGTCCTGCGCGGAGGGGGTCCGGCCGACTATTTCACGATCGGGCCGGCCCAGCGTTTCCGCATGACCCGACCCGACTGACGCCTCAGACGACGCCGGCGCCGTGGGCCTGCATGTCGGCCCAGTAGCTGGAGCGCACCATCGGTCCACAGGCGGCGTTCTTGAAGCCCATCGCCAGCGCCTCTGTCTCGAAGTGCTTGAAGGTGTCCGGATGCACGTAGCGCAGGACCGGCAGGTGGCCGCCGGAAGGCTGCAGATACTGCCCGATGGTGAGCATTTCCACGTCATGGGCGCGCAGGTCGCGCATCACCTCGAGGATCTCGTCGTCGGTCTCGCCCAGGCCCACCATCAGGCCGGACTTGGTCGGTACGTCGGGGTTGCGGGCCTTGAACTGCTTGAGCAGGTCGAGGGAGTACTGGTAGTCGGAGCCGGGGCGGGCCTGCTTGTAGAGGCGCGGGACCGTTTCCAGGTTGTGGTTGAGCACGTCCGGTGGCGCCTGGTCGAAGATCTCGAGGGCGATCTCCATCCGTCCGCGGAAGTCCGGCACCAGCACCTCGATGCGCGTCTTCGGTGAGGCGGCGCGGGTTTCCCGGATGCAATCGACAAAGTGCTGGGCGCCACCGTCGCGCAGATCGTCCCGGTCCACCGAGGTGATGACCACGTAGTTGAGGCGCATCGCGGCGATGGTCCCCGCCATATCCCGCGGCTCGTCGGCGTTCAGCGGCTCCGGCCGACCGTGCCCGACGTCGCAGAACGGGCATCGGCGGGTGCAGATGTCACCCATGATCATGAAGGTGGCCGTGCCCTTGCCGAAGCACTCATGGATGTTCGGGCAGGACGCCTCCTCGCAGACGGTGTGCAGCTTGTGATCGCGCAGGGTCGCCTTGATCTCGTTGAAGCGCTCGGCCTCCTCGCCGGCCCCCAGCTTGATGCGGATCCACTCGGGCTTCTTGAGCCGCTCGGCGGGCACGATCTTGATCGGGATGCGGGCGGTCTTCTCGGCACCGCGCTGCTTGCGCGAAGGTCCTTCCATCGAAATGCTCCGTGTTCTCGGTGAGGCCGGCCTTCAGCCGTCGATGCAGTCCGAGGGGAACTGCACCAGCAACTGGTCGAGCAGGCGGCTAGCCACCGTATCGACGTCGTCGCGCACGCCGAAGTCCTTGAGTTGTATGGTTTTCAACCCACTATAGCCGCAGGGGTTGATCCACGTAAATGGGGCAAGATCCATATCGACGTTGAGGGCCAGGCCGTGGTAGGAGCAGCCGTTGCGCACCCGCAGGCCGAGGGCCGCGATCTTGTCTTCACCGATGTAGACACCCGGCGCGCCGTCCTTGCGCCGGGCGGCGAGGCCGTAGCCGGCCAGGCAGTCGATCAGGGCCTGCTCGATCCGCTGCACCATCTCGCGCACCTTGAGGTTGCGGCGGCGCAGGTCGAGCATCAGGTAGCCCACCACCTGACCGGGTCCGTGGTAGGTGATCTGCCCGCCCCGGTCGATCTTGACCACCGGGATGTCGGTGTCCCGCAGCAGGTGTTCGCGCTTGCCGGCCTGCCCCAGGGTGTAGGTCGGCGGGTGCTGGACCAGCCAGCACTCGTCGGGGCTGTCCGGGCCCCGCTCGCCGGTGTAGGCCTGCATTGCCTGCCAGACGGGCTCGTAGGGCACCAGCCCGAGCCGTCGCACGACCATGGGCGGGGCAGGGCTCAAAGCACCACCTTGACCATCGGATGCGACGACAGCTCGCGGTACAGCGCGTCGAGCTGTGCCTGCGAGGTGGCGCGGACGGTGCAGGTGAGCGACAGGTAGTTGCCCTTGCTCGAGGGGCGCATCTCCATCGAATTGCCATCGAAATCCGGCGCGTGCCGGAGCACCACCTCGAGGATCCCCTGGGCAAACTCGTCGCACCGCACCCCCATCACCTTGATCGGGAAATCGCTCGGAAACTCGATCAGTGAATCCTTCCCACGCTCAGCCACCACGCATCACCTTCGTCTTGTAGTCCTGGTACCAGCCCATCATCCGCCGGGCTACCGGCCCCGGGCGGCCATCGCCGACAGGGCGGTCGTCGAGCCGCGTCACCGGCAGCACCTCTTTCGTCGACGAGGTCATCCAGATTTCGTCCGCGGAACGCAGTTCGTCCTCGAGGATCTCGCGCACCATGAAGGGCTGTCCATACGCCTCGGCCAGTTCGAGCACCACGTCGTAGGTGATGCCGGGCAGCATCAGGTGGCTCTTCGGCGGCGTCGTCATGACCCCGTCGCGGACAATGAAGATGTTGGACGCCGAGCCCTCGGTCAGGAAGCCATCGCGCAGCAAAATGGCTTCGACACAGCCGGCCTTGACCGCGGCGTTGCGCAGCAGGCAGTTGGCCAGCAGGGCCGTGGTCTTGAGGTCGCAGCGCAGCCAGCGGAAGTCGGCCGCGGTGATCGCCGCGACACCGGATTCACGCTGCGCCTCCGGCACAGTGACCAGCGCCTCGCTCATCATGAACACGGTCGGCCGGACGCCCTCCGGAAACGCGTGATTGCGACGCGAATCGGCGCCGCGGGTGACCTGCAGATAGATCGACTGGTCTTCCCAGGCATTGCGTTCGATCAGCGCCTTCACGAGGCCTTGCCAGGTGGCGAGGTCGTGAGGATTCTCAAGCTCGAGGGCGGCCAGTGTGTTGGCCAGCCGGCCAAGATGCTCATCGAGCCGGAAGGGTCGGCGCGAGTAGACGGGAATGACCTCGTAGGCGCCGTCGCCGAACAGGAAGCCCCGGTCCATCGGCGAGACCCGGGCCTCGGCGAGGGGCAGGAAGCTTCCGTCGAGCAGGCAGATGGCACTCATGGGTGCCTCACAGGCTCTTGATCCACAGCCGCAGGGCGTCCCAGGTGCGACCGAACCAGCCCGCCAGCGGCACATCCTGCAGTGCAACCACCGGGTATTTGCCCAGTTCGCGACCGTCCAGGGAGACCGTCAGCGTGCCCACCTGCTGGCCCTTCTGCACCGGCGCGGTGACCGGCTGCATGCTGGCGAGGTCGAACTTCAGGTTTTCGGCCTGCGCCTTTGGCACCGACATCACCAGATCGCTCAGAAAACCGGTCTGCAGGGTGTCGGTCTCGCCTTTCCAGACCGGCATCTCGGAGACCGACCGGCCGGCCTCGTAGAGGCGCACCGTGTCGAAGAACAGGAAACCGTGGTTGAGCAGCTTGAGCGACTCCTCGGCACGGGATGCCTCGCTGCTGGCGCCGGTCACCACCGAAATCAGGCGGCGCTCGCCGCGCTTGGCCGACGAGATGAGGCAGTAGCCGGCACTGTCGGTATGGCCCGTCTTGACCCCATCGACGGTCGGATCGAGCCACAGCAGGCGGTTGCGGTTCGACTGCTTGATCTCGTTGTAGGTGAACTCCTTCTGCGAGTAGATCGGGTAGTACTCGGGGAAGTCACGCATGATCGCGCTGGTCAGCAACGCGAGATCGCGGCCGGTGGTCAGGTGCTGCGGGTCTGGCAGACCGGTGGCGTTCATGAAGCGGGTGTCCCGCATGCCCAGGCGCTCCGCCTCCTGGTTCATCAGCTGGACGAAGCCCTCTTCGGAGCCTGCGATCAGTTCGGCAAGCGCCACGCAAGCGTCGTTGCCGGACTGGACAATGACGCCCCGCACGAGTTCGTCGACGGTGACCGGCCGGCGCGGCTCGATGAACATCCGAGAGCCGATCATCTTCCAGGCCTTCTCCGACACCGGCACCTGCTGGTCGCCGGTAATGCGCCCCTCCTTGAGGGCAGCGAAAGTCAGGTAGGCCGTCATCAGCTTGGTCAGCGAGGCAGGCTCGATTCGCCGCCCGGCGTCGTGCTCGATCAGGGGCTGGCCGGTGGCCACATCGACCAGCAACCAGGTGTCGGCCGCAATCTGGGGCGGTGCCGAGCCCTGGGCAAAGGCGAGCTGGGCAGTGAGGAACAGGAACAGGAAGGTGACAATGCGCATGGATCGGGACTTCTGTGGCTTCTGGGGTAGGACGGGCCACGGCGCGACCGGCGCCGTAGCGGGACAGGGCCGGGCCGTGGGCGAGTGCGTCAGCGGGACACGGCGAAGGCCTTGATCTTCAAGGTGGCGCCGACGGTTTCAGCGCGCTTGCGGGCTTCCTCCACGGTAGCATAGGGGCCGAGATGGAGTCGAAAGCGCAGGCCGATCGGCACCACCTGAAGACGCTCGACCGGCTCGCCGAGTTCCCCGGCGGCCATGGTTCGAAAATCTTCCGCATTGGCGCGGCTGCTGAACGCGCCGAGCTGGACAAAATGCTGCTCGGCCGTTGGCGAGGCGGCGGCCGGCGCGATGGGGGCATCGCCCCCCGCAGCGACGGCCGGCGTCGGGGCAGGCGCGGTGTCGACCAGCGGGGCCTCACCGGGCTTGCCCGCCGACGCTTCGCCCCCCTCCCCTGCAACCGATGCGGCAACACCCGCCGCGGTATCGAGCGGCGCGGCAGGGAGCGGCAGCGCTTCGATGGCGCTCGCCTCGGGCAGGGACGGCAGGGCGACTGCGGCACTCTCGACCACCGCCACGCCGGGACGGCGCAGCGGGGGCACGGCGCGCCCGGACGCCATCTCGACCTCGTCACCCGGCACGATCGACATCACCTCGACCGCGGCACTGCCCTGCTCGATGTAACCGAGCCGGTAGGCCGCCGCGTAGGACAGGTCGATGACCCGCCCCCTCAGGAAGGGGCCCCGGTCATTGACCCGCACGACCACGCTGCGTCCGTTGCCGAGGTTGGTCACCCGGGCGTAGCTTGGGATCGGCAGCGTCGGGTGGGCCGCCGTCATCTTGTACATGTCGTAGACCTCGCCGCTGGCGGTGCGCTTGCCGTGGAACTTGCGCCCGTACCAGCTGGCCTTGCCCCTCTGGGTGAAGGGTGCGACCTGGGTCTGGGGCGTGAATGACTGGCCCAGCGCCTCGTAGGGGCGGTTGGCGAAGCGGTGCAGGGGCTCCTCGCGGGGCACCGCATCGGGCACCGCCGCAAGATCGGCCGGCGGGTTGGCGTGGGGGCCGTCATCCTGGTAATAGCCGCCGGGTCGTTCATCGGGCACCCGCTCCGGCCCGGACGGGATCGGCGTCGAACCACAGCCGGCCAGCAGGCCGAGCGCGAACAGCATGGCGAAGATCGTCAACAGGCGGTGGCGCGGCCAGCTCATCGTCATCGTCGGTACCTCATTTCTGCGTCAGGAAGCGCGCCCGCTGCACGCTCATCAGGATGCCCAGCCCGAGGCACAGCGTCACCAGCGCCGTGCCACCGTAGCTGACAAAGGGCAGAGGCACGCCCACCACCGGCAGGATGCCACTGACCATGCCCATGTTAACGAAGGCATAGGTGAAGAAGATCATGCTGACGGCGCCGGCCAGCAGGCGGGACGCCAGGGTGGGTGCCGCCATCGCGATGATGAAACCGCGCGCGATCAGGGCAATGTACAGGAACACCAGCAGGCAGGCGCCGACGAAGCCGAACTCCTCGCCGAGCACCGCGAAGATGAAGTCGGTATGGCGCTCGGGGATGAAGGCCAGGTGGGTCTGGGTGCCATCGCGCCAGCCCTTGCCGGCCATGCCACCGGAGCCGATCGCAATCGTCGACTGGATGATGTGGAAGCCCTTGCCGAGCGGGTCGGAGCTGGGATCGAGCAGCGTACACACCCGATTCTTCTGGTAACCGTGCAGCACCACCCAGTCCACCTCGGGCTGGCAGATCCGGTCGCCGAAGCCGACGATCGAGCCGATGCCGACAATCGCCGCAAGCGCTACCGGGGCGATCAGCTTCCAGGAGAGGCCCGCGAAGAAGAGCACGAAGAAACCCGCCGCCGCGACAAGCAGCGCCGTTCCGAGGTCCGGCTGCTTGACGATCAGCCCGACCGGCACCAGCAGCAGCACGAAGGCCACGACAAAATCGCGCGCGCCGATGGCGCCTTCCCGTTGCTGGAAGTACCAGGCCAGCATCAACGGCACGGCAATCTTCATGATCTCGGAGGGCTGGATGCGGGAGATTCCGACGTTGAGCCAGCGCTGGGCCCCCTTCGAGGTTTCACCGAACAGGGCCACGGCGATCAGCAGCAGTACGCCGACCAGGTAAAGGGGCACGGCGGTCGCAAGAATCCGCTGCACCGGCATCCGGGCGGCCACCCACATCACCCCGACCGCCACGCCGGTGTTGATCATCTGCGACTCCATGCGCACCGGCGAGGCGCTCGCCATCAGCACGAAGGCATAGCCGAGCAGCAGGCTGACGAGGACGAGCAGGATCGGGTCCATCGGCTCGAGCAGACCCACCAGCAGGCGGCGCGGATCGAAGCGGCGGCCGGTCATGGCGTGTCTCCCGTGCGAGGCTGGGGCGCCCCTGCCGGCCGCGGCGACGCAACCGCGTCGCTGGCGTCCTCGTCGGCCTCGGCCTCGCCGGCAGGGCGGATGCCGAGGAGATAGTAGTCGAGCAACTGGCGGGCGATCGGGGCGGCCGCCTGGGAGCCGAATCCGCCGTTCTCCACCAGTACCGCCAGCGCGATCCGCGGCGCCTCGACCGGCGCAAAGGCCACGTACAGCGAATGATCGCGCAGGCGCTCCTTGACGTCCTTGGCCCGATAGGTCGCGCCCCGCAGCGAGAAGACCTGGGCCGTGCCGGTCTTGCCGGCCACCCGGTAGGGTACGTTGGCGAAGGCCCGCCGTCCGGTACCCTCGATGTTCACCCCTTCCATCGCCTGCTTGATGAAGTCCACATGGGTCTTGGCCAGGGGCAGCCGGTCGAGGGGCTCGGGCTCGATGACCCGGCGCGCACCGGTCGATACATCCTCGACGTAACGCACCACGTGGGGTCGGAAGCGCACCCCGTCGGCGGCCAGGGTCGCCACCGCACTGGCCAGCTGGATCGGCGTATAGGCGTTGTAGCCCTGCCCGATGCCCACCGAGATGGTCTCGCCGGCAAACCACTTCTTCTGTTCGGCACGTCGGAAGCGCTGGCGCTTCCACTCCGGTGAAGGCAGCACCCCGCTCGATTCCCCCTCGATGTCGACGCCGGTCTTCGAGCCGAGGCCGAAGCGCCCCATGAACTCGGCGATCTGCTCGATGCCCAGGTCGGCGGCCAGGCGGTAATAGTAGGTGTTGCAGGAGAAGGCGATCGAATCGTACATGTCGACCATGCCGTGGCCACCCACCTTGTCGTCGCGGAAGCGGTGGCCGCCGAAGTCAAAGTAGCCCGGATCCGAAATGGCCTGCTCGGGCGTCCGCTTGCCGGTTGTCAGGGCCGCCAGCGCCATGAACGGCTTGAAGGTCGAGCCGGGTGGATTGGCGCTGGATAGCGCCCGGTTCAGCAGGGGATGGTCCGGCGAGTTGTTGAGGGCATCCCAGTCCTGGGTCGAGATGCCATCGACGAAGAGGTTCGGATCGTAGGACGGCGCCGAAACCATCGCCAGCACGCCGCCGCTCGACGGCTCGATCGCCACCAGCGCGCCGCGGCGCTCGCCGAAGGCCGCCTCGGCCACCTGCTGCAGACCCCGATCGAGGGTCAGCACCAGGTTGTTGCCCGAGGTCGGCGGCGTGCGGCGCAGCTGACGCACCGCGCGGCCGCCAGCGTCCACCTCGACTTCCTCGACGCCGGTGATCCCGTGCAGTTCCCCCTCGTAGCTCTGCTCCAGGCCGACCTTGCCGATATGTTCGGTGCCCCGGTAGTTGGCCTCCTGGTCACGCGCCTCGATGCGAGTCAGATCTCGGTCGTTGATGCGTCCGATGTAGCCGATCACGTGGGCCGCCAGCGCGCCGTTGGGGTAGTCGCGGAACAGCCGGGCCTTGACCTCGACCTCCGGAAACTCGAAGCGCCGCGCAACGAAGCGTGCCACCTCGGCATCCGACAGTCGGGTGCGAATCGGCACGCTGTCGAAATTGCGGCTTTCTTCCAGGATCTTGCGGTAGCGGCGACGGTCCCGCTGGGTGATCTCGACCACGGTCTGCAGGCGGTCGAAGATGGCGTCGGCCTCGCGGAAGTGGCCGGGCAGCACCTCCAGCGTATAGGCGGCATAGTTGCGCGCCAGCACCTCGCCGTTGCGGTCAACGATCAGCCCGCGGTTGGGCACGATGGGCACCAGCGCAATGCGGTTGTCCTCGGCGCGGGTGTGGTAGTAGTCGTAGCGGCTGATCTGCAACCAGCCGAAGCGCGCCACCAGCACCGCGAAGCACACCAGCATGAACCCGCCGGCGATCAGCAGGCGACGCCGGAAATGCTGCAGTTCCTGCTCGGGCGCGTCGAAGGTCATCGGGCGTCGCGGCGGCTCAAATCGGCCGGTTGTCGTCCCGCTCGGTCGGGCGGAACTGGGGCAGGAGAAGTACGAAGTGCAACGGCACCCACAGCAGAGCGGCGGTGAAGCTGCCGGTGAAGTACCACCAGCCCGGGAAATCGGCGCCAGCGAGCATCCGGATCGCCACCATCACGACGTGGATGAGCAGCAGCAGGGGCAGGATGTGCAGTGCCTGCTCGATCGGCGAGAACCACAGCACCCGCCGCGACAGCGCGTTGGCCCCGTACGCCAGCAGAACGTAGGCCAACGCGTGCTGGCCGAGGGCAGCGCCGTGCCCGACATCGACCAGCAGACCGAAGACGAAGCCGGTGCCCAGGCCAATACGCAAGGGCTCGCGCACACACCAGAAGGCCAGCACCAGGGCCAGCCAGTCCGGCACGCCCGGGAGATGCCCGGTGGGGATCAGCGTCATCGCGAACGCCACCAGCAGCGACAGGTAGAGGTACCACTGCTTGACCGGCTGGAGGATCCGGCGGGACCGGTTGGTCGGCTGCATCAGCGCGCCCCTCCCGAAACCTCGGCAGAGGCCTCGCTCATTGGCGGCGGCGGCAGTTCGAGCCGCCCCATCACCAGCACCTGGGTGCTCTGCTCGACGCCGCCGATCGGCAGGCAGAAGATCCGTGCGAAGGCCTGGGTGTCCCGGTCCACGCGAATCACCCGGGCCACCGGCAGGCCCGGCAGATAGAGGCCATCGAGCCCCGAGGTGACCAGCGTGTCGCCCGGCTGCACATCTGCGGTGGCCGGCAGGTAGCGCAACTCCAGCTGCCCGGCACCGGCGCCGAACACCACGCCGCGCAGGCCATTGCGCTGCACGGCAATCGGGATGGCCTGTTCCTTGTCTGTCAGCAGCGTCACCTCGGCCTGGATCGGGTGTATCCGCGTAATCTGTCCGATCACGCCGCGGGCGTCCACGACCGCGTCGCCGAGCACGATACCGTGAGTCGATCCCCGATCAAGAATGACTTTGCGGGTAAACGGGTCGTGGGCCGCGTACAGGACGTCGGCCGCCACCGAGCGGGCCGGCAGGTCGGTGCGCATGCCCAGCAGGGTGCGCAGGCGGGAGTTTTCCTGCGCCAGCTGATCGTGGCGCATCAGCTGTTCGGCCATCCGCAGCTGCTGCCGGCGCAGCAGGCCGTTCTCCTTCTGCACCTTCGCCAGGGTGGCGAAGTAGGTCGCGGCGTTGAGGACCACGTCGGCCGGCGTCGCCGCCGCACGCTCGACCGGATAGAGCACCACCGCGACGGCCTGACGCATCACTTCGAGGTAGCGAAACTTGAGGTCGGTGACCAGCAGCGCCAGTGCGGCGGACACATACAGCATCAGGCGCACGGTCGGCGCGGGACCGCGCTTGAAGATGGGCGGGGCGTTGTGACCGATCAGCGACATGGGCTCGTTAACGGCAACGCGGCCGCCCGGTACTCCTCGCGGCCGCGCAGGAGAGGCGCATCAATTATTCGGACGTGAAGATGGAGCCCAGCTTGTCCATCTTCTCGAGCGCCATGCCCGAGCCGCGAGCGACGCAGGTCAGCGGATCCTCGGCGACGATCACGGGCAGGCCGGTCTCTTCCATCAGCAGACGATCGAGGTCGCGCAGCAGGGCTCCACCACCGGTCAGCACCATGCCCCGCTCGGCGATGTCGGCGCCCAGTTCGGGCGGCGTCTGCTCGAGGGCGATCTTGACCGCCGAGACGATCTGGTTGAGCGGCTCGGCCAGGGCCTCGAGGATCTCGTTGGAGGAGATCGTGAAGCTGCGCGGGATGCCCTCGGCGAGGTTGCGACCCTTGACCTCGATCTCCTTGACCTCGGAGCCCGGGAAGGCCGAGCCGATCTCGGTCTTGATGTTCTCGGCGGTGGTGTCGCCGATCAGCATGCCGTAGTTGCGGCGGATGTA
>JAGRGD010000107.1 GCA_020445665.1 Rhodocyclaceae bacterium
CGCCGGCTCCTCGGCCGTGGTCGAGCGCGGCTTCGTCACCTACTCGAACGCGGCCAAGATGGACCTGCTCGGCGTTCTTGCCGCCACGCTCGAGCGCCACGGCGCCGTCTCCGCCGAGACCGCGGCCGAGATGGTGAGAGGCGCCCTCGCCCGCTCCCCGGCGGATCTCGCCATCGCCGTCACCGGCATCGCCGGCCCCGGCGGTGCAACAGCGACCAAGCCCGTCGGCCTGGTTTTCATCGGCGCCCAGCGCCGGGGTGGCGCAGCCGAGGTCGAGCGCCATGTCTTTCCGGGTGATCGCCGTGCCGTCCGCACCGCTGCCCTCGAGCGGGCGCTAGCCCTGCTGGAACGGGCGGCGATCGGCTGACCCCGTCAGCTCGGCGAGTGAACGGCCGTTTCCAGCCCGTCGTCCGCCGCCTTGCCCTTGCCGTAGAGCTGATCGGCCCGGGTCTCGAAGGCCGCCACCATGCGATGCACCGCCTGGTCGAAAAGCAGGCCGATCAGGCTCTGCAGCATCTTCGAGCGGAACTCGAAATCGACATAGAAGTCGACGATGCAGCCACCCTCGGGTACCGACAGGAAGCGCCAGTGGTTGTTGAGATAGCGGAACGGCCCGTTGATGTACTCGACATCGACACCGGTCTTCGGGATCAGCGTCACCTTCGAGGTGAAGCGCTCGCGAAAGACCTTGAAGGCGATGACCAGGTCCGCCCAGAACACGTCGCCTTCCCGCCGCGTGATGCGCGACGCCTTGCACCAGGGCAGGAATTCCGGATAGCGCTCGACGCCCGCGACCAGCTCGTAGAGCTGCTCCGGCCGATAGGGCAGATGGCGCTGCTCGGCATGGGTCGGCATGGCGACGTCAGGCGGCCGCCCGTGCCCGGCGGGCCTCGCGCAGACGCTCGAAATCGGCGCCGGCATGGTGCGACGAGCGCGTGAGCGGGCTGGCCGAGACCATGAGGAAGCCCTTTGCCCGTGCCGCCCGCTCGATGCCGGCAAATTCCTCCGGCGGCACGAAGCGCACGACCTCGTGGTGCCGCGGCGTCGGCTGCAAATACTGGCCGACGGTGAGGAAATCGACCTCGGCCGAGCGCATGTCGTCCATCACCTGGAGGATCTCGCGCTTCTCCTCGCCGAGCCCGACCATGACCCCGGATTTGGTGAAGATGCCGGGATCCAGCTCCTTGACCTGCTGCAGCAGGCGCAGCGAATGGAAATAGCGCGCCCCCGGCCGCACGGTGCGGTAGAGCCGGGGCACCGTCTCGAGATTGTGGTTGTAGACGTCGGGCCTCGCCGCCACGACCTTCTCGACCGCCCCGGGCTTGCGCAGGAAGTCGGGCGTCAGGATCTCGATCGTGGTCAGGGGCGAAGCCGCCCGAATGGCCTCGATGCAGCGCACGAACTGGAAGGCGCCGCCGTCCGGCAGGTCGTCGCGATCGACCGAGGTGATGACCACATGGCGGAGCCCCATGGTGAGGACGACCTCGGCCAGATGCGCCGGCTCCTCCGGGTCGACCGCCCGCGGCAGGCCGGTCTTGACGTTGCAGAAGGCGCAGGCGCGCGTGCAGGTGTCGCCCAGGATCATCACCGTCGCGTGCTTCTGCGTCCAGCACTCGCCGATGTTCGGGCAGGCCGCCTCCTCGCAGACCGTGTGCAGGTGCTTGTCGCGCATCAGCTTGCGCGTCTCGTGATAGCTCGCCGAGGTCGGCGCCTTCACCCTGATCCAGGCGGGCTTGCGGCTGATCGGCCGCGTCAACGTCACTGTCGCCATGATATCCTGACCTGTCCTCGACCGTTCAGAAGTGGATGGCGCGACCATAGGCGTCAAGGACGGACTCGTGCATCATCTCCGACAGGGTCGGATGCGGGAAGACGGTGTGCATCAGGTCGAGCTCGGTCGCCTCGACCTGCCGGGCGATGACGTAGCCCTGGATCAGCTCGGTCACCTCGGCCCCGATCATGTGCGCCCCCAAAAGCTCGCCGGTCTCGGCGTCGAAGACGGTCTTGACCAGGCCCTCGGGCTCGCCGAGCGCTATGGCCTTGCCGTTGCCGATGAAAGGGAACTTGCCGACCTTGACCTTGTGGCCCTTCTCCTTCGCCACCGCCTCGGTGTAGCCGACCGAGGCCACCTGCGGGTTGCAGTAGGTGCAGCCCGGAATTTTCGTCACATCCATCGGATGCAGGCCCTTCACGCCGGCAATCCGCTCGACGCACATCACCCCCTCGTGGCTCGCCTTGTGCGCCAGCCAGGGCGGCCCGGCCACGTCGCCGATGGCGTAGACACCGGGCTCGCCGGTCCGGCACCACTCGTCGATGACGATATGTGCCCGGTCGACCTCCACGCCCGTCTTGTCGAGCCCGAGATTCTCGACATTGCCGGTGATGCCGACGGCCATGATGACCCGATCGACGGTCAGCTCCTGGCTCTTGCCGCCGGCCTCGATGGTGGCCGTGACATTGTCCTTGCCCTTCTTCAGGCCCTTCACCTGCGCCTTGGTCAGGCACTTGATGCCGCGCTTCTCGAACTGCTTCTTGGCGAAGGCGGAGATGTCCGCATCCTCGACCGGCAGCACCCGGTCGAGCACCTCGACCACCGTCACCTCCGCCCCCATCGAGCGGAAGAAGCTGGCGAACTCGATGCCGATGGCGCCGCTGCCGACCACCAGCAGCGACTTCGGCATGACGTCCGGCACCATCGCCTCCTTGTAGCTCCAGATCAGCTTGCCGTCGGACTCGAGACCCGGCAGCTGGCGCGCCCGGGCGCCGGTGGCGAGGATGATGTGCTTGGCCTCGAGCGTGACGTCGTCGCCCTTCGTCGCCTTGACGGCGAGCTTGCCCTTGCCGGCGAGCGACCCGGCGCCGTCGAAGACGGTGACCTTGTTCTTCTTCAGGAGATGCGCCACCCCCTTGCTGAGCTGGCTCGCCACGCCGCGCGACCGCTTGACCACCTTGGCGAGGTCGAAGCCGACCTTCTCGACCGAGAGCCCGAACGAATCCGCATGGCCGAAATAGTCGTAAATCTCCGCCGAGCGCAGCAGCGCCTTGGTCGGGATGCAGCCCCAGTTGAGGCAGATCCCGCCCAGATGCTCGCGCTCGACCACGGCGGTTTTCAGGCCGAGCTGGGCGGCCCGAATGGCGGCGACATAGCCACCCGGCCCACCGCCGACGATGACGATGTCGAATGAGGTGTCGGCCATGACGTTGCTCCCCGAAGTGGCGTTCCCGGCGCGTCGGTTGGTTGTGGCGGGTTCGCCAGACTTGTCAACCGGGGCCCCGCGTCGCATATGTAGAACTGTCCTACATGTGGCGGGTCGATGCGAACCGTTTCCATCCGTGATGCGAACCAGAGCTTCTCACGCCTGATCAGGGAGGTCGAGGCGGGCGAGACTGTCGTGATCACGCGGCAGGGCAAGCCCGTCGCCAAGCTGACCCGCCAGGTCGCGAACCGGCTCGACGATCCCGAGGTTCGCGACAGGCTCGATCGGCTGCGCAGCTGCCTGCGCAAGTGGCCGCGCGACGGCTATCGGCTCGGCTCCATCACCGAGGACGACAAGTACGGCGACGCCGAGCTCTGATGCTCGCCGCCTTCAATTCGAACATCCTGCTCTATGGCCTGATGGAGCC
>JAGRGD010000108.1 GCA_020445665.1 Rhodocyclaceae bacterium
CAAGATGGGCATTGCCACCGTTGCCGTCTATTCGGAAGCCGACAAGGATGCATTGCACGTCGACCTCGCCGA
Source organism: Rhodocyclaceae bacterium (assembly GCA_020445665.1). Taxonomy (GTDB): domain Bacteria; phylum Pseudomonadota; class Gammaproteobacteria; order Burkholderiales; family Rhodocyclaceae; genus Cognatazoarcus. The sequence goes on from JAGRGD010000108.1 coordinate 73, forward strand.
CGAAGCCGTCTGTATCGGCCCGGCCGCCTCGAAAGAGTCGTACCTGGTGATGGACAAGATCATCGCCGCCTGCAAACAGACCGGCGCTGAAGCGGTCCATCCGGGTTACGGCTTTCTCTCGGAAAACGCGACCTTCTCGCGCCGTCTCGAAGAGGAAGGCATCAAGTTCATCGGCCCGAAGCATTACTCGGTGGCCAAGATGGGCGACAAGATCGAGTCGAAGAAGCTGGCCATCGAAGCCAAGGTCAATACGATTCCTGGCTACAACGATGCGATCGCCGGCCCGGACGAGGCGGTCAAGATTGCCCAGAAGATCGGCTACCCGGTGATGATCAAGGCCTCCGCCGGTGGCGGCGGCAAGGGTCTGCGCGTGGCCTACAACGATGCCGAGGCGCATGAAGGTTTCTCTTCCTGCGTCAACGAAGCGAAGAACTCCTTCGGCGATGACCGCGTCTTCATCGAGAAGTACGTGCTGGAACCGCGTCACATCGAAATCCAGGTGCTCGGCGACTCGCACGGCAACTACGTCTATCTCAACGAGCGCGACTGCTCGATCCAGCGCCGCCACCAGAAGGTCATCGAGGAGGCGCCGAGCCCCTTCGTTGATGCCGAGATGCGCAAGGCCATGGGCGAGCAGGCCGTGGCCCTGGCCCGCGCGGTGAACTACGAGTCCGCCGGTACCGTGGAATTCGTGGTGTCGGGCGCGACCAAGGAGTTCTACTTCCTGGAGATGAACACCCGCCTGCAGGTGGAGCACCCGGTCACCGAGCTGATCACCGGCCTCGACCTCGTCGAGCAGATGATCCGCGTGGCCTATGGCGAGAAGCTGCCGCTCACCCAGGCCGACGTGACGATCGACGGCTGGGCGATGGAGTGCCGGATCAACGCCGAGGATCCGTTCCGCGGCTTCCTGCCCTCCACCGGCCGCCTGGTGAAGTTCCAGCCGCCGGCCGAGCATGATGGCGTACGCGTCGACACCGGCGTGTTCGAAGGGGGCGAGATCTCGATGTTCTATGACTCGATGATCGCCAAGCTCATCGTTCATGGCTCCGATCGCGACGATGCCATCCGGCGCATGCGCGATGCGCTCAATGGTTTCGTGATTCGCGGCATCAGCTCGAACATCCCCTTCCAGGCCGCACTGCTGCAGCACCCGCAGTTCTGCTCGGGCGACTTCAACACCGGCTTCATCGGCGAATACTATCCCGATGGCTTCGACGCCTCGATGGTGCCCCACGACGATCCCGGCCTTCTCGCCGCCGTGGCCACCTTCTGCCGCCTGCGCTACATCCACCGCGCGGTCAAGACCAGCGGCCAGATGCCCGGCTACGGCCGTCAGGTACCCCAGGACTGGGTGGTCCTGCTCGGCGGCAAGCAGTACCCCGTGCATTCCCAGCCGATCCAGGGCGGCAAGCTGATCACCTGCGGCGATGAGACCTACGAGATCCTTTCCGGCTGGACCTTCGGGAATCCGCTCTTCACCGGCACCATCAACGGCGAGCCGATCTGCATGCAGGTCGAGCGCCGCGGCCTGAGCTACCGCATCGTCCACTTCGGCCTGCACGTCGAGCCCAAGGTGATGACGCCGCGCGCCGCGCGCCTGCTGGCGCTAATGCCCGAGAAGCTGCCGCCCGACATGTCCAAGTTCCTGCTCTCGCCGATGCCGGGCCTGCTGCGCGAAGTGGCGGTGCACATTGGCCAGGAGGTCAAGGCCGGCGAGACGCTGGCCGTGATCGAGGCGATGAAGATGGAGAACGTCCTGAAGGCCGAGCAGGACGGCAAGGTCAAGAACATCCTCGCCACCGCGGGCAGCAGCCTGGCGGTGGACGAGATGATCCTCGAGTTCGAGTAAGCCGTCGCCACCCCGATCGGGGTGGCGACGCACCGTCGGCCGGGCATTCGTCCCGCCCGGACCGACACCCGGTTTCGTTCGATGGGGAGGGAGACCTGCTGCGCCCTAGGGAAGCGGCAGGTGCCTGTCGAGGGAGTGGGGCCCGCGAAAGTGGGCCCCTTTTTTTTGCCGCGAAGCTTTTGCGCCAATATGTTTCGGGGTATATAATGGACTGTCTGGCTCCCCGCCAGAATCCGGTCGTCGCCCGGCGACCCACGAACCGGAAGGCAGCCCTTCACCGCGTTTCCTGCGCACATCCACGAAGGTGAGGCTGTGATTCCCGCCCCGGCAGAACCCGGCCCGCGTCAAGCAGACGTCCCTCTGCGCCGGCTTCTGCATGCAGGGACAAGAGCCCTGCGACACGCCAGGAGGTGAAATTAGATGAGTCCGATTACACAAGGAGCGCAGCGCCAGTTTACGTTGCAATCCGTGGAGGAAAAGGACTGGGTCGTGCCGTTCAAGGTCTACACCCAGCGCGACCTGGACAAGATCACCCAGATCGCGAGCCTGCCCGAGGCGATCCGTTTCGAGATGCGCGTCGTCTCGGCGGTGCTGCCCTTCCGGGTCAACCAATACGTCATTGACGAACTGATCGACTGGACCAACATCCCGGCCGATCCGATCTTTCAGCTGACCTTCCCGCAACGGGGCATGCTGGCCCCCGAGCACTTCGAGCGCATGGCCGAGCTGGTGCGCAGCGGCGCCGAAAAGGCCGAGATCGAGCGCGTGGCCAACGAGATCCGCCACGAACTCAACCCCCATCCGGCCGACCAGATGGAAATGAACATGCCGCGCGACGCCGAAGGCAAGCGTCTCGAGGGCATGCAGCACAAGTACCGCGAAACGGTGCTGTTCTTCCCGAGCCAGGGCCAGACCTGCCACAGCTACTGCACCTTCTGCTTCCGCTGGGCCCAGTTCATCGGTGACAAG
>JAGRGD010000109.1 GCA_020445665.1 Rhodocyclaceae bacterium
CCCGCACCCATGCGGGCGCCCTTTGCTATGCTACAAAAAGCATAGCAAAGGGCTGGCCATCGCGCCCCCCTGCGCACCCCTTCGGGGCTGTTCGCTCGTTCATTGCTCGTCCGCGTGCGCCATGCGCCCGCGCGGACGTCCGATGAGCCCGCGCGCGCCGACCATTAACAACGTCTGACAGACAAGCCCATCGCGCCCACGCGCGCCGGGGGCCGTGTCTGCGCGCCCTGCATCGCCGCCCGCCACATTGGCCGGCTTGATGCTCGTTGCGCACACGCAGCCATTGCCCGCGCCGATGGTGGTTCGCTTTGCGCCCTGTCAGATTCATCAAACCCCTGCCCGTGAGTTTACCGGGCAGGTCGGTGGAAGTCGGTGCGATTGCATCCGAGGAAAGCCCACGCCTACGCCAGCAAAGCGCGCCCTGTGCCCGCACCGCAGCGGGGCATTGAGTGATGATCCGGTCCTGCGACATCGATAACCCCTGTTCGCCTGCACGCTAAACCGTGCCCGATACGCCAAGCCAGTAACGACCACGCTTAACCGCCTGGTCGAGCTGCCGCATGGCCTGGGCGGCACGGCACGCGTGCACCATGTTCCGGCGATCAACGCAAGCGAGACATCATCGCCTCTGCGGTCAGGAACCATGCCCACCATACTGTCACCCTATGCCAGCTACGCCAATCGCCAAGGTTTGCTGGCCGGGCCGCCGTAAGCCAGCACTAGCTGGGAGATGTACGGCGGATGGTCGGGAGCCACCTGAAAACAACCAATAGGAACACACCCCAACAATCTGACGCACACGCCGTGTGCGTGCCCTGCGCTAAACGCAGCGGCTAACGCGTGGGAATCACCCACAAATACGACGGGTCGCACTCGCAAGAGTGCGCACCCTGCAGCGCCTTCGCTCTCAAGCGAATCCGGCCTGACTCCCCGGCGGGAGTGCGGGCGCTGCAGGGTGCCAACCCGGCACTATTCCACATAGGACAAACCATGATCTGCTTCAAACTCGAGTCGCGCCAGGTGCGCCACGTTCTGTATCGTCGCTCCCGCGACCGCATCGGTGCGCTGGTTTGTGGGCGAAAACTGCCCACGATCGAAACGGAGGACGGGCGTCTGGCCGAGCTGCCCGACGGCGCCCTGCCGTGGGCGATCAAGATGGGTCTGCAGGTGTTCACGCCGATGCAGGTGCAGCCCGTCGCCGCCTGAGCCCCGGGCCTCGAATGAAACCCTGCATCGTCCGGCGCTGCAGGGTCGAGGCTGAGGGGAGGGGTCCCCACGGGTGCCTGTGGGCGCTCGTGGGGGCTGGTTTCGGCGTCGGTTTGGCGCCGGTTTCGGTGCCTGTTTCGGCGTCGGTTTCGGCGTCGGTTTCGGCGCTGCAGGGTGGCCCGACTACGGCGCCGGTTTCGGCGCCGGTTTCGGCGCTGGTTTCGGCGCTGCAGGGTAGATCGTGGTCGGGGAGGGGGGCACCCCCAGAAGCCCCAAACAACCTCCCCCCCAGTATCCAGAGCCCAAAACCCTGGATTTTTTGAAAATTCGGGGGTCATTTCTGTCTCATTTTCGCAACAAGAGGGGCGCCATGTCCAGAATCCTCCGCGCCATCCGGCGCTTTTTCTTTGGCCCGACGCAGGCTGAGCGCAACGCTCGGGCTCGTGCCGGGCGCCGTCAACAGGCCAAGAAGCTGCACGAGCTGCGCAACGAGCGCGAAGCGCACGCTGCATGGCTCGATCAACTCGACCTGTGACGCAGGATCAAACCCTGCATCGCCGCCCACGCCAAAGTCGGCGCGCCTAAGCCGCCGACCGCCCCAAACCCACGACCCAGCAAGGTGAAACCATGCTTCTGACCTACGCCGCCATCATCTTCAACCTTCTGGCCAGCGTCTACGTGATCGCCTTCGGCCTGGGCATCATCCTTCTTGCGAGGGACTACGCAAGCGACGCCATCCGCAAGCGTCGTTTCGGCCGCCCCTGCATCGCCGACTTCGCCGTGGCATTCGCCCTGTCCCTCACGTCCGGCGCCATCCTTTCGATCGGCGCCGGCTTGGCCGTCGCCGCCCGCGAGTTGGCAAAATAACCGGAATAGTAGCGCCCCAAAACGCTACAATCTGGATAGCGGTCAGAAGTGTGTCAAACCATTTCTGTCACTAACATACCGGCTATTTTGGCCCCAAGTGGACGCTTGAAGGCAGCGCTCCACTTCAAACCCCGGCCTAGAAACCCGCTCCAAGTGGAGCGATCAATTTACTCGTCGTCACAGCAAAACAGCAAGTGGACGGCTAAACTTATCGCTCCACTCGAAGGTCCAACAGGTGCAACCTTCCAGAATCCGCCGGCAGGCTGTGCGCTAGGCAGGCTAGCGCCCAACTTTGGTGCCAATCTGTGGTAGATGAGCAACGAAAAAAGTATATAAACTAAGCATAATAAGCTGTATCTACTACCATCTACCAAAGTGTGAGTTTTTGCAGTTTGCACCCTTAAGTCATTTCTGTTTCGGCTCAAAGCGCTTTCAAGTCTCGCTTTTGCCTGAAACGCCCTTACCCCCACCCCCCCTAAAAAAAGACCTCGTGTATTTGAATAGGAGCTTGAAAACAGCATGAGACCCATGTCCCCCCAGGCGCGCCTCGCGCACCACCTGCAGGAGGGCAACCGCCTGCTCCTGCGCCCTGCCGAAATGGCCTCCTCCTTCGGCCTCCTGCCCGCCCTGCATCGCCGGCATCTGCCTTTCACCCTGCACCCTGTGCCTGAAGGCCCCGCCTTCCAGCCCGAACCCCCTCCGCCGGGCGGCTACCCGACGCACCTGTTGTGGGTCTGGGGGCGCGCGCCGGTTTCAGCCGGCGTCCCCCTCGACGCTGCGGGCTCCACCGCGTGCCCCCCTCACCTGCAGCCGCTGGTCGTGCCCCCCGGCCTGACCCCGACCGATGGCGAGCTGTACGAATCCGATTGGCCCGCCCTTCTGGAATGGGCCTCCAGCCTGACCTCGTGCCCTGAACCGGAGTCCGACTTCCGGCACACGGTCGACATGCGCAACTCGCCCCATCCCGATCGGCTGCCGATGGTGCAGATCGGCGCCATTCAGGGGCACGACAGCCTGCGCCTGCTGTACCGCTCGTCTGCGGACGTGTTCCAGGCGCACGAAGCGCTGGCCCCCGCCCTGCGTGACGACGGGCGCGATTGGCGAGCGGTGCCCATGCTCGACGACTTTCCGTGTCCTCGCCTGAACCTGTACCTTGCATCGCCGACACCGCCCCGCTCCGGCCCCCGGCTTGGCCAATCGGCCACCCCCTACCGCCGGCTTGCCCAGCTGATGCGCAGCGGGGACTCGGTGCTGTTTCCTGACGACATCGCCAAGGCCGCTCAGTCGCCCATGTTCCGGGCGCTTGGTGCGGCAAACGGCGGCGTGTCGCGCACGGCGCAGATCGTGACGCGCTCCATGCCCGGGGGCATGCGTGTATGGCTGCTCGATCCCGACGCCGACGCCCATGCCGACGCCCAGTCGGCGCGCCCGCTCGCAACCGAAACCGTGGTCATCCGCGGGCACGAAATCCGCATCGAGGAAGGCGTGCCCGTGCCCCCGCGTCGCGGTGGGCGCTACGTGCCCGAACCGGACGCGGCTGAGGCCCTGGAATGGGACGCCGACGGGGTGCTCTACTGGCCGCTGGACGAGCGCACCCTGCAACGCCGTACCTCGAGCCTGCTGCGGCGCTGCAAGGTGCCGCACAGGATGGGCCAGATGCCCGACGGGCGCTGGTACATCGTGCGGGTGCAACCCGAACCCTCAACTCAAGGAGAATGACATGACCGAGCAGGGCATTTTCAACTGCGTGTGGACCCACCTGAATGCGCAGGGCAAAGCGGCGGTGAGCACCACCACGGGCGACTGCGCGTATCGCGGGGAAGGCGGCACGGCCTGCGCTGCAGGGTGCCTGATCGACGATGCGCTGTACGACCCGTCCATCGAGGGGACTTCGCTTCTCGGGGCGATCCGCGTACGGGATGGGGATGCCACCGATCGGCGCAGACAGAAGCTGTACGACGCTCTGGTGGCTTCCGGCGTCGCGCCGAAGCACTTCGAGTTCGTGCACGAAATGCAACTCATGCACGACGGTCGGCTGCGCGACCACGGTCTGGACAGCTGGCGCGAGCAGATGCGCGACTTCGCCAAAGACCGCAACCTGACGGTGCCCCAGGAGCCGGGCGCCACCCCCTGAAGGAGAAACGACATGACGGATCAGGAACTCGCGGACAAGGTGCTGACGAGCCTGCGGCTGCAGGGGCGCCCGAGCGGCTCGGTGTTCGACGCCTACAGTTGCGCTTACCGGCGCTTCGAGGAAGATGGGACCGTGCTCAAGTGCGCGGCGGGCTGGCTGATTCAGGACGAGGTGTACGACCCGATGATTGAAGGCGCGCCGGTGCTCAGTGTGGGGCAGACGCAGGGTTTGCCTCCCGCCACGGGACCGGAGCAGGTCGCGGCTCGCAAGAAGGTCGCGCTTGTGCAGGACGCGCTGATTGCCAGCGGGGTGAATCTGGATCAGCTGGAGCTCGTGGCGGCGATGCAGGGGATGCATGACGAGTGGCACGCTCGTCTGAATGGCCGCCCCGACTGGGGCACCGAAGAGGCGCAGGCCGAGGAGCGGGCGCGCTGGGAGGACGAAATGCGCGCCTGCCTGGAAGCCCGCGGCCTGCATTACAGCCCCCCGGCGGGGCAGGAGGTGGTGGCATGAAACCCGACGAGTTCCTCCACCTGGCGCTGACGGAGCTGCGTGAGGCGGTGCGGCATGGGTCGCCGCCCGGCGGCGGCGCCTGTCACACCATCATCTGGTACGGGTACGAGTTCGAGGACTTCGCGCTGTCGCCCGTGACTTTCCACGCGAAGAATGTAGCGCTGGACAAGTTCAAGGAGCTGTACATGCAGTGGCCGGGCTTCTCAGGAAACCCGGAGTACCCTGTGCCGGCGCCGACGTCTGCGGGCTCCTCGGTGTCGAAGGTCGACCGCGCTCGTATGTGGTACCACGGGTGCACCGGGGACGAGCGCTGGACAGGGGAGTACGGTCGCCTCCGGATGGAGATGATCGACTTCGTGATCGACTACCTGGAAAAGGAGCTGACGTGAAACCGGGCAAGGCCGACCAGAAGGTGGATCTCACGCTCCACTTCCTGCTCTGCGAATTGCGCGAGGCGGTGCGGCATGGGTCTCGGCCGGGGCTCGGGATTTGCGCGGCGCTCGACGACTACATGTGGGAGATCGGTTCACGCTCCTACGCTTTCGTTGTGCGCGCCCGTTTGCGCGCCCGTTTCCGCCAGCTGTACATGCTCTGGCCTCACTACTCGGGGGATGAGTAC
>JAGRGD010000110.1 GCA_020445665.1 Rhodocyclaceae bacterium
AGAGCTTCATCCTCACCCTCGTCGCCATCGCCCGCCTCGCCGCGGTCTGGCGCGGCGACGCCGCGCTTCGGGCCGGCCTCGAGCGCCTGCCCGAAAGGCTCGAGGCAGCGCTCGCGGTCAACTGGGGCGGCACCGTCGACACCCTGGCCGAAGCGTCGAGCCTCTACGTGCTCGGCCGCGGCCCGGCCCTCTCGATCGCCAACGAGGCCGCCCTCAAGCTCAAGGAAACCTCCTATCTCCACGCCGAGGCCTTCAGCTCCGCCGAGGTGCGGCACGGCCCCCGGGCCGTCATCGACGACGGCTTCCCCGTCCTGGCCCTGGCCCTCGCCGACGCCGGCGGCGCCGACACCGCCGCCTTCGCCGCCGAGATGGCAGCCTCCGGTGGCACCGTGATCACCGCCAGCCCCGACCCCGACGTCGCCGGCCAGGCCGTGCGCCTGCCCGAGCCCCTCCACCCGCTCCTCGACCCCATCGTCGCCATCACCGCCTTCTACCCCATGGCCGCCACCCTGGCCGCCGCCCGCGGCCACGACCCGGACAAGCCGAGGGGGCTGAAGAAGGTGACGTCGACGGTCTAGGAAAGGATGAAGAGTCGGGGAGGCTGTATAGACCGGAGACAAGGTTTACATGCGTTCGAGGACATGGGTGACAGTTGGGCGCTCGGGATTTGTCCGGAAATCGACCTTTGCGATGCGCCAGGTCATGAACCAGACATGATGGACCCCGTCCTCGGCTGATGGGCGGACGGCGACGCGTTGGTCGGCGAAGGCGGCGGAGAGCTGGAGATCGACGCGGCGCTGGTCCTGGGGACGACAGCGCAGGCAGCCGTTGCGGCGGACACGTCCGGTGACCTGGTCGTCGGGATAGTCGGGCTCGACCAATCTGGCGGGCATCGACCGTTCGCTCATCCTGTAGCGGCTGGCCGGGAAGGCGCCGCCGAGCGCATCGTGTGGACGCTGGTGGTTGTAGCGGGCGCGCCAGCGGTCGAGGCCGCTCTGGACGGCGTCGAGGTCGGCGAAGCGGCGGCCTTGCAGGAGCTCGGCCCTGAGCGAGCGGTGCAGGCGCTCGATCTTGCCCATGGTCTGGGGGTGACGGGGGCGGCTGTGGAGCGGCTTGACGCCGAGGCGGAGCAGCCAGACCGAGAACCTGGTGTATTTGGTGACGCCGTTCTGATGCCCCCAGGGTGCGCCATTGTCGGTGATGATCGCGTCGGGCAGGCCGTGGCGCTCGAACACCTTCGTGAGACGCTCGCAGACCGTCACCTCCTTCTCGTCGGTGCAAGCCTCGGCGCCGATGGCATAGCGGGAATGATCGTCCAGCACGGTCAGCGGCCAGCAGCGCACGCCGCCACCGTCGGTTCGCCCATCAAGCGCGAAATGGCCCTTGAAATCCATCTGCCACAAGCGGTTGGGAGCAACCGCCTCGAACCGCTTGAAGGGCTGCGGGGCCGGTTCGTCGCGCTCGAGCAGACCGTGCCGCCGCAGGATGCCCGTGATCGTGCTCGCCGCCGGCACCTGCTCGGCCGGCAGACCCTCGGGCCGAGCGTTCAACAGCACCCGCCGGATCTTGCGCCCACCCCAGCACCGATTGGCCCGACGCACCGCCAGGACCGCCTCCTCGACCGCGGCATCGGTCCGCGAAGGCGAGCCATGCGGCCGCCTGGATCGGTCGACCAGCCCGGCCTCACCCGCCTCGCCGAACCGTGCCAGCCACTTGTAGCCGGTCTGCCGGCTCACCCCGAAACGCCGGCAGAGCTCGGACAGCTTGGCCCCCGGCTGCGCCGCCAACGTCACAAACTCCAAACGTAGAGACATCACATTCACCACTCGCCAAGCCATCCGCAACCTCCCGACCACGACAGGTCGAAAGTGTCACCCATGTCTCCGTACAGCTGTTAATGATGTCTCCGGTCCATACAGAGG
>JAGRGD010000111.1 GCA_020445665.1 Rhodocyclaceae bacterium
ACCACCTCGTTGGCCTTGCGGCACATGAACTCGATGGCGTCCTGGTCGCCCAGCCAGTCCGACCCCTTGACGGTGTCGTACATGTGCCAGTGCCAGTTGTCTTCGGTCGAGTTGCCGAGCGAAGCGGCGACGCCCCCCTGGGCGGCGACGGTGTGGGAACGGGTCGGGAAGACCTTGGTCAGGACGGCGGTCTTCATGCCCGCCTCGGACAGCTGCAGCGCGGCGCGCAGACCGGCGCCACCGGCGCCGACGATGACCGCGTCAAAGGTACGCTTGGCGACTTTCACTTAGAGCCTCCACAGGATCTGGGCAGCCCAGCCGGCATAGCCGATGAGCAGGAACAGGGTGACCACATGCAGGGCCAGGCGGATGCCGACCGGCTTGATGTAGTCCATGTAGATGTCCCGAACCCCAACCCACGCGTGATAGAACAGCGCGAGGAAGAAGAGGAAGGTGAAGAAGCGCATGAAGCCGCCGGCAAACATGCCACGCCAGGCGTCATAGCTCATTTCGGGAAGGCCCAGTGCGTTGAGCGCAAAGAAGACCGTGTAGAGGGCCATGACAACGGCCGTGACGCGCTGCCCCAGCCAGTCACGGAAGCCATAGTGAGCACCGACAACGATTCGCCTTACCATAGCCACACCCCGATGATGACGGTCAGCGACAGGCTCACGCCGAGCACGATTTTGGACGACTGGCGCGCGGTCGGCAGATCGAGCCCCTTGTGCATGTCCAGCAGCAGGAAGCGGATGCCGGCACAGAAGTGATGCAGATATGCCCACAGCAGGCCCCACAGCAGCAGCTTGGCCAGCGGGTTGGAGACGATCTCCTTGTAGGCCGCGAATGACTCGGGCGAGCCGAGACTCTTGCCGAACAGCATCAGCAGGAACGGCAGCATCAGGAACAGCCCGGCGCCGCTGACCCTGTGCAGGATCGACACGAAACCCGGCAATGGCAGCCGGATCTCGTTCAGCGCCAGAAACTTCGGGCGCTGCTTACGCACACTCACATCTGACATTTAGATTCCCCTCTATTTCGGCGGACCCACCGGACCCGCTGAGCTCCCACAAAAACCGAAAGTATAACTTCTGGTAAACCCCTACCGGCAGATCAATTCAATTCGTTTTGGTAGTAGTGATCTTCGGTCAGGTAGAGCCCGCGTCTCCACTCGACGGGCCTGTCGCCGTAGGTGTAGGTGACACGCTCCACCGAGAGGAGGGGCGTACCATCCGCGACCTTCAGCATTTCGGCCGTGGCCTTGTCGGCGGCCACGGCGCGAATCTTTTCGTCCGCGCGAATCATGCGCAGACCGAATCGGGACTCGAAAAGACTGTAAAGCGAACTGCGCCAGCCCTGCAGCACCTCGAGCGTGAGCCCCTGGAATATCTCGCCCGGCAGGTAGATTTCATCGACCACCACGGGCTTGCCGGCGAACTTGAGGAGCCGGCGGACGATCATGATCGGCGCGCCCGGCTCGATGGCCAGCATGCGCGACGCCTCCTGGCCGGCCTTGGCACGCCAGCATTCAAGAGGGATACTCTCGCGGTGAGGAATGGAGCCGTCGTCGGGAACCAGGCGGAGGAAGCGGAACATCGCGCGCGGATCGTTGTGCGACGCGACGAAAGTGCCCTTGCCCTGCTTGCGGACCAGCAGGTTGTCAGCCGCCATCTCATCGATCGCCTTGCGAACCGTGCCCTGGCTTACACTGAAGCGGACGGCCAGTTCCTGTTCGCTGGGGATGGCTTGACCGGGACGCCATTCGCCGGCCTCAAGCGCCTGAAGTATCAGGCTCTTGATCTGCCGGTAGAGCGGGCTGAAGGTCGGGGACTCTTGGGCCATGGCGCGCATTCCATCACAAAAATTCAAAAAGGTCTACATTAGTCTTATATCTTATATAAGACAACATACATGAATTGACAATCTCGCGCGATGGCACTAGGATTCTCGCGCCGTTAGCGCGACGGCCTTCTGCGGCACTGCGGAATCCCCGGCGCGCCAGATCATTTCGTTGCCATCAGGCAATCATCGAGAGAGAGGGAGTGAATCCATGAGCAAAGCACCCGTCCGCGTTGCAGTCACCGGCGCCGCTGGTCAGATCGGCTACAGCCTGCTTTTCCGTATCGCCAGTGGCGAAATGCTGGGCAAGGACCAGCCGGTCATTCTGCAGCTGCTCGACCTGCCCCAGGCCCAGAAGGCCGTCAAGGGCGTCATGATGGAGCTTGAGGACTGCGCCTTCCCGCTGCTCGCCGGCATGCTCGCCACCGATGACCCGAACGTGGCCTTCAAGGACGCCGATTATTGCCTGCTGGTGGGGGCTCGCCCGCGCGGCCCCGGCATGGAGCGCGCCGACCTGCTCACCGCCAACGGCGCCATCTTCACGGTTCAGGGCAAGGCCATCGCCGAGAACGCGAACGAGAACGTCCGCGTGCTGGTGGTCGGTAACCCCTGCAACACCAACGCCTACATCGCCGCTGCTGCCGCGAAGAAGGTCGGCCGCACCAACCCGAACAACTACCACGGCATGCTGCGCCTGGACCACAACCGGGCCCTGTCCCAGCTCTCCGCCAAGACCGGCCGGCCGGTGTCGAGCTTCACGAAGATGGTCGTCTGGGGCAACCACTCGCCCAGCATGTACGCCGATTACCGCTTCTGCCAGTCCAACGGCGACTCGGTCAAGTCGCTGGTGAACGACCACGCCTGGAACAATGACGTCTTCCTGCCGACCGTCGGCAAGCGTGGCGCCGCCATCATCGAGGCCCGCGGCCTGTCGTCGGCCGCCTCGGCTGCCAACGCCGCCATTGACCACATGCACGACTGGGCCCTGGGCTCGGACGACTGGGTCACGATGGGCGTGCCCTCCGACGGCTCCTACGGCATCCCCGAAGGTGTCGTGTTCGGCTTCCCGTGCGAGTGCAAGAATGGTGAGTTCACGATCATCCAGGGCCTCGACATCGACGACTACAGCCGCGAGAAGATCAACAAGACCCTGGCCGAACTCGAGGACGAGCGCGCCGCTGTCGCCGACATGCTGAAGTAATCCGGCGCACCTTCGGTGCCCACCAGGGGTCGCGGTACAATGCCGCGGCCCCTTTTTTGCGCCTCCGACTGCCATGACGAAGCCATCCACCCCCCCTGCCCACCCCTCCGAAGTGCTGTTCGCCGGGCAGCGCCAGCTGCCGACCATGCCGGCGGTGGACCATTACGCGGGCTCGGAGAAACTCATCCGCAAGGCCCTTGCCCTGCAGGCGGAGATGGGCCCCCTCTTTGACATCACCTGTGACTGCGAGGATGGCGCCGCAGCGGGCGCCGAGCGCGAACACGCGGCGATGTGCGCCGAACTCGTGATGGGCAGCGACAACCGCTTCGGCCGGGTCGGCGTGCGCATCCACGACGTGAGCCACCCCGGCTGGCGAGAGGATCTGGAGATTCTCATCCCCCGCGCAGGCGAGCGCCTGCCCTTCGTGACGCTGCCCAAGCCCTGCTCCGCCGAGGATGTCAGCGCGCAGATCGCCGCGCTACGGGCGATCGAGGCCCGGGAAGGGCTCGGCCGGCGGATACCGGTGCATGTCCTGATCGAAACCCACGGTGCCCTGCGGGCGGTGTGGGAGATCGCGGCCCTCGACGGCGTCGAGTCCCTCGACTTCGGACTGATGGACTTCGTCAGCGACCACCAGGGCGCCATTCCGGGCTCGGCCATGCGCAGCCCGGGGCAGTTCGACCACCCCCTGGTGCGCCGGGCCAAATGCGAGATCGCTGCCGCGGCACTGGGCAACGGCGCGATCCCGTCCCACAACGTGACCACCGAACTGAAGGACCGCGACATCATCCTGGCCGACGCATCCCGCGCACGATCCGAGTTCGGCTACCTGCGCATGTGGAGCATTCACCCGAACCAGATCGCACCGATTCTCGATGCGATGCGGCCGGATTTCGACGAGGTCTTGATGGCGGCGGACATCATCGCCGCGGCGATGGCCGCCGGCTGGGGTCCAATCCAGCACGCCGGCAAGCTCCACGACCGCGCCTCGTACCGCTACTACTGGACGCTGCTGCAGCGGGCGCGCAGCACTGGCGCGACAATCCCCAAGGACATCGAGGGGCTGGTGGCCGGTCGGTAACGCCCTGCCGCCAGCCTCCTCCCGGCCCTGTCGCCCGTTGCAGACTGCCCCCGCAGCTTACTTCCAGCAGTCCGACACGGCGTGTGTGCAGGACGACACACCCTTCACACCCAGCTCGTTCAGGGTCATGACGCAGCCACAGGACGCATCGTTGGCGGCCTGCGCAGTCGACGGGGTTGCCGTGACCGTATAGGTGTTCGCCGCCAGGGTGAATGCGAAGGTGAAGTTGTTGCCCAGATCCGTCCGGCACTGGGTGGCCGGAAGGGCAATCGCGTTGCCGGCAGAATCCTGGTTGTAGACCAGCGCCAGCGTGTAGTTGCGTTCCAGGAACTGCGCCAGCTCCGCAGCGCAGGTCTGGGCCGCGCCGCGCCGCGTCTTGGCCACATAGGTCTGGTAGGCGGGCAGCGCCACCGCGGTCAGGATGCCGACGATCGTCATGACGATCAGCACCTCGACGAGCGTGAAGCCTCGATGCGCTTTCATCGCCCGCCCCCGAAGCCAGGGAGGCTGTCGCCCAGGACCTGGATGGCAGTCATCCGGCCGTGGCTGTCCGTGCCGTAGCTGGCCAGCGCGCCGCGCTCCAGCTCGGACAGGCCATAGACGCGCCGTGCGCCGATGAGGATGCGGGTGTTCTGGTCGAGCTGATAGCTCTTGCCACCAATGCGAATCACCGAGCGGGTCGGATCGACGGATTCGATCGTCCCCTGTCGCTCCACATCCGACCCGTTCAATTCGGACTCCGCCCATGCCGGACCGAACACGAGCATCGACGCCCATGCCGATGTCAGTACCACCCTGATGAAGCGTTTCATCGTCAGTCTCCCATCAGTTCGCGCCAGGACAGGCGACCGCGAATCGCCCCGTCCGCCGCATTGACCGTGCTCGGCGGCTCCTCGCCGTCGGTGCTGGTGCCCGTCACGCAAAGCCCGTCGTCGCAGCGTTGCAGATACGGAATCCCACCGTTGCCGTGCTTGTAACCCGTGACCGTGTCACCGTTGATCCGGTCGTCGTCATCGACATCGGTGTCGCCATTGACGTCGAAGAAGCTGTGCGTCGGCCGCCCTGCCGTCCAGGGATTGACGGCCAGCAGCCACCCGTCGCCCAGATTGCCGCAGGCCTCGTTGTTGGGGATCAGCGTCGAGCCGAGGAGGATGTCCTTCAGCAGCACGTTGCGCACCAGCATCTTCTCGCCGGTGGGGGTGCCGCCGAGCACGACCAGATCGATGTACCAGCCGTGCTTGACGTAGGCACCGGTGGTGTCGAACATGCTGTCCCCACCGGTCGCCTCGCCCAGATCGGAAATCAGGCGATAGGTGCCGGTCGAGCCATCCACCCGCGTGTTGGTGCCTTCCTCCTTGATGACCCGCTCGACCAGGGCGCTGCGCGTCCGGCTCGTCGCCGCGGTGACGTCGGTCGTGATGTTGTCCCGCACCCCATACCAGGTCTGGATGCTCGAGTCGCTGCGGTCACCGCTGGTAATGAAGCGCCCGGTACCGAAGAAGATCCAGACTTCACCAGTCTCCGGATGGGCTCCCACCGTCGGTTGCGCCGTGATCGGCTGGGCAGTACCCAGACTGTCGGTCGCCGTGAGCACCGGCTTGCCGCTGCTGCCGGAACGGTTGGCCACATCCCAGCTGTTCTTGTTGCCGGCCGACACGTCGAATTTCCACAGCCGGCCGGCCAGATCTCCGGCGTAGAGCATGTCCACGTCGCCGTCACCGTCGTCATCCCACCCACCGGCGCCGGAGAGGCCTTGCGCTGCGCTGTTCGAGTCCGTATCGAGCACCACGATGTCCGAGGAATCGAAGATGTCGATCAGGATCAGCTTGGCCGTGTCGGTCGCACCGTTATAGCCGTTGCCGACGACCACGCGCCAGGTGCCGTCGTTCATCGGCGCGATCACCGGGCTGCCGAGGACATGGCCGAGGTGGTTGGAGCTGTTGCCGGACACTTCCCACAACAGGGTCGAGGCGCCAACCGCGGAGACCACGCTCCCGCCCGAAACCGCGGTCGGCGTCGTCACGTCCAGCGCGAACAGGGTCTTGCCACCACGGCCCAGCGACGCCACCAGTATCGTCCGCCAGCTGCTGCCGTCGTAGACATCCTCGACGACAATGTCGCCATCCACATAGAACTCGTGGGCATAGGACTGGCTGGCGAGCGCCTGCAGCCTCGGCAGCAAGGCCTTCGGAATGTAGGCGAACACCTCCTTGCCGGAGCTCGCGTCGAAGGCGTGCAGCATGCCGTCGTTGGCACCGACGTAGATCAGCGGATGGCGGCTGGCCTGGGTCGACCGGAACGACTGGTAGCTGCCATGGCCCGGCAGATCGGTGCGGTCATAGACACGATTCGGGGGCGAACCGACATAGGCCGGCGAGGAACTCACGATGTCGCCGAGCGGCGCGTTGCTGGCCGAGTAGCGCTTGCGCTGGCGGAAGAAGGTACCGCCGACCCCTTCGTTGGATGCGGAACCCCGGGTGTACTCGACCAGTGCATTCGATCCGACGGCACCCGTCACGCCCGCGGTCGAGGTCGCGAACTCGACGATGCTGCCCGGCGCACCGGTCACGCTCGTGTAGATCTTGCGGTTGGCCGGGGACGGCATCTGCTCGCTGGCAAACCACGCGCCGCGCTTCTGGTTGTTGGCGCCGATCGTGACCTGCACGTCGCCCGTGGTCGAATCGAGGGCCCAGGCCACCAGGTCGCCGGACCAGCTGTTGGACGAGTAGCGGGCCTGGTAGACCGCCGAGCCGGTCTGCACCGAGGTCGTGTTGCCCGACAGGCTGGACGCGCTGCCGGCGGTCTCATCGATCTCCTTCAGGGCGTTGCTGAGGCCCTCGGCAAACTCCTGGGGGTTCTGGGCCGGCACGAACTTGCCGCGCCCGTTGATCGCCGCGTGCAGGAGATCGTCGATCTTGTGCAGGTCGGAGCCGGAGGACGGGTTCGTCCAGGCCGCAAAGGTCTCGTCGCCCTGGACCGTTTCGGGATCGAGCGTGCCCTGCACACCGATCGACAGGGTGAAGGTGTTCATGTGTTGCCAGTAGGCCGGATCGGTCGGCGTCGGGCTGACCTTGTTCTCTACCGTGGTCTGCAGATCGGTCTTCCAGTAATGCATCGCGACATCGGCGAGGGTATTCGAGTAGCTGTCCTCGAAGGGCGGCCCCGCGGTATAGCCGGCACTGGGGACGCCGTCGAGGTTGCTGGTGTATGCCGTGCCGTCGCTGCCGTCGGCGTTACCGACCGAGCCATCGGTGTTCACCCCTGATCGCGGATAGCTGCCATTCCAGTAGCCGTCCGATGTCAGGATCGTGAAGCTTCGACGGCACTCGGCCTCGTCGAGCGGCTTCCACGGGTTGTTGGTCTCCCCCGCGGCCTGGGAGTAGTACTCGCCGGCCCACTGCAGGGCCGACCGCAGGGGCGTGCCATTGGTCGAGACGTTGACACCGAGCAGGCGATCGAACCAGGCCTGGCGAGTCGAGGTTTCGAAAGACTTCGTCGGGTCGATCAGCTCGGAATAGCTGCCCTCGCCCGGGTGGTTGATGGTCGTGAAGCCGACCCGTTTCTTCGTATCCACGTCGGCAAACGCGAGGCTCGCCCCGCCCCGCGCTGCGAGCAGGCGGGAGCGATAGTACGAGAACCAGTTGGCGAAGTTCTGCAGCTCGGCCGTCGCGTCCCGGCTGAAGGCATTGCCGTCCTGGTCCGTCCAGTCAAAGGTCGCGATGACGGTGTTGGTGCCGGAGCCTGCCGGGTCTTTCTTGTATCCCACCGAGTTGCGGATCTGGTAGCGCACATAGCTGTCCGCCGAGGTCGTGCTGCCGGCCCCCTTGTAGATGTAGAAGGTGACCGGCCAGAAGGTCTCGGAACAGTTGCTGCAGATGCCACCCCATCGGGACACCCAGCGCGCGTTCATCGACAACGCCGTCGAGGGGTTGAGGTTCAGGGATCCACGAGCCGTTACCGCCGGGTTGTAGGGCGCGTTGGTCGGGCTCACATCGCCTGCGCTGTTGCCGGTGACGGAAACGTGGGCGGTGCCGTTGAACCGCTTCCACGGCGCATAGTCGACGGCCGGATCGTAGAAAACCGCGTTGTTGCTCGGCGAACGCCACAGCAGGTTGAACTGGTTGTCGTCGTCGAAGTCCGGCACTACTTCCGAGTAGCGACTTGCGCCATAGATGTTGTCGCCGTTGCCATTGTTGGGCAGCGGGAAAACGTAGTTGATCGCCCCGAAACGCAGCGAGTCGGGCATGGCCTCCCACTGCATGGAGCCCGAATCGTCCAGCACGAACATGATGTTGGGCGGCACTGAGGAGTCGGTCAGCAGCGGCGACGACGAAATGCTGACGGCCGCCTGCACCGGTTGCAGGGCCAGGCACATGGCGAGGCTGATGGACAGCGGTTTCAGGACACGGTGTCCAATCGGGCGATGTCGATTCGGTTGCATGTTGCCTCCCTGCCTACTGGGGCCGGAACGTGGATTGGATGACGACCTGATTGGCATTGCCGGCGCTGTTGCTGCGCGCGGTGATCCGGTAGCGCGAGGACAGGCACAGGGGGTCCCGCGGGATCTGTCTCAGGCAGTCGGGGGGATCGGGCCACTCGCCCAGATCCTCGACGATGTATTGGGGCGTCGGGGTCCTCGGGCCGTTGGCGATCGCGGTCCCGCTCACCCAGCCGGTGCCCGCGACGGACCAGCGGTCGACATAGGTCCCGTCGGCGACCGGCGCCGGGATCGGGTAGAGCCCGGCCGAGCCGTCGAAGACCGGGTTGGTGCCCGGCCCGACGGCCACCTCGGCCTCGCGCATCGCGCTCTCGGCGGCCTGGAAGGCGATCTGGCGGTCATAGATGCCGCTGCCCATCCGCACCTGCAGGCTGGTGCCCCGGATCGAGTTGAGCCCGAGCAGCATGATCGCGATCAGCATGACGAGGGCGACGATCAGCACGGTACCGCGCTGGTTTCGAGGAAATTTGGTCGGCATGCGCATCAGCTCACCCGGTTTCTCAAGGTCACGACGTGCACGAACTGGCGCTGCATGCGCTCCAGTCCCCCGGTGGCATTCTGGTCCTGCACCGCGCTGGTCATGGTCAGGTTGATCCGGACGGCGATGACGTCGTTCCAGCTGCCCGCCGCGGTGACCGCCGCGGCATTCACATACTGGGCGGCGCCGTCCACCAGATAGTCCATAGTCAGGCCACTGACGCCTTCGAGCAGTTCATCGGCCTGGGTGGCGACGGTACCTGCCGCATTGTTGAGGCGCAGCCGGAACAGCGAGGTGCCGCCGCTCGCGGCCCGCCCGTTGTTGCCGACATACCAGACGATCGACTCGAACTTGAGGAGCGTCGAATTGATCGAGAAGTTGTAGGGCCTACCCGCGGGGTTGCAGATGCGGGGCTGGACCCAACCCAGGCCCATGGTGCAGTTGCCCGGCGACACGCTCCCGCCGCTGTTGTGGACGACGCGGTTGTTGGCGCCAGCCGGGTTGGTGTTGGTGATCTGGAAGATGCTGGCCTGGGAGAAGTCGCAGACGACCGCGATGTCTCCGGGCTGGAACGGGCCGTCATCCGTCACCAGCATGGCCGCCGGCTGACCGCCCCCGGGCGCCAGCGTCTGCACCACCGACACGCCACGTGACGATCCCTTCATGATCTGCAGGGCGTCCGTCGTGCCGACGCGCTGCCCCACCGCGGCGCCCGATGCCGGGTCACCGGCGCTCACACCGGCATCGAATCCCAGCAGCCCACCGTTCCAGGTGGCCCAGGCCGGTGGCCCACCGGCCCCGCCGAGGACGTTCATGACCCGGTCGATACGGCCGCAGTCGTTGAGGCCGGCTTCGCGGATGTCCCGCGCCATCATCGAGAAGGCCGTCCGAGCCCCCTCCTGCAGGCGGGAGAGGTTCTGGGTGGTGCGGTCGGCGTTGCCGGTCGCGACGAAGACACTGCCAATGCCGGCGATGAGAAACAGGCCCAGGGTCATGCCGACCATGAGTTCAACCAGCGTCATGCCGCGCTGGCGAGCGGGGCGCTTCGCGACACGCGTCATAGCCGCACCTCCGTCACGATGAGGGGAGTTTCCGAAGCGGTGCCCGAGCGCGAATCGGTCCATTGCACCGACACCGTGCAGATGGTGCCGCCGCCTGCGGCCGCGCAGGCGATGCCGCCACAGGCGGTGTTGCCCAGCATGCCGGGCGCGCGCAGCTCCTGGATCCATTCGGTGAGGTCCCGGTCGGCGAGGGTCGCGGTGCCGGGGGTCGGGCAGACCGCCCCGCCCAGGGCAATGTTGTAGGCGCCGGCCACGGCGGCGGCGCGGTTCGCGTTCATGCGCTCGGCGATCGAACTGGCCGCGACGATTGCGATGCTGCGCTCGTAGGCTGCCTGGTTGGAGCGTAGCGACGACAGCTGCATGCCGGCCACGCCGAGGAGGCCCACGCCGAGGATCACGACCGCCACGAGCACCTCGATCAGGCTGGTGCCCGACTGGCCGGCGCGGCAATGCGGAAATTGGGGGAGTGAGGTCATGTCGGGTCGCTCGGGGATGCACACGTGGAGTTGGTGCCGCGCGCAATGCTCATTCGGCTGCCGAATGTCAGCGAGACATCCCGCACATTGGTCTGGACGGCGCCCGAGGTATCGCAGAATCGCAACGCCACCCGCTGGATGTTGGTCGTCCCGTGGGCGCGTGCGACGCCGTCCGGACGAAAATCGACGATGTTGCTCACGCCGGAGAGGCCCGGGCTTGCCCGGACCGCGGTATCCGGGCCGCCGACCACGCCGGCACGCACGACGACGTCCGCGCCGTCGAAGGTGCCACTGCGATTGATATCGGCAAACGCCATCCAGCCTGCCCAATCACCTGCTCCGGGGTTCACGCAGCCCGTGACGGTCGGCACGCCGTTGGCTACCGCCACCGGGCAGAAGATGACGCGCTGGTTTCTCCGGATCGCCTCGGCGCGGGCCAGGTTGAGCCCGGCGAGTACCTCGTTTGACTGACCGGTGAGGCGGCTGGACACGATGAACCCGTTCAGCCCCGGGATCGCAACCACGACGATGATGGCGAGCACCGTCATCGTGATCAGGAGTTCGGGCAGCGTGACACCGAGTTGCCGAGAGGAGGGATGTCTGTTCATGGTCGTTCCATAGTGTCGCGCTACTACATTAGCGCTCCCCGGCGGGCCGAAAAAACGATGCGAGACGGACGAAACGATTCAACGGACATGCGGTGAGGCGAGGCGTCGGGTGGCGGGTCAACCGGGACGGGTGGTCCGTATTCCGCCATGCGTCCCGGGAGCGCGGCACGCAACAGGACGACGCGGGAGGCCCGCAAAATGAAACGGCGCGCCCCGCCATTGCGACGGAACACGCCGGTGCTGTCAAATTGTAGGCCCCGTTTCGGGGCCTTCGCTCAGGCGGCAGCGCGCTCGAGCAGATCCACGCCTTCACCGCCGCCGATCTGGATACGGCGCGGCTTCATCGCCTCGGGCACCTCGCGCACCAGCTCGATGTTGAGCAGGCCGTTCTCCAGCGACGCGCCGACGACCTTGACGTGGTCGGCCAGCTGGAAACGGTGCTCGAAGTCGCGCGCCGCGATGCCGCGATGCAGGTAGGTGCGCTCCTGGGCGTCCTTCTGGCGACGGCCGACGACCTTGAGGGTGTCGCGCTCGCTCTCGATCTCCAGCTCGCTGCGGTCGAATCCCGCCACGGCCATCGAGATGCGGTACTTGTCTTCCTCGACGAGCTCGACGTTATAGGGCGGGTAGCTCGGCTGCGCGTCGCTGCGCAGGGCGCTGTCCACCAGCTGGGCGAAGCGGTCGAAGCCGATGGCGGAACGGTACAGGGGGCTCAGGTCATAGTTGCGCATGGTCATATCCTCCGGTTTCAAGCGATACGAAAAGGTTGGCGGGCCTCCCATCGAGCACCCGCACTCCAGAGGTAGGGGCATGCCAGCGCATTTCAAGCCCCCCTCTGCATCGCGTTCCCGGGTTCGCACGAAACCCGGCTAGAAGCCGACGTAGCGCCCCTGCCGGTGGTTCATCGAGATCACCATGTTGAGGGCCAGCGACCCCAGCATCGACATCGCCACGGCCTCCGCTGGCAGAACCAGCAGCGCGACTGCGAAGATCACCACATCGGCGCCCATCTGGACGTGACCGGCCCGCCAGCCGCGCCGCTCCTGCAGGTAGACCGCCATCACGCCGAGCCCGCCGAGGCTGGCCCGGTGGCGGATCAGGATCAGCAGGCCGTTGCCAAGCAGCAGCCCGCCGACGATCGCGGCGAACCAGGGCGAGGTGGCCGATACCGACAACCAGCCCGGCATCGCCTCCGACATCACGGAGACGGCGGCGACCGCGCCGAAGGTCTTGACCGTGAAGGCCTTTCCCATCCCCCGCCAGGCCAGCACGTAGAACGGCAGGTTGATGAGGAAGAACCACACGCCCAGCGGCACGTCCGTGGCGTAATGCAGGATGAAGGCAATGCCGGCGGTTCCGCCCGTCAGGATGCCGGCCGACTGCATCAGGGTCAGGCCGAGGGACACCATCACGGTGCCGATACCGAGGGCGACCCCGTCCTCGAAGCCGGAATGGCGCAGAACCGGCGTACCGTCAGACATCCGTGTCACCCCCCTGCCCCCCCACGAAGACCGCCAGCCACACCGCCGGCGACGAGGTTGCGACGACCCGGTGGCGGCAGCGTGCGGGGATCAGCAGCCAGTCGCCCCTCGCCAGGCGGCGCTCGGTCGCGCCCTCGATGGCCAGCGTCGCCTCGCCCTCGAGCAGGCAGACCCACTCGTCCTCCGTCTGGTCGTACCAGAAACCCGGTGCCGAGGCGTGGCCGTGAGAGACGATGCGCTCGATACGCGCGCCGGCAGAGGCGAAGAGCGGGGAGATGGTCTCTTCGGCGCCGGCCGCGGGCAGTGGCGCAAAGAGGTTGCCACCCGTCGGGATCATGGCGGGCCTTCGTGTTCGCATTTCATCCCGGCAGATTGCACGAAGGCGGCCACTTGCGTCTAATGGGGCCTTCCCCACCCGGAGGCCGGATGACATGAGCGCTCACACCTACAAGCTCGTCGAGATCGTGGGTTCGTCCCCCAACAGCCAGGACGAAGCCATCCGCAACGCCATCGACACCGCTGCCAAAACCCTGCGCAACCTCGACTGGTTCGAGGTCATCGAATCGCGGGGCCACATCGTGGACGGCAAGATCGGGCACTTCCAGGTCACGCTCAAGGTCGGCTTCCGCCTCGACGACTGACCCGATGCGCGCAACCCGGCAGCATCGGGCGCGCCGATATAAAATCAGCCCCCACTGATATAGATCCCGACGTGCCGGCCCACCCGGTGCGCATTCCGACATGCTCCGACGCCTCCTCCCGATCGTGGTCATCCTGCTGGCGGTCGGCGGCTTCATGGCACTTAAGGCGAGCCGCCCGGCGCCGCCCCCCGTCGAGAGCCGCGAGCGGATCTGGCGAGTCGAGACCACGACCGCCGAGCCGCGCACCGCGCGCCCCACCCTGGTCCTCTATGGCCGCATCGAGGCGCCCGACCGGGTCCGCGCCGCCAGCCCCGTCGGCGGTCGCATCCAGTCCGTTGCAGTGCGCGACGGCCAGCGGGTCGATGCCGGCACCCTCCTCGCCCGCCTCGACCCCAGCGACCTGGCGCCCCGCGTCGCCCGTGCCCGGGCGGATGTCGAGCGGGAAACCATCCGCCACCAGACCGACCGCAAGGCCATCGCCGAGGAGCGGGCCCTGCTCGAGCTGGCCGAGGCCAGCGTCGAGCGGCTCGCCCGCCTGAAGAACGCCCGCCTCGGCGCCGAGAGCGCCCTCGACCAGGCCCGTGAGCAGGCCGCCCGCGCCCGCCTCGCGGTGACCCTGCGGGAGCAGAGCCTGGCGGAGCATCCGGCCCGCCTCGCCCAGTTCCAGGCCACCCTGGCCGAAGCCGAGCGGGACGCGGCGCGCGGCGAGATCCGCGCGCCGTTCGCCGGGCGCGTCTCCGGCGTTGCCGTCGCCGCTGGGGACCAGGTCCAGGCCGGTCAGGTGCTGATGTCCCTCTATGCCGCCGATGCCCTCTACCTGCGGGCCCGGGTACCGGTGGCCTATTCGGCCGAACTGCGTGATGCGCTGGCCGCTGGCGAGTCCCTGGGCGCCGTTGCGCATTTCGGCGCCCGCGAACTGCCGGCGCGGCTCGAGCGCATCGCCGGCGAGGCCGACGCGCGGGGCGTCGAAGTGCTGCTCCGCCTTGACACCGCCGAGGGCGTCCCGGTCGGCGCCTTCGTCGACGCGGTGCTGGAGCGCCCGGCCGTCGACAACGTGCTCGCCCTGCCCTTCTCCGCCCTGCACGGCAGCAACCGGATCTATCGCATCCGCGACGGCCGCCTGCTCGGCACCGTCGTCGAGCGCGTCGGCGAGCGGCGCGAGGGAGGCCAGGTGCAGTTGCTGGTGCGCTCGAGCGAGATTCAGCCCGGCGATGCCCTGCTCGCCACCCACCTGCCCAACGCCCTCGACGGCCTCGCCGTCGAAGCCCTGTCGCGATGAAGAAGCACGGCCCGCTGGCCGCCCTGCTGCGCCACCCGGTCGCCGCCAATGTGCTGATGCTGCTGGCGATCTTCGCTGGCCTGGTGGGCGTCTCGCGGATGAACGTCCAGTTCTTCCCGACCTTCGAACTCGACATCGTCAGCGTCCGCGTGGTGTGGAGCGGTGCCGCCGCCGAGGACGTGGAGATCGGCATCACTGCGCCCCTCGAGGAGCGGCTGAAGACCGTCGATGGGCTCAAGCGGATGAGCTCCACCTCGGCCCAGGGCATCTCGAGCATTACGCTCGAGCTCAACGAAGGCACCGACCCCCTGCTCGCCCTCGACCAGGTGCGTCAGCGGGTGGACGAGTTCCGCAACCTGCCGCGGGAGGCCGAGACGCCACAGGTCAGCCGGATCACCCGCTACGAGCCGATCGCCCGGCTGCTGGTGCGCGGCGGCGACGTCGAGCAGTTGCGCCCGTGGGTGCGCCGCTTCGAGAGCGAGCTGCTGGCGAGCGGCATCGACCGCATCGACATTACCGGCCTGCCCGAGCAGCGGATCGCCATCGAGGTGCCCTCCGACGCCCTCTCCGCGCTCGGCCTGTCACTGGTGGACATCAGCGAGCGGGTCAGCCAGATTGCCCGCGACGTGCCGGCCGGCGTGGCCGGCGAACAGGACGGCGCGCGGGAGGTCCGCGGCCTCGAGCAGCGTCGCGACGCAGACGCCTTCGCCCGCCTGCCGGTGGTCAGCGACGCGCGCGGGCAGATCCTGCTGGGCGATATCGCCACCGTCCGGCGGGAGCCCCGGCCGGCCTCGCTGAGCCTCTCCGAGGCGGGCGACGCGGTGGTCGAGATGAAGCTCCAGCGGGCCGAGAACGGCCACTCGCTGCGCGCCGCCCAGGCCCTCGATGCCTGGCTCGACAAGACCCGCCCGACCCTGCCGCCCCAGCTGAAGCTGGAGGTGTTCGACGCCCAGTGGCAGCTGATCCGCGACCGCATCGAGCTGCTCATCACCAACGGCCTCGGTGGCCTGCTGCTGGTGGTGCTGGTGCTCTACCTGTTCCTGCCGGCGCGGGTCGCCTTCTGGGTCATGGTCGGCATTCCGACCGCCTTCCTCGCGACCCTCGGGCTGATGCTGATCTTCGGCGGCTCGATCAACATGATCAGCCTGTTCGCGCTGATCATGGCGCTCGGCATCATCGTGGACGACGCCATTGTCGTCGCCGAAGATGCCGACACCCACCGCCGCATGGGCGAACCCCCCGACGCCGCGGCCCTCGGCGGCGCCCGGCGCATGCTGGCGCCGGTGATCGCCGCCTCGCTGACCACCGCCGCGGCCTTCGTGCCGCTGATGATGGTCGGCGGCGTGATCGGCAACATCCTTGGCGACATCCCCTTCGTCATGATCATGGTCATCCTGGCCTCGCTCCTCGAGAGCTTCCTGATCCTGCCGTCCCACCTCAAGGGCGCCCTGGCGAGTGCCGCCGCGACCAGCACATCGCGCCTGCGCCAGCGCCTGGAGCACGGCTTCGACCGCTTCCGCGACCACCACTTCCGCCGCGTCGCGACCCTCGCCCTGGCCTGGCGCGGGACCACGGTAGCGATCACGCTGGGCCTGATGATCCTCGCGGTCGGTCTCCTCGCGGGCGGGCGCATCGGCTTCGTCTTCTTCCCCTCGCCCGAGGGGCAGATCATCTACGCCAACGCCACCTTCGTCGCCGGCACACCTCGGGCCCACACCACCGCCTACCTGCGCGAGCTGGAGCGGGCCCTTGCGGAGACCGAGCGGGAGCTGGGCGGTGAGCTGGTCCAGACCGCGGTGTCGTGGCTCGGCGGCACGGTGGGAAGCGGCGGGGGCGGCAACGCCCGCGGCGACCAGCTCGCGTCGCTGATGATCGAGCTCTCGCCGCCGGACGGTCGCAGCGTGCGCAACGAGCGCTTTCTGGACGTCTGGCGCGGCAAGGTCGCGCCGACCGCCGGCCTTGAGCTGCTGACCTTTACCGCCCGCCGCGCCGGGCCACCAGGCCGGGATCTCAACGTGCGCCTGATCGGCGACGACGCCGACACCCTCAAGGCCGCCGCGCTCGAACTGGCCGAGACCCTCAAGGGCATCCCCGGGGTCAGCGACACCGAGGACGACATGCCCTTCGGCCGCGAGCAGCTGATCTATCGCCTCAGCCCCGCCGGCGAGGCCCTCGGCCTCACCACCGAGAGCCTCGGCCGCCAGCTGCGCGCCGCCTTCGACGGCAGCCTCGCCCAGTTGGTCCAGGTGGGGCGCGACGAGCTCGAGGTGCGCGTCCTGCTACCCGTCGCGGAGCGGGAGCGGATGGACATCTTCGAGCGCATCAGCGTGCGCCTGCCGGACGGCGGCTTCGCGCCGCTCACCACGGTCGCCCGCTTCGAGGCCCGGCGCGGCTTCGAGGCCCTGCGCCATGCCGACGGCCGCCTCGCCGTCGAGGTCTCCGGCGAGGTGGACACCGCCCGGGCCTCCGCCGACGCGATCCGCGGCGAGCTGCAACGCGAAATCCTGCCCGACCTCGCCAGCCGCCACGCAGTCTCGTTCAGCTTCGAGGGGCGCGCCAGCGACCAGCGGGAGACCATGTCCGACATGGGCCGCGGCCTGCTCGTCGGCCTGACCCTGATCTACTTCGTGCTGGTGTGGTCCTTCGGTTCGTGGAGCTGGCCGCTGGTGGTGATGTCGGCGATCCCGCTGGGGCTCGCCGGCGCGATCTTCGGCCACTGGCTGCTGGGGCTCAAGCTGACCATCCTGTCGATGTTCGGCCTCTTCGGCCTGTCGGGCATCGTGGTGAACAACTCGATCATCCTGGTCACCATGTTCCAGACCCTGCAGAAGAAGGGGCAGGATCTGCAGGAAGCCCTGATCGGTGCCTCCTGTGCCCGCCTGAGGGCGGTCCTGCTGACCTCGCTGACCACCATCGGCGGCCTCACGCCGCTGCTCTTCGAGACCTCGCTGCAGGCCCAGTTCCTGATCCCGATGGCGGCCTCGATCGCCTTCGGGCTGGGCTTTTCGGCGGTGCTGGTACTGTTCTTCGTGCCGGCCCTGCTGTCTCTGCTCGAGAGCGCCAAGCGACGGCTGGCGCGCCTCGCGGGCATGGCGGCGCCTGCCGGAGCGGCGAACACCTGAGGCGACCCGGCGCCCGCCGCGATGCTGGTCTAGACTGCGGAGGGTGAGCATGCGAACCGCCTACGCCGGAGTCATGCCGGCGCTCCCGTCGTGCCCCAGGCCGTGATCCGAGCACGCCCGGCGGTCCAATGGCCGTTGATCCTGTGCGGCCCGATGCTGCGGCGGGTGACGACCCGCGAGGTCTGCGTCTTCATCGCATTTCGCCAGCCGGCCCGGGTTCGGCTTCGGCTGTTCGAGGCCGGCGCTGCGGTAGCGGTCGGCCCGGAACCCCCGCTGATTTCCACCCGCGCCCTGGGCGAGAGGCTGCACGTGGCACTGGCCTTCGTCCGCAGCGACGGCCTGTTCCTCTCGCCCGGCTTCCGCTACCGCTACGATCTGGAGATCACCCGCCTGCGCGGCGATGTCCCCCGGACAGACACCCTCGCCACGCTCGACGACACCCCGCTGCCGCTGGGTGACGGCTATGACAGCGACGGGCCAAACCTGCTCCAGGGAGACTGCCCCCTCGGCGGCGCGCCCGGTGACCTGCCCTCGTTCGCCGTGCCGCTGGACCGCAACGACCTCACCATCCTCCACGCCTCGTGCCGCAAGCCCCACGGCGAGGGTCCGGACATGCTCGCGCTCGCCGACGCCGTGCGCATCGAAGCGCCCTTCCAGTCCGTTCGCCCCCGGCAATTGCTGCTGACGGGCGACCAGATCTATGCCGACGACGTAGCCCTGGGCCTCGCCCAGGTCATCGCCGACACCGCACCCCGGTTGCTGCTCGCCAGGTTTGGAGAGGACGCCGGTACCGACACCAGCGGCGGGGCCGGCGTCGCGCCGGATCCCCGCCCCGGCGAGACCGGCACGGGGCCGGACGATTACCACGGCGAGCTGCCGCCCGGCGACGCTGCCCAGGGTGGCGACCCCGCCGGCCACCCGATGCGGGACGAAGCGCTGCAACCCGGCCAGCGCCGCGCCGACTTCGTCCGTGACGTCGCCAGGCTGTCCATCGACAACGAGATCGCCGGCGGCCACCTCCTCTACCTCGCCGAGTTCTATGCCATGTACCTGCTGGCCTGGTCGCCCGCCCTGTGGCCGGTGGATGCCAGCGGCGAAGTACAGGTGGCGGCAGTGGAAGCGCCCCTGTCGGCCGACCCGGACGAAGCCCGCACGCTGCGCATCGGGACCAGCGACGACACGCCCCGGCTGAAGGCCTTCCACCGGCGCCTGCCCGAGGTGCGGCGAGCCCTCGCCAACCTGCCCACCTTCATGATCTTCGACGACCACGAGATCAGCGACGACTGGAACCTGACCCGCCACTGGGTCGATCGGGTGCGGGGCAGCCGGGCGGGGCGGCAGGTGGTCCGCAACGGCCTGCTCGCCTACGCGGTGTTCCAGGACTGGGGCAACCGGCGGCCCGCGCTGGCGGCCGATCCGGACGCCCCCTATGCGCCGGGCAGCCCCGGGGCGACCCTGCTCGACGCGGTGACCTGCCCCCCCGACCCGGCCGATCCGCTCAAGGCGACGGCCGCGCTGCCGCCGATCCTGACCGTCGGCGGCCTCGACGTGCGCCACGCCGTCGAGGACCTGCTCGGGCTGCGCCCGCATCTGCCGCCCGGCCCGCCGACCATGGCCTGGCACTACCACGTCGTCTTTCCCGACTCGCACCTGCTGGTCGCCCTCGACAACCGGACGCGACGGCTGCTGCCCGACGACAGCGGTCCGGCCGGCCTGAACCATCCGGAGCATCTGGCCCAGCAGCTCGACCTGCCGCACGCAGCCGGCGCCGACCTCCAGGCCATCGTGATGGCGCCGGTGCCGGTCTTCGACCTGCCCCCGACCGAGCACCTCAAGGATGGCGTATCGAAGGCCTACCGCGTCGTCGTCGGCCCGATGGGCGGAGACGGCCTCTACGAATTCCTCGACCGGGAGACCTGGAGCGGCAACCGGCAGGCCCTCCGGGCGCTGGTCGAACACCTGGTGCCCTTCGGTCGTGTCGTGCTGCTCTCGGGCGACATCCACTACGCGTTCACCAACGACATCACGGCCACCGCCGCGGACGGCCAGAAGGCCCGCATCGTCCAGTTGTGTGCCAGCGCGGCACGCAACGAGGACGACAAGACACGCGCTGCGGTACCGACGATGGCCCTGCCCCTGGCCGTGTTCGACACCTACGAGATGACGCTGGGCGGCGACCCCGGCCTGGTCGAGGCGCTGGCCGACGGCATCGGGCAGTCCCTCGACAACGTGCGCGCGATGGGCAGCGCCGGCCTGTCGCTGGCGGGGGACCTGACGGCCAGCCTGCTGCGCCTCGACATCGCGCGGACGATGGACGTTGCGGCTGCGGTGCCCCTCGCGAAATGGCTCGGCCAGGCCGGCTGCGAGCCCCTCGATTCGCTGCCGCCGACGACCGGGGTCACCCATTGCACGGTGCGACACATCCGGGCGGCGCCCGGTCCCGACGGCGGGACCATTCACCCGAGCGAGGCGCCGTGGGCGCCCACGACCGAAGGACAGCCCGTCGACGGCGTGCTGCTGTCGGACTTCAGCCAGGCGGTGGGCGTCAACAACATCGGCCTGCTGCGCTTCGACGAACCCGACGCCGCACATCACACCCTCTTCTGGTACAGCCGCAACTTCAAGGGCGAGCGGGTCCGGCTGTGGGAGACCCATCACGTGGTGCCGCTGACGCCACCGGTGGCGGACTGAGGCCATGGACAGCGAACTGCGCTGGCTGCTGCGACGGGGGCTCGGCGAATGCGAGTTCGCGATCGCCCCGCTCACACGGGTGGCCAGGCGCCCACCGCTGCTGGTCATGCTGCTGGCCGACATCGGCTGGGACCTGCGCGAGCTGCTCGGCCAGCCGGCGGACGCGCTGACGGCGCCGCTTCAGAACGTGGCTGACGCGGTCGCGCAGCTCGCCGCCGCCGCCGACGGCGCCGACGCCGCCACCGCGACCGAGGACGTCCTGTCGGCGATCGCCGATTCCTGGGGTGCCCTGCGCGTGCAGCTTCGCGCGTTTGCGGATGACGGCCTGCTGGCGAGCATCCCGCTCGCCGACGACAGCGTCCGCGAGGCCCTCGCGCGGGACCTGCTGGGCTGGCTGACCGCCCGCTACCTGTCGGCGCGGGCGCCGGTCCTGTGGGAAGCCGCCCGCGCGCTCGGCCTGGTGCGCAGCGAGACGGCGACCGAGCTGCTCGTCCCGGGCCGCGAGCGGCCGCTGCGCTGGGCCGTGGATCGCAGCTTCCCGGACTGGGGGCGCCTGCTGGATCTCGGCCAGGATCCCGCCGGCGGGCTGCTCGCCGAGCTGGCCGCGCTGCGACACGGCCACGACCTGGCGTCGCTGGCGGACCTGATCGGGTCGCGCCTCGAGCGGCTCGGCGCCACCCTGCTGGAACGCGGCCGTGGCTCGGCGCTGCACCTGGACTTCGGCCGGGCGACGCTGATCGGCGTCCCGACCGGACTGTCCGCGCCGCTGGTCCTGACACCACCGGACGCGCCCGGCGACCTTCGCTTCGAACTCGACAGCAACAGCGTCGCGCTGGCGTGGCTGCCGGCAGCGGCCGGCCAGGCGCCAACGCCGTTGTTCGAGGCCGGCGGCTTCGAAGTCCTGGCGCATCCGGCCGGCGGCGGCGAGGCCGGCGGGCTGTCGATGGCCTACCAGGGCGGTGTCGTGGCGGTCACCGTGATGGCCGAGCTCGAGCTGCGACTGCCGGCGTCGCTGGTGAGCCCGGCGGACGGCGGCCAACTGGCCCTGGCGGCGGCCACCGAAGCGCGCTTCCGGCCGGCGGCGACGCCGGAGGTCGTCATCCACGAAGCGTCGCTCAACGCCGTGGGCCTGCGCCTCGGTGGCGACGGCGGCCTGCAACTGGACGGCAGTCTCCAGCTCAGCGGGCTGGCCTTCCCGCTGCCCACCGACCGCCTGCCCTGCGAGCTCCGCCTGAACGGCGAGATCCTCGTCGGCGCGGTGCGCCTGGCGGCCGGCGCCGAATGGACGGCAGACGGCTTCGCCCTGCAGGCCAGCGCCGCCCTCGACCTCGGCGACGGCATCCGCCTCGCGCCGGTGGCACCCGGGGCGCCGGTCCTGGCCGCCCGCTTCGACCCCGCCACCGGTGCCGTCTCCGCCGACCTGACCGGCCGCCTGGTGCTCGCCGACATCGCCGCCGAGGTGGTGCTCTCGGGTGCGGCCCAGTTTCAGGTCACGGACGGCGCACTCGCGCTCCAGTCGATCGCGCTCGCGAGCACGGTGCACGCCGACCTGCCCCTGGGCGGCGGCGTGTCCCTGCAGTCGGCCCGCTTCGCGCTCGAGCAGGCCGGCGGCGCGCTGGACCTGCGCCTCGAGGGCATGCTCCGCATACCCGGGGAGAACGGCGGTGACGCGGCGCTGGCGGTGGCCGGCGCGCTGTCGCTGGGCGGCGCCCCCCTGGCGCCGACCCTGGTCGCGCTGCAGCTCGACAGCACCCTGGTCGATACCCTGGCGCTGCCCGGCGGCCTGCGGCTCGCCGATGCGCGCGCGGGCGTGCGATTCGATTCGGGCCAGTTCGATGCCACCCTCGAAGGGCGCTTGCTGCTCGGCGAGGGACTGGCGTCAGCGGGTTCGGCCGGCACGATCGAGGTCACTGCCGCCCTGCTCTACGACGCCAGCGATCCGCTGCGGGTGCGGCTGCAGGGCGAGGTCAGCGGTGCAGACCTGCGCCTCGGCGCCGATGCCCGCGTATTCGGGGCGCGGCTCACCATCGAGGCCGACAGCGGCACGGGCGGGCTGCAGCCCAGCGGCCACCTCGCCCTCAGCGAGGGCGCCGGCGCGCTGCTGGCGCGCAAGCCGAACCCCCAGGTGGCCGCCGACTATCGCCTGCAGGTATCGGATCTCGCCGCCGACTTCAGCTTCGACCCCGGCGGCTTCACCCTTGTCTGGCACCACGGCAGCCTCGCCCTGCCGGCGGAGCTGTTCGCCGCCGACGATGGCGATGCGCCGAGCGTGGTCCTGTCCGGCAGCGACGCCGGCCAGCCCCTGACGCTGCGCTTCGATCAGGGCGGCGCGAGCGTCGCCCTCGCCGCGCAACTCACCTTCCGCGACTTCGGCCTGCGCCTGGAAGGCCAGACCGCCGGCCAGGCCATCGAGCTCAGCCTGAACGAGGCCACGCTGACGCTCTCGGACAGTGCCCCGCCGGCCCTGGGCCAGCTGAACGGCGAGGCGCGCTTTCCGCTGCCCGGCGACCGGCAGCTGGTGCTATCGCTGGTCGATCTCGAACTCCCACTCGACGCGCCGCCGTCCGGCAGGATCGCGCTCGCCGGCGACATCGACGACATCCCGCTCGGCGGCGGCTTCGCCCTCGGCATCCTGCCGGTCGATCCGGACGGTCTCGGCCGCGCGCCGGGACTCGAGCTGATCCCCCAGGGCGACACCCTGCACTTCCTGCTCGAGGCCGGCCTTCGCTTCACGGTGCCCGCCACCCTGGCCGCCCCGGCGGCGCCGGCGAATGCCGGCGAACTGTCGATCGAGGGCTACGGCAGCTTCGCCTTCAGCACCAACCCGACGCTGCACCCGACGCTGACCATCGACGCCGTGACGGTGCGCGCCGAGGCGATCCGGCTCGGCGGCGACAGCGGCCTGCTGGTCGAACAGGCCGAGGCGACCGTAGACGGCCTCGGCGCCCTGCTCGACCCGGCATCCAGCGAGGTGCTGTCGATCCGCCTGAGTGGCGAGATCGAGGCCCAGTTCGGCACCAGGGTCCTCGGCCTGAGGCTCACCGGCGCCCGCTTCACCTTGCCCGCCAACGACCCGCCGACGTGTCTCTTCGAGGGCATCGCGCTCAGCAGCGACGGGTCGGACGAGCACGGACTGATCGAGATCCAGGACGCCGGGATCGACTTCGACGATCCGACCCGGTCCCTGCTGCCCGCACCTGGAGCCCCCGCGCTGCTGGCGCTGGACAATGTGGTGCTGACCGTGAGCGCAGGACTTTCCGTGCCGTTCGCGACGGGCGATTCCGGCAACACCAATTTCAGCGCCGGAATCCGGGACACCCGACTCCAGTTCGACGACCAGGGCCGGCCCGTGGTCGCACTCGATGGCTTCCATGTCGAGATCGAGGGCTTCAACATCGGCGTCGCCAGCCTGGCCGGCGCGCTGGCCGTGCGCGGCCTGTCCGGCGAGCATCCACTGCGCCTGATCGGCAAGCTCAGCGGCCAGTACAGCGGAATGGGCCTCGGGTTCCTTTGCGCCCTCGGCGTACCGGAGCCGCCCGCGCCACCGCTGCTGCTCCCGATCGGCGCCTGCCTCGATGTCTCGGGCGGCAGCGCCGGCATCTCGCTGGCCTATGGCTTCATGCTGAACGGCGCCTCCGGCGGCGTGTCGTTTGAAAACAGCAACGCCAGCCCCTGCGACTTCAAGGCCTATCTCGGCATCGACGACAACGGCGACCCGGTCGCGCCGGGCGAGCCGCCGCAGGCGGAGGACAGCGCCGACGCCGGCGGCCCGCTCGTCAGCGCGCGGCCCCGACCCGCCTACGAATGCCCCGCCCCGTGCCCGCCGGCGGGCATGACCCCCCTGTGCCAGCCCCACCCGGACCCGGCGCGATTCGGTCACCGGCCGATCCTGCGCTTCTCGAGCCTCGACGAGGCCTTTCTCGAAGCCTGCGGCCTGAAGGCCTTCTTCGACGCTCACGTGCCCGATCTGCCGAGTGTCGACAAGGACGCCCTCGCCGCCGCCATCCGCGACGCACTGGCCGAGCTGCTGCCCGCGCCCAGCGTGCCGGTGAGTGTCGAGAACTCGACACTGCAGGCCATCCTCGACGATCCGCTCGGGCATCTGGCCCGGGCATTGAGCGATGCGCTGGTGGCCGCCATCGATGCCCTCGACGGCAGCGGGCCGCCGCCGAGCCCGTGGGAACTCTTCCGCGACCTGGCCTACGCCGGCGTGCCGTGCCCGGACATCACGCTGCAGCTCACCGGCACCTTCACCTACGCCGGCCTCGGGTCCTTCGTCTCGGTCACCGGCGGCGTGTCGGTCAGCAGCACCGGCACCGTCGGTGTGCTGGGCTGGCTCAACCTCCTCAACATCCCGGTCGGCCAGTTGCGCGCCTTCCTGACCTTCACCGACGCCAACGGCGATCCGGACCCGTCCCTGTGTGGCGACCTGCAGCTGGGCTTCGGCCCGCTCCAGGTCGGCCAGGTGGGCTTCACCGAATACTTCCTCGGCGACACCACGGCCTTGCCGGCCCTGATCCATCAGGCCGCCCAGGCCACCGCGCTGTCGGCCGACGCCCTCCACCGGGCGATCCTGGCGGCACTGCCCGAGCTGGGCCTCGGACCGGGGGACGACCCCTGGCTTGCGCTGGCCTCGCTGGATATCGACCAGGCCGCGCGGCTGGTGTCGGAGATCGGCCAGGCGGTGGTCGACGCCGGTCCCGATGGGGCCGCCCTGCGCACCTTCCTGGCGGCGCTGGTCGATCTCCTGCTCAACGCCTACGATCCCCGCGCGGTGCTGTGCGGCGAGGTCACGCCGCGCCTGTTCGGCTTTCCGCTCGCCGGCGAGGGCCTGGTCGCCTTCCGCGGCTGGGGCAGCCGCCGCGACACCGGCGGCCTGCTGTCCTTCTCGCCGTCCTACGTGCTGGGGCGCTTCGTGCCCGGCGCCGACCTCTTCGCCGGCATGGACCGGGCCACCCTCGGCTTCGCGATCGGCATGCCGGACCCGGCCGACCTGCTGGTGGACGGCCTGCGCGGTGCCTTCGACACGCCGGCCGCCATCGAGACCTATCTCGACGCCGGTATCGAACGGCTGATCGACGAGG
>JAGRGD010000112.1 GCA_020445665.1 Rhodocyclaceae bacterium
CCCCGCGCTTCTCGCGCACCCCGTCCGAGATCGGCGCGGAGCCGTTTGCCGACAATGCGCGCGACACCCGCAGCGTGCTCCTCGACTGGGGAATCGGGCAGGCACGCATCGATGCGCTCGGCGCCGCGGGCGTCATCTGAGGACGGGGCGACGCGGATTTTCGGGCTGATCGGGCGCCATGATGGGCGCCTTGAGGCCGCTTGCCGGCCCGGTGCCCAACGCAGGCAAACGGCCCGTTACCGCCGCTCGATGATTACGCTCCTGCGGTCGAGCCTTGGACACTTCGCTCGGCAGGCGGATCACATCAGGTGGCGCTCACGGAGAAGTAATCGGGCGGAACTCACCCTTGGCATTCGTGGCGAGGCTGACGCCCACGATGGCAGCCATCGAGATAAGGAAACCCGGGATCATTTCGTACACACCCGGGCCGCCAAGGAAGCTCGAATTCCAGCCAAGCGCGATCCACACGATCACCGTCAGCGCGCCGATGACGAGCCCGGCGACGGCGCCGATCCCGGTCATGCGGCTCCATGTCAGGGACAGGATCATCAGCGGGCCGAAGGCGGCGCCGAAACCGGCCCAGGCATTCGACACCAGTCCGAGCACCTCGCTGTCCGGATCGCCCGCGATTACGGCCGCGACGGCACCCACCGCCACCACCGCGAGTCGACCGACGGTGACGATCGTCCGGTCACTCGCCTTCTTGTTGACCAGAAGCCTGTAGAAGTCCTCCGCCAGGGACGACGAGGACACCAGCAACTGGCTTGAAACGGTCGACATGATCGCGGCAAGCAGGGCGGCGAACAGGAAGCCGGTGATCAGCGCGGGAAAGAGCGTCTCGGCGAGCAGGATGAAAATCGTCTCGGGGTCGGCCAGGGCGAGTCCGCTGCGCTCGACATAGGCGCGGCCGAAGATGCCCACGCCGATCGCACCGATCAGCGAAATGCCCATCCAGCTCATCGCATAGTTGCGCGCCGTCGACACCTCGGCGACGGTCCTGACCGCCATGAAGCGGACGATGATGTGCGGCTGGCCGAAATAGCCAAGCCCCCATGCCATCAACGAGAACCAGCCGATAAGGGTCATGTCCTCGGACCACCACGAAAGGGTGAAACCCCCGATACCCGACAAGGTCTGGCCCGCCTGCGCAAAACCACCGCCGTCACCGGCATAGAGCACGACCGCCGGCATGATGATCAGCGCCAGCATCATGATGCAGCCCTGGACGAAATCGGTGAGGCAGACCGCGAGAAAGCCGCCGACCACCGTGTACGCGAGAACGATGCCGAGCGTCAGCCAGACACCGGTCTGATAGCCCCCGTTGAAGGCCGTCGAGAAGAGCTTGCCGCCTGCAACCAGACCAGAGGCCGTATAGACCGCGAAGAACACCACGATAATCAAGGCCGAGACCAGTCGCAGCGCGGATGCCTGCGTCGGGAAGCGGTTGGCGAGGAATTCCGGGATCGTCAAGGCGTTGTCATAGCGCTCGGTCTGTTCGCGCAGCCTCGGGGCGACGACGATCCAGTTGACCAGCGCGCCGATGAAGAGGCCGACGCCGATCCAGGCCTCGACGAGGCCGGCGGCGTAGAGCGCGCCGGGCAGGCCGAGAAGCAGCCAGCCCGACATGTCCGATGCGCCGGCTGACAGCGCCGCGACCGCAGGTGGCAGGTCGCGTCCGCCCAGCATGTATTCCTCGGAATTGCCTGTCGATTTCCGATAGGCATAGAAGCCGATGCCGAGCATCGCGACAAAGTAGATTGTCAGGCTGATCCAGACTCCTGTTTGCATGATATCCCCCGCTTTCCGTTTGTCTTCGAGGCGGCTACGCTTCCGCGGCGAGCAGGCTGGTGTTGCCCCCGGCGGCGGTCGTATCGATGCAGATGTGCCGTTCGGCGTAGAAGCGCTCGGGAGAGATGACCTCGGTCTCGAGCAGCACGATGCGGCCCTCTCGGCCAGCAAGCGCCTGCCTGAGCCCGCGCGTCCAGTCGGAATCGCCCGCCGCGGCCACGGCCGCGAATCCCTCTGCCTTCGCGAGTTCCGTGGGTGGCACGGTCCCGTCCATGCCTGCGACCGGCGCGCCGGCCTTGATGAGTTGCGCGACCGCTGCCTTGGCCCCGGGCGCCACGACCAGCGCCGGGCATCCGGCGGCGAGCGCCTGGGCGGCCTGAGCGACCGCCGTCTCGATCTCCGGTCCAAGACACAGGATGGGTCCCTTGGGCGGCATGATCATCCGGTTCGACTCACCGGTCGGGCCAGGAAGGCGGAACGGCCCGCTGTCGAGGCTCGCGGCGGCGTTGACCGCCCGACGCACCACCCCACCCTTGCCGTCGAGCGCCCTGCGCAGCACCTGCACACGGTCGACGCGTGCCGACCAGGCGGTCGAGTCGAGCGCCGCGAAACCATCCCCAACCTGACTCGCCGAAACCGCATCGCCTTCGGGCGCGGGATGCGCGGCCGGCTCCTCGGTGAGGCGGAAGCGGTTGACATAGTGCGGTCCGCCCGCCTTCGGCCCTGTGCCGGAGAGCCCCTCGCCGCCGAACGGCTGGCTACCGACAATGGCGCCGATCTGGTTGCGGTTGACGTAGATGTTGCCGACCCGGATGCGGTCGACGACTTGCTGCACGCGGTCGTCGATGCGGGTGTGCAGGCCGAAGGTCAGCCCGAACCCGCGGTCGTTGATCGCGTCGACCACCTTGTCGATGTCCTTGGCCTTGAAGGGAGCAACGTGAAGCACCGGGCCGAAGACCTCGCGCTCGAGATCCTGGATGCCATCGACCTCGACCAGCGCAGCGCCGACGAAGGTGCCGTCCTTGGGTGCGGCGAGACGCTTGAGCAGGCGGCCTTTCTTCTCCTGCGCGTCGACGTATGCGGAGATGTCCGATTGCGCCTCGGCATCGATAACCGGCGCGACGTCGGTGTCGATCGACCAGGGATCGCCGGTCACCAGGGTGTCCATCGCGCCCATCAGCATTTCCACCACCCGGTCCCTGGTGTCCTCCTGGACGTAGAGCATGCGAAGCGCAGAGCAGCGCTGCCCCGCCGACTGGAATGACGAGGCGACGATGTCGTCCACCGCCTGTTCGGGCAGCGCGGTCGAATCCACGATCATCGCGTTGAGGCCGCCGGTCTCGGCGATCAGCACGGCGTTCGCCGGCGCATTGGCCGCCAATGCCTTGTGGATCCGCTGCGC
>JAGRGD010000113.1 GCA_020445665.1 Rhodocyclaceae bacterium
CGCGCGCGACGGCCCCGGTGGACCCTGCGCCGTCGCGCCGTCGTGCGGCCCGCTCGACGCCCCCCTGCGCCGACCGACCGTTCGTCCGTCCGGGCGCGAATCCCCTGTTGTTCGCGCTTCAGCCCGGCCGTCTCGAGCCGTGATATCGCCACAGTCGACGCAACAGGCGTGCCCCCTGAAGAAGGCGGCAGCACTCCATTCCGGGAGGCCTGAAGAAGACGCCGACGACGAAAACGGCAGGAGACAGCCCTCATGTTCAAGAACCTCTCTTTGCGCTGGAAGCTGCTGGTGCCGGTGATGGCCCTCGTGGCGATCGTTCTGGCACTGGTCGCATCGGCGGTCCACACGGCGCGCGAAGCCAGCGCGATCACCCAGGAACTCGGCAAGCGCTACCTGCCGGCCACAGCGGTCCTGCTGGAAGCGGACCGGGACCTCTACCAGGCTCTCGTCGCCGAGCGGACCTGGCTGACGGCGGACGGGGATGCAGCGCTCGAGAAGCGCCTGCGCAAACAGGTGGATGACAACCGCCAGCAGTCCGCCCAGCGGGTCGACAGGTTCGCCGATTACGTCGCCGCGATCCCCGAACTGGCCACCGCGGCCGCGCCGCTGATCGCGCAATACCGCAAGCACCGGGCCGAATGGGAGCAGGCCAACGACCGGGTCATGGCCCTTGCCGGCGAAGGCGGCCCGAGTGCTCTCGCCGAGGCCCGCCAGCTCAGCCTCGGCCAGGCAGAGGCCGCCTTCGAGGCGATGCGCGACCAGATCGACCAGCTCACGGAAGTGATCGGCCGTGGCGCGGAGACGGCAGAGGCGGCCTCGAGCGAATCGGCGGCCGACAGCCTGATGGTGGCCGGCGTCGGCGGCACGATCGGGGTCGTCGTCGCCCTGCTGATCGCGGTCTTCATTCCGCGCCAGGTCGTCACCCCGCTGTCCGCCCTCAACCGGCGCCTCGGCGAGATGGCCGCGGGGGGCGCCGACCTGACGACCCGCCTGCCGGTGAACTCGAACGACGAGATCGGCCAGCTGGCGACCAACTTCAACACCTTCCAGACCAGCCTGGGCCAGTTGTTCCGCTCGCTGCACAGCGACGCGGACACCCTGGCGGCCGGCGTCAAGGACCTGGCCCGGACCGTCCGCCACGTCGCCGGCCGCTCCGAGTCCCTCACCGACATCTCCACCGCCAACGCCGCCAGCATCGAAGAGATCACCGTCAGCGTGTCCCACATCGCCGACAACAGCGCCGACACCGAGGCCATGGCACGCTCCGCCGGGGGGCTCACGGTCAGCGCAGCCACCGAGGTCGCGACCATCGCCAGCCAGGTGTCCGCCTCCGCCGAACGGGTGCGCGACCTGGCCAACGTGCTGTCCGAGCTCGACCGCCGCTCCGGGGAGATCCACGGCATCGTCGGGGTGATCCGGGAGATCGCAGACCAGACCAACCTGCTGGCGCTGAATGCGGCCATCGAGGCGGCCCGGGCCGGCGAACAGGGGCGCGGCTTCGCGGTCGTGGCCGACGAGGTGCGCAAGCTCGCAGAGCGCACCGGCAACGCCACCCTCGAGATCACCACGATGCTCGGCGGCATGCGCGACGAGACCCAGCACGCGGTCGAGTTCATGCGCGAGACCGAAAGCACCGTCAAGGCCAGCGTCGAGATGACCGAGGCTGCGCGGGTGAAGATCGGCGATATCGGCGATCAGGTGCAGTCTGTCGCCGAGCGGATGACCAGCGTGGCCGACGCGATCCGCGAGCAACGCAGCGCGACGAGCATGATCGCCCAGAGCACCGAGACCATCACGACCCAGGTCCAGGAAACCGACGCCGAGCTGCAGCAGGCCGGCCGCACCATCGACGCCCTCGCCACCGTCGCCGGGCGCACCCAGGAGCAGTTCGCGCGCTTCCGCACCTGACGCGGCGGCGCCCGCCATCGCAGCGCGCGCACCGGGGCGCGCCGCCTTGCCGGCCGCCAGCCGTCGGGTGGCCGCGTCCCGGTCCGATCCGGTTCCCGCGTGACGCTACGTTCGTCGCCCGTCACCTTGCATGACGTTTGGGGCGACCGGAGCGGGGCGGATTGTGCCTACAATCCCCCCAGCCCTGACGCTTGTCGTCACCCGACCACCTCGTCGCCGGCCGCTGCCATGCCGGGGCAATGCACCCCCTTGGCCAGACCGGCCCTGCACCGCGCGACGCCCCAACGGAGGCCTCATGACCCCCCTGATCACCCTGGCTCGCCGATTTCGACAGTGGGCCGTCCTGTTCGCCCTCGTCACCGCAGCCCCTTTTTCAAGCGCCCAGGTGTTCGCCCCGGACGGGGGGCTGTGGTGGAATCCTGCGGCATCCGGGCACGGCTATCATCTCGCCCCGGCTGGCGGAAACCTGGCGGTTGTCTGGTATTCCTATGACAGCGACGGGCGCCCAACCTGGTATCTCGCGGCCGCCTCGCTGACGGGATCGACCTGGACCGCGGATCTTCAGAGTTACCACTGGGACGGCGCCGCCCGTGCCGCGACCGGCACCTCGGTCGGGTCACTGACCATCACCTTCTCGAGCCCGTCCGCGGCCACGCTCAGCTGGGACGTGAACGGCGCGACGGGATCCGAGCCGATCGAGCCACTGCGCTTCGCCGACGGCGTGGTGCCCTCGGGCGATGTCACCGGCCTGTGGTTCGATGCCGGCATGCCGGGCTACGGTCTCTCGGTCGTCACCCAGGGCGGCCTGCAGGCCGCGGTGCTGTATTTCTACGACACCGACGGCAACCCGCGCTGGCTGCTGGGCAGCGGCACATACAGTGGCGGTCCGACCACGATCGCGATGGACGCCTTTACCGGCCCCTGCCCCAACTGCAATGGCTCCGCCGCCGTGCTGGCGCCGGCGGGCACGATCACCAACGACCTCTCCGGCCAGAGCAGCGGCA
The DNA here is from genome assembly GCA_020445665.1 of Rhodocyclaceae bacterium. Lineage (GTDB taxonomy): Bacteria > Pseudomonadota > Gammaproteobacteria > Burkholderiales > Rhodocyclaceae > Cognatazoarcus. The sequence continues at coordinate 2,913 of JAGRGD010000113.1, forward strand.
GCTTCAGTTCGGCCGTCTCGCTGCCGACACCGCTGGCTGGCGACTGGCCGATCGCGGGCACCGACGTATCGATGCTGTCGAACCCGCCGCCCCAGCAACGACGCATCGCACGGATGCGCTACGACTGGGACAACAACGGGACGGTCGACGCCACGAGCGAATTCTCCTACAACGCCTCCGGCCAGCTGGTACGCGAGGCCTACGTCTATACCGGCGACGGCACGCCCGACGCCGACCTCGCCTCGACCGGCCTGCTCCTGATCCCCTCGCCCGGCAGCCGGACGGATCAGGCGACCTACGACTATGGCTACGACGCACTCGGCCGGCTGACCTCGCTGACCATCACCGGACCGACCGACAGCAGCACGCTCTCCTACCGCTATGACGCGGGCCGCCTGAAGGAAGTGGAGGCAACCGTCGACGCATCGACCAACCGCGACGCGATCCTCGCCGAGCTGCGCGAAGTGTTCCCGACCCTCTCGGACGACGCCCTCGAGGCACTGATCGACCAGTCTCTCGACGACTCCGCCACATCGGGCAGCGAGACGATCCGCTGGACCCTGACCTACACCGGGGACCAGCTCACCTCATTCCGCATGGAAACCACGAACTCCGGCATCGTGATCGACAACGTGCTCGGCTACAACGGCGCCAACCAGGTCGAATCCCGCGTCGAAACCACAACCAGCCGCGTCACCACCCACACCTACGGCTACGACGGCAGCGGCCGGCTCACCACCATCGACAGCTACAACCAGGGGCCGAGCTGGGTCTCGAGCGACCTCATGACCTACGGCGGCAACGCCAATTCCGCCACCTGGCTCAGCACCTCGTCGGTCAATACGAGCCGCCTCGCCACGAGCATTTTCGACGCCAACGGGCAGGTCATTCGCGACGACTACGACATCGGCGACGACGGCTCGGTGGATGTCAGCGTCGCGATCGAATGGGAGTCGGCTTCATGCCGCCGCACCGTCTTCTGGGGTGCCGGCGGATGGGCCACAGGCGACCTCGTCGTGCCGGCACCCCTCGTGAACGGCACCGGCTTCGTCTATCTGCCCGGCTGCGGCGGGAGCTGAACCGGCTAGCGGGGCGGCGATTCCTGCTTGCGACCGCCCCCCGGCGGTTTCTGCTCAACACCCCATGCACCTCCAGTTCCTCGGCACCTCCTCCGGCGTCCCGACCCGCCACCGCAGCCTGTCCGCCCTGGCGATCCGCGGCGAGGGCGAGCGGGGCTGGGTGCTGGTGGATTGCGGCGAGGGCACGCAGCACCGCCTGCTTCACACGCGGCTGAGCCTGGCGACCCTCGAGGCGGTGTGCATCACCCACTGCCATGGCGACCATTGCCTCGGCCTGCCCGGCCTGCTGGGGACCGCGTCGATGGAGGGACGGCAGGCGCCGCTGACGATCGTCGGCCCGGACGGCATCCGCGAGCTGGTGGCCCACGCGCTCGCGCTGACCGACTCGAACCTGGGCTTTCCGCTGCACTTCATCGACGTGGCCGTCGCAGCCGGCGCGTTGCCGGCGGTGGGCGGAATGAAGCTCGAGGCAGCGGGTTTGTCCCACCGCATCCCGTCCTGGGCCTACGCCCTCACCCAGGACGATCCGGTCCGCCAGCTGGACCATGCCCGCCTCGGCGCCGTCGGCGTGCCCCGCGGGCCCCTGTGGGGGCGACTGCAGCGTGGCGAGGACGTGACGCTGGACGACGGTCGGCTTGTGCGTGCCGACGCCGTGCTGGTGCCGCCGCGCCCGCCCCGGCGCATCGTCGTGGGCGGCGACAACGACACGCCGGCCCTGCTCGACGCGCTGTGCCGCGGCGCCCAGGTGCTGGTGCACGAGGCCACCTACACCGAGGACGTGGCCGCGCGGGTTGGCCCGGCACCCATGCACAGCACGGCCGCCCGGGTGGCCGCCTTCGCCAGCGACGCCGACCTGCCGAACCTGATCCTGACCCACTTCAGCCCCCGCTACGGCAACGCCCGGCGCAGCCCCCACATCGGCGACATCGAGGCCGAGGCCCGTACCGCCTACGACGGCGCCCTGTACCTGGCGCGGGATCTCGATGCCTTCTCATTGGAGGCCGGCGGCGCGCTGCGGCGGCTGGACTGAGTCCATGGCGCCGCCTCCAGGCATGGGGCGGGGCATGGCCGCCGCCCGCCTGTCATGTTTCAATGGGGGCACGACGACTTTCCCGGGGAGCCGATCCGCGATGCACGCCCTGCCCTCGCGACTTGCCGCCGCCGCGGCCCTGATCCTGATCCTCGCCGGCTGCGCGCGACAGCTGGTGCAGCCCTACGATGCCCGCCTGCTCGACGACGCCCATACGCTGTATCGCGAGGCCTCTGCGATGATCGCCTACGGCGAACTCGTGAGCCCGCCCGACGACGCGACACGCGCCGCCATCGACGACCCGGAATCCCACGACGGCCATGCCACGCAGTTCCGGGCCCACTACGCCAGCATGCTGACCGAGGTGGACGTGATGCTGCTGCGCGCGCTGGCGACACAGCCAAAGATCGACGCGGTCGGCGAGCGCCTGCAGACCCGCATCAACAGCCTGCTCGACGAGACCCTGCCCTCGGCCTGTGCCGAACTGCAGGCGGAGATGGCGGAGGTCGCGGCGAGTCGCCTGACCATCGCCAACCTGGTGGACCTGAAGTGCCTGTTCATCCGCTGGCAGGCCCAGCACAACGATCCCGGCCTGACGCAACAGACCGGGATCCTGAAGCGCAGCAACTGGGCCCTGCGCCGCTCGGCGCTGTTCAAGGCGGTCCTGTCCATCGAGACGGCCGAGCGGTCGAAGGCCGAGTGAGGCGGATGAAACGGAGACAAGACCCATGACGACGATCAACGGCGTCGATTTCCGCCAGGTCAGCCGCGACGCGCTGGCCGCCGCCCGCGCTGTGGTGGATGACCGGGACACCTGGGCGAGCCTGAAGGACATCCTCGCCAACATCGGCGACGGCCTTACGCGCGACGTCAGGCTGATCGCCCGCCGCAAGGCCAGCGGGGAGTTCAACGAGGACGATGCGCGGGTGTTCATCGAAGACCAGAAGATGATCGCGCGGATCCGCATCCGCTCGGTGGCCATCGTCGGCCTGCAACTGGCCGAGGACATCTGGAACGCCATGGCGGAGGTCTTCCGCACGGCCATCCACAAGGCCCTCGACTGGCGAATCCTCTAGGGTCTGTGGACATTTGTATGTCGGTCGCGCTGTGGTCTGCTGGGTTCGAGGACAAGGCGCGCCGACGCGGCCTGGGTGGCCCCCAGGCAAGGAGGCGTAACGCGGTCATCGGGCCCAGCAGA
>JAGRGD010000114.1 GCA_020445665.1 Rhodocyclaceae bacterium
CGCGTGGCGTTGAACAGGTCGTTGTAGATCCTGCACAGCTTCTCGCGGCGTTCGGTATCTTCGAAGGCCCAGCCGGCGAACCGCTCCTTGATCAGGCCCAGCTTCTCCCGCGCCGCCAGCGTCTCGTCGGGATTGACGAAATACTTGTCGGTCAGGGGATCGCGGTCGCGCACGGTCGGCACCTGCACATTGAGCGCGCACTGCACGAGCTCGATCGCGTTCATGCGCGAGGTGCCGAATTCCTGGGTCACCTTCACGTTCTGCCGCGCTTCCCACTCGCCGTACTTCACCGACCAGGCGCCGGCTTCAGCCGAGTAGCCCACCTGGCAGTCCTTCAGTTCCAGGACCTGCTGGATGAACGCCTCGACTTCGAGGGCCGGAATCCACACGGCACCCAGGCGCGGCTCGATGGCCGCCGGTGGCAGGTCTTCCGGTTGCACCCGTTCCAGCGCGTCGATGTTGCGCTGGTAGGTACTCCCGGACAGCACCGCCTGCTTGAGCTTCGCTTTCACGTTGCCGGACAGATAGTCGTCGGTGGTCTTCCATTCCCCATCGGCCGGGTCGAGGAAAACCTGCCCCACTCCGGCCAGGGCCTCGAGCACCGCCGCTTCGGGTGCCCCAAGCAACTCGGCCATGTAAGCCGGATCGACCCGGCCACGCCATTGGATGGACGCAGCCAGCGCTTCGGCCGGCTCGCCCGCGGTGCTCGGTTCGACGACCCGGGTCAGCGTGCGCCGGGTGAACAGCGCAGCCTTGCGGGCCGTGTCGGCCTCTTCGTCGTAATGCTCCAGCGACAGCAACAGCGGATAGTCCGGGTCGCGCCGGAATGCGAGCGCATTGGCGCGCGTGGATAGGCAACCGTAGCGCGACACAAAGCGCTCGTAGGTTCCATTGAGCATGGCTCGCAGGTGCCCCAGCCGACCGTCGTTCTCATCGGCCAACTGCGCATCGAGCAGGGCCCGGGCGTGGTCGCGGATGGCACAGAGGCCGGTGATGCGGGCCCGCTGCGTGGCATTGAGCTGGTCATGGACGTCGACCATCTCGCTGCCCTCGACCCGATGTACCCGCCCCTGGTGGAGGCGATAGCTGCCAGGACGGGCACCGGCTTCGGCCGGGACCACCACTCGCAGCGGGGCCGCCTGGTGCGCCACCGGCCGGTAAGCATCGGCAGGCAGCAACGCGATGCGCTCGCCCAGGGCCGCCTCCAGGTCGCCCTCGAACACGGCGACCGGCACGTCCTCGTAGCCGTTGCTCTCGCGGCGGATGCGGCCAATGCAGAACTGCGGGTGCTCGGCGTACCAAGCGTTGATCGGCAGGTAGCGCTCGTAGCACTGGGGATGCCGGAGACTATCGGGCACCGTGCCCAGCTTCAACCAGTTGGCCTCGACGGCCTCGGCCCGTTGCCGCTTGCGCAGGAACAGGATGTCGGTCTGCACCTCGGTGGCGGCGATACCGGCGAAGGTGCTCTTGGGGAGCCGGATAGCACCGAGCAGGTGCGCCTGACTTGCGATGTGCTCGCGTACCGCGTCGTACTGGGCATCCATTGTGTGGCTGCTGGTGATGAAGCACACCAACCCGCCGGGGCTCACCAAGTCGAGGGCGCGGCCGAAGAAGTAG
>JAGRGD010000115.1 GCA_020445665.1 Rhodocyclaceae bacterium
CCCCATAAAATCGCCGCTCATTTTTTCGCGGGCGGTTAGCTCAGCGGTAGAGCACTGCCTTCACACGGCAGGGGTCACTGGTTCGATCCCAGTACCGCCCACCACGCGAAAGAATCCCCCTTCTCAGGGGGCGGTTAGCTCAGCGGTAGAGCACTGCCTTCACACGGCAGGGGTCACTGGTTCGATCCCAGTACCGCCCACCACACGCATTCCCAGGTGTTTCCGTCCGGCCCCCCGATGCCGAGCAGGCGCGGATTGCCTGCGCGCGTCACGTCGGCCCCGTGGTATCTTTCGCAATCCATTCTCCTGTCATCTCTGGCGACGCGAATTCATGGGAAAGGCCGCCGGGGCACGATATCCGCACCCCGCGGATCACGCGGGCGGTCGCCAGGGCTTGCGCCACGCGTCCGGCGCGAAACCCACCCAGGTGCCATCCATGACCCTGGCGCGCTGCACGCTCTGCCCAGCATGAACACCACCCGATGCCCGGCAAAAACTATCGCGGCCTTGGCCCTGGCCACGCTCATGAGTGCGCCCTTGCGCGCCGAGCCCATCGACTTCCGCCCCGGGTTCAAGGTCGGCGAGACTTTTCGGTGGTCGTACCGGGAAGAATCGACGCGTCAGCGGCGGGGCAAGCCACCGGATGCAAGCGGCACCGTGACCCCCCTCACCGCGCGGGTTCTCGAAGCCTCGTCATCCGGGTACGTGCTCGACTGGCACATCGGAGAGGCACAGCAGATTTACCCGGACCAGACCGAATCATCGGGGCGATCCGAGGACCGGTGGCTTCAGGAGGTCGCGACCACCCTCAACTTCGAGTTGCAGCTTTCGCGGGAGGGGCGCTTTCTCGCCCTCCGGAACCATGACCCGTTGCGCTCGAAGATCGACGCAGTGATCGAGCGCCTGGTCGTCGAGCGCCGCGCACGCGGTGCCAACGTTGCCGAGGAAGCCGGCCGCGTGCTTCGCGAGATGCTCGCGGATCGCGAGCGATTCGAGGCGTTCCTGCTGCAGGACATCCTGCTGCTCCTGTTCCCCATGGGCATATCGCTCGATACCGACGCCGCCACGACAACCCAGGCCGAACTGCCAAACCCTTTTGGCGGTGACGCATTGCTGTCGGACGTCGCGATCCGCGTTGCGGCAATCGACCTGTCGAAGGACCGAGCCATCGTCGAAGTCGCTCGGAGACTCGAACCCGGCAGCGTGACCAAGCTGCTGCAGGCCATGATGGCGCGCGCCGGCAAGCGCGGAGCGAGAGCCGCCGAATTCGCGCATATGACCGCCGACATCACCGACACGGGCAAGATCGAGGTCGAACGCTCCACCGGCCTGGTCTGGCGTGCCAGCCACACACGCCAGATCACCCTGCCCGGTATGGTTCGCACCATCCGCCGCGAATTCGAACGCATCGAGTGAGTTGCCGGGCCCATCGGGACCTCAGGAGGCCCGCGCAGTGTGTCGCACACGGCCGGCCACACGCCACCCAGCGGCTCCGAAAGCCCGTCCCGATACCGCCCCGAACGTGGCCAGTGACGCCACCACGGGTGGCCATCGCGGCGCTGCATCCCGAATCACGATCCAGTGCCCCTGCCGCGACATAGTTGGCATTCACCGCATTCGCGACAGAACCGTCTCCCCTGCCCGCCCCCACTCATGGCACAAGAGCGGCCGAATCCGGTCGCCCCAAAAACAAGCCACTCTGGGAGACGATCATGAACCTGTCCTTCACCCGCCGCGCCGACCCCTCCATCGAATCCGGCTCGCGCCTCGCCCGCGCCATTCTCGAGATGTCCTGGAACGACGACCGCTTCGTCGACCGGTCCGACATGGACGACGAGGTGGTCCGCATGATCCAGCTCAACGGCATGATCGGCACCGACCCGGAGCTTGCCGAGGTCTACTGAGGCCAGGGGCGGGGCGTGGAGACTCAGTCTCGCGCCGGGCGGTACTCGAAGCTCGCCTTGGCGATGCCATGGTCCGAGGTGCCGTCGGCCTTGTGGTTCTCCGCGTTCAGGTGGTCGTTCACCACCTCCATGCCCTTGAAGGCCCACAGACGCTTGCGGGAGTTGTCGTAGAACTCCTGCGAGACCAGGATGTGGTCCAGCGACTGGCGCACGTTCTGGTGGATGTGGGTGTAATAGACATCGCGGAAGCTGCGGTACTGCTGGAGCATGCCGGCGGTGTAGAGCGAGGTGTCGCTGCCGCCCCTGTCGAGGCCGCTCATCAGGTAGTTGGGCTGGCCGGTGAGAATGTTGAGGGTGTTGCTGTGGGTGCTGTCGTTGAGGTCGCCCAGCACCACCACCGGGGTGTCGGTGCCCTTCATTTCGGCCGTAAGCAGCATCCGCAACGCGGCCGCCTCGGCGGTGCGCCGGATGGTCGACACCGCCGCACCAAGGGCCACCGCGTGGTCGGCGTAGAAGGCGGGATCTTCGCGGTACCAGCCCTCGCGATAGAGCTGCGCCGGCGCCTTCGACTTGAGGTGCGCCACGAACACCGATATCTCGCGCCCGCGGGCTCGTGGCCGGATTCGGAAGTGCAGCACCGGTCGCGAGAAGGCCTGCACGCGCACCGCGATGTCCGGGGTCTGGGGGTCGTCGCCGCCGCCCTCGAGGCGGAACGCCGGCGGAAAGTCGGTGATCCACTCGGGCTCGCCGACCAGCAGGTCCTGCTCGACGGCCGCCGCACAGACGATGCGCCCGCCCCGGTGGCCGGCCGGCACCAGCAGGCGATAGCGGTTGCCGATGCCGGAGGCCTCGAACACTGCCTGCAGCGCGTCGGCGTGCCACAGCTCCTGAAAGCCCCACACGCTCGCATCGAGCCGGCGGATGATCGACGCCGACCAGTCGAGCTTCTTGCCGTACTCGCCGGTGCTCCACCCATCCCGGTCCGAGTACACCCCCATGCCGGGCAGGTTGAGGTTGTAGAGATTGAACGTCGCGAAGCTGACGCGTGTCCGCCTGGCCATGATGGCTCACCCCCCAAAGATGTCGATGCGCTGCACGCCGGAGCCCGCTCCGGCGATGACGGCGAATCGGGAACCTACCCGATTGTCGTGACGCGAGGTAGCCACTCGCCGCTCAGTAGCGCCGCGGCACGGTCATCGAGTCGGGGATCGGCAGGCGGATGTAGTTGGGGTGGAACTCGCGCTGGGGCAGCGACACCGGCGCGTGGGGAATCTCGCCGTAGGGCACCTGCGAGAGCAGATGGTTGATGCAGTTGAGGCGGGCGCGCTTCTTGGAGACCCCCTCGACCACCCACCAGGGCGCCTCGGGGATGTGGGAACGCTCGATCATGATCTCCTTGGCCTTGGTGTAGGACTCCCAGCGGCGGCGGGATTCCAGGTCCATCGGCGAGAGCTTCCACTGCTTGAGCGGGTCGTGGATGCGCATCAGGAAGCGGCGGTGCTGCTCCTCGTCGGTCATCGAGAACCAGTACTTCACGAGGATGATGCCGGAGCGCACCAGCATCTTCTCGAACTCGGTGACGCTGCGGAAGAACTCCTCGTATTCGGCATCCGAGCAGAATCCCATGACCTTCTCGACCCCTGCCCGGTTGTACCAGCTGCGGTCGAACAG